>JABFWL010000085.1 GCA_013362315.1 Catenulispora sp. | reverse complement strand
CTTCATCAAGCTCTTGACTTTGACTGAGAGCCAGCCACCTCACCAACAGCCACCGAAGGAGGACCCACCGGTGCCGGGCCCGTGAACACGACGACCGCCAGCCGAAGAACAGAACTCCCACCACGAACCCCGAGACCGCATACACCCGCGCTTCGTAAAAATCGCCTTTAGCCTTTACCCACATCGCAACCGCCAGCCGCCCCACAGAGCCGACCACAGAGCCGACCACCAACCCACCCACCCCTCACCCCACCCCCACCAACAGCACCTCCAACCCCCGCAAGTTGATCCTCCCATTCCAAACCGGCTCCCCCACCAACCCCAGCCCCGGAAACCGCCCCACCAACCGCTCCACCACCACCCGCGCCTCCAACCGCGCCAACGCAGCCCCCAAACAGTGGTGCGGCCCACCGCCAAACGACACATGCTGCCGAGCATTCGCCCGCTCCACACGAAGCTCCGCAGCGGCCGGGCCGAACGCCGCCTCGTCCCGGTTCGCGGACGCCAGGGCGGCGATGACGAAGGCGCCCGCCGGGATGGTCCGGCCACCCACCTCGTACGGCGACAGCGTGATCCGGCGCGACTGCTGCACCGGGGCGTCGTAGCGCAGCAGCTCCTCCACCGCGTTCGCGGCCAGCTCCGGCGACCGCGACTCGTGTAGCTTCTTCAGCTCGCCAGGCGCCCGCAGCAGCGCCAGCGTGCCGTTGCCGATCAAGTTCACCGTGGTCTCGTGGCCCGCGACGTAGAGCAGGATCACCTGTGCCACCAGCTCCTCGTCAGTGAGCCGATCCCCACCCGACTCGGCGGCGATCAGCGCGGTCAGCAGATCGTCGCCCGGCCGGGCGCGCTTGGCGTCGATCAGCTGCCGCACCACCTCCTGCATCTCCAGCCGCGCCCGGTTGATCCGCACCAGCAGCTCCGCGTCGCCGATCGGCTCCAGAGTGCGCACCAGCAGGCCGCTCAGTTCCCTGATGCGCTGATGGTCAGCATCCGGGATGCCAAGCATCCGCGAGATGACGGCGAACGGGATCGGGAACGCCAAGGTGCTGATCAGGTCGGCGCTGCCGCCGCCGGCCGCCTCGTCGGCCAGCCGATCCAGCGCCGCATCCACCAGCTCGGTGACGTACGGCTCCAGCGCCGCCACCGACCGCGGCGTGAACACCTTCGCCACCAGGCCGCGCAGCCGGGTGTGGTCCGGCGGATCGCGGTCGAGCATGGACAGGCCATACGTCTCGGCGGTCTCGCTGAGTTCGGGATCGGCCTGCAGCATGGCGTCGGCCTGCAGCCGCGCGACGCTGTCCTCGGCGGTGTTGCGGTAGTCGACGGAGTGGCCGGAGCGCAGCAGGGCCGAGACGTCCTCATGCCGGGACAGGATCCAGAACCCGAAAGGGTGCTCCTGCACCGGACTGCCCTCACGCAGCCGGCGATAGGCCGGATACGGATCCTCGGTGAAGCCCGGAGCGAAGGGGTCGAAGAGCGTTTCGGTATCGGCCATGGCGAAATTCACCTGCTCCACGTCGGAAACATACACTGTGTATGTTCGTATACTCGATGCATGTCCGGCGTCAAGAGCACCGCCAAGAGCGCTGTCACGAACCCCGCCACGAGCACCGCCGAAAGCGCCACCGAAAGCACCACCCAGACCACCACCAAGGCCACCGTGAAAAGCAGGCGGGAACAGTACTCCGAGGCAACGCGCGCCGCCCTCCTGGAAGCCGCCGCCCGCCGCTTCACCGACCACGGCTTCGCCGCCACCGCCCTCGAAGACGTCGCCACCGACATCCAGGCCACCCGCGGCGCCGTCTACCACCACTTCGCCAACAAGACAGCCCTGTTCCGCGCGGTCTACGAAGACACCGAAAAAGCCATGCTCAAGCGCGTCGAGCAAGCCGCGGCCCAGCACCCCGACGACCCGGCAGCCGCCGCCGACGCCGCCCTGGAGATGTTCCTGGAGTGCTGCTGCGAGCCGGTATACGGCCGCGTCGTCTGGCAGGAGGCCCCGGTCGCCCTCGGCTGGAAGGAGTGGAAGGCCAGCGAGGAGCGCCACGCCTTCGGCCTCATCGAACAGACGATCAGCACCCTGATACACATCGGCAAGCTCCCGCCGCTGCCGGTCACCACCCTGGCCCGCTCCGTCTTCCACCTTCTCGGCTCGGCCGGCATCGACCTCGCGCTGACCGCCGAGCCCGACAAGGCCCGGGTCAAGGACGAATACCTGCAGGTGCTGCGGTACCTGCTCGGCCGCCGGCCCTGAGGGCTCTACGATCAAGCCCATGGCCGAGGTGATGGGGAAGAACGGGACCTGGACCTTCAACGGGGACCTGGTGCGCATAGTGCCGGGGCACGACAAGGAGGTCTCCCGCATCCGGGCGGCGCTCGGCGAGATCGTGGTGCCGCTGGAGGCCGTCGCCGGAGTCGCGTTCGAGGCGGCGTCCGACGGCGGGAAGAAGGCCAAGCACGGCGCCGGCCGGCTGCGCATGCGGCTCCGCACCGGCGCGGATCCGTTCCTGCAAGCCTGCGGCGGCCGGCTCAACGACGACTCCGATCCCTACCAGCTGGAGATCCCCGTCGATCGCGGCGGCGTCGCGGAGTACTTCGCCGACGAGGTCCGTGACGCCCTCACCGTGGCGCAGGTCCCCGACGGCCCCACGGACCGGTACCTGATCGCGGCGCCGGGCGTCCCGGTGACCGCAAACGGCCAGGACGGCGTCGGATCGTTCGACGGCGAGACGGTCCGCCTGGAGTGGAACTGGCTCGCGGACCTGAGGAAGCGCAACGCGGGCCCTCGCGAGTGGCCGCTTTCGGCGCTGGAGGCGGTGGAATGGCGGCCGGCGGTGGGGATGGACTGGGGCTGGGTCCGGTTCCGGATCCACGGCGAGACTGGCATCATCTCGCAGAACCCGCGCCTCGACCCCAACTGCCTGACGATGTGGGGTACGAAGAAGGAGAACGGAGGCAGCGCGCTGCTGGCGACAGCGATCGTGGGCCGGATGGCACATCCGAACGCGCCTGCTGTTGAGACGCCGGCCTCCCCGCCCGCGCTGACAGCATCCGCTCCAGCCGCTGCCGCAAGCGACGGCGCCGATCACGACACCGTGGTGCGTCGGCTCCGCGAGCTTGGCGAACTGCATCGCGACGGCGTGCTCACGGACGAGGAGTTCGCCTTGGCGAAGCAGACTGTTTTGAAGCAGCTCTGAGCCCTCGGCTCAGCTTTGAAGAGCAGCACCCGCCCCATGCCGCCCCGGCCCAGTTCCCCGAACAGCCGGTAGGGGCCGATCTGGCGGGGGTCGGAGGCGCCGAGTGGCTTCATGGCGGCAAGCCTAGGCCGAGGCTTCAGCGCGACACGGGGCGCCCAACGAGAGCATGACTATCCATCCATCAGATCCCTGACCGCCTGCACCACCGCATCTGGCCGCCGCATAGACAGCGTCGCGTGGCCGACGCCCTCGATCGGGCGGTTCTCGCCCCGGGTGAACGTGGCCGCGAGTTCGTTGTAGAGACGCAGCTTGGCGTCGAGTTCGGCATACAGCCCCTCCTCTGACACACCCATGGAAACCGCGCGTTTGAACGGATCGACGTCCATCGCCGTCAGCACCACGACCGGGATGTCCGCCGGAGCCGGTCCGGCGCCGCGCATCTCGTCGTTGAGCGCCGGCAGGTTCGCCGCCTCGCGCATGCCGACCTGGAGCCAGCGCGGATGGACGTGGTTGGCGACGAGCGGCGAGCGGATCTCCGCCGGCCAGGCGGTCATCTCCTGCTCGAACAGATCGCGGTAGAAGTCGATGATCTGTTGCGGAAGGACGTCGGGCAGGTCCTGGCCGGGGTCGAAGGCGTCCCAGCGGTCGGTCAGCTCCTTCGGCAGGTACCTGTGGTAATCCTCATGGCCCGGTTCGAGCAGGACCAGACCGGCGACGGTGTCGGGATGGCGGGCGGCGAGGTAGCGCGCGTAGAAGCCGCCGAGGGAGTGCCCGACGAAGACGTAGGGCCCTGCGATACCGGCAGCGCGCAGCAGTTCGAGCAGTTCGTCGGTGACCGCGGCGAGCGATCGCGGCAGGCGGACGTCGCGATCGCTCCACCCGGTGCCGCCGCGGTCGTAAGTGACGGCGGTGGCGAACTGCGCGACGCCGTCCAGAACCGGCCACAGGTCCAGGCCCACGCAGCCGCCGCCGGGCAGCAGGACCACCGGCGGTCCGTCTCCGGCGCCGTCGCGGTGGAGAAGCAGCTTGTGTCCGCCGACTGCGTAGTGACGGCCGAGTGGCGCGGGGTGTTCGGCGGGCGGGCTCAGCTCGGTTTGCTCCGACAGCTCAGACAACTCAGACGGCTCAGTCATGTGATCCCCCTTCGGGTGCGGACGCTTCCGCTTGCATTCCCAACTATGGGAACGGTACCAGACATGGGAACCTAGAGCCCGTGGACATGCTCACCCTGCTGCTGCACCCTGTGCGCCTGCGCATCGTGCACGCCATGACCGGCGGCCTGACCCGCACCACCGGCGATCTGTGCGCGCGGCTGCCGGACGTCCCGAAGACCACGGTGTATCGCCACGTGGCACTGCTCGCCGACGCGGGCCTGCTGGAGGTGGTGGACGAGCAGCGCGTCCACGGTGCCGTCGAGCGGTACTACCGGCTGCGCGGCCGTCCCCGCATCGACCCGGCGGACGCGGCCGCGATGACGGTCGACGACCACCGCCAGGCCTTCACCGCGGCCGTCGCGGCTCTGCTCGCCGACTTCACCACCTACCTGGACCGCCCCGGCGCCGATCCCACCGGCGACTCGGTCGGCTACACGCAGATCCCGCTGTGGCTCAGCCAGGAAGAGCTGGCCGAGATGGTCGAGGACTTCCGGGCCGGGATCACCGCGCGCATGGGGAATCAGCCTTCTGCGGAGCGCGGGCTGTATCTGCTGAGCCCGATCCTGTTCCCGATCGAACGGCCCCAGTGACGTCCCACTCCCCCGCCTGCCCGTCCCACCCGCCCCAGTCGCCGCCGGCCCGGCAGAATGGACCGACCCGAACCAACCCCGCGGAGGATCCAGTGCTCACGCCCGCCGACGAGACCCTGCTGCGCCGCGCGATCGCCATCGCCGCCGGCGCCACGGCCCAGGGCGACGCCCCCTACGGCACGCTGCTCGCCGACGAGGACGGCAAGATCCTCGTCGAGGCCCACAACACGGTGCGGCGCGACCGGGACATCAGCGCGCATCCGGAGCTGAAGCTCGCGATCTGGGCCGCGCGCGAGCTGGCGCCCGAGGTCGCGGCCAAGACCACCATGTACACCAGCTGCCAGCCGTGCGGCATGTGCACCGGCGGCATCGCCCGCTCCGGGCTCGGCCGCGTGGTGTACGCGCTGGGCACCGACCAGCACATCGAGCTGGTCCCGGGCTCCGGCTGGCCGGAGGTGCCGCAGGAGGGGCCGGCGCTGTTCGAGGAGGCCCGCATCCCGATCGAGGCGTACTACCTCAGTTAAGAAGCTGCGCGGATCACCTCGAACACATTCTTCTGGACGCCGTTGGCGTAAGCCGCCGAGTCGACCAGCTTCAGCTTGCGCGTGGCCATGTCCGCGGTGCCGAACAGCCGGCGGCCGGCACCCAGCAGCACCGGGAAGACCAGCAGGTTGTAGCGGTCGATCAGGTCGGCGTCCTGCAGCCCGTGGTTCAGCTCGATACTGCCGTGCACGATGATCGGCCCGCCGTCGGTCTGCTTCAGCGCGGCCACGTCGTCCAGCGAGCGCAGGATCGTCGTCTCGCCCCAGTTGGGGACCAGCCGGTCCTCGGTGAGCGTGCTGGAGACGACGTACTTCGGCATCTTGTTGTAGTCGGCGAACTCCGTCATGTCCGGCCACACCGGGCTGAACGCCTCATAGCTCTTGCGGCCCAGGAGCATCACGGCCGCCTCCTTCTGCTCGGTGCCCTTGAGCTCGTAGGCCTCCGGCAGGAACTCGACGTCCTTGAACGTCCACCCGGCATTGCGGTAGCCGGTCTCGCCGCCGGGTGCCTCGGCGACGCCGTCGGCCGAGATGAAGGCGGTGGAAATGAGGGTGCGCATTTTCGTCTCCTTGATTAGTCGAAGTGTCGCCTCGAGGTACTGGTGGCAGCGGTCAGTCGACCTGCTGGTCCAAGACCCCGGTCAGCCAGCGCTGCCAGGCACCTTCTGCGGCATCGGTGCTCGGCCCGAACAGGTGGTGGAACATAGCGGCCATCCCCGAGCCGTGGTGGAAGGTGTAGAGCCCGTCGGCGGTACGGAGCCCGAAGCGCTCGCCGTCGGCCCACACCACCTCGCCGTCGACCACCGGCAGCCCCTCCGGGCCGCCGTTCGCCGTGTCGCCTACGGAGATCAGCGCCGGCAGCGACAAAGCTGCGGCCAGCAGCGAGCGGATCTGCGGCGTCGGCCGGCCGGACGCCGGAACCATGGCGAACACGGGCTCCGCGACCCGGCCCGGGAAGTGCTCCAGGTACTCCCGCAGGGTGTTGAGATGGAACGGCCAGCCGCCGCGCAGCGCGTCGTACTCGTCCTGCCAGTCGTCGCCGAGCATGCCGCTGTGCACGACGCGGAGCACGGTGCTGCCGCCGTCCCGCCCTTCGAGCAGGTACTCGAACGCCATGAAACGGCCGTCGTCGGCGGTGGGCGTGCGGGAGGCGAAGCGCGTCCCGGGTTCGTACGCGGTGACGACCGCCTGCTCGCGGAACCCGCCGGTGTCCATGGCCGCGGTGCCGCCCACCCGGGGCTCCACGTCGTTGCGGCCCATGAACCACGAGTCGATGCCGGGACCGGTGGCGATCGCCTCCCAGACCCGTTCGGGGTCCGCGGGGAGCGTCACCTCCAGCTCGATCTCGAACGGATGCGTCATCGCTGATCCTCCTGTCCTGCTCCAGGGTCGGACGCCGACGCCCGCGCGGCCATCGGGTCTGGGCCGGCCGGGCTGCCGCCGGCGCCATCGGCCTCGCCGTCGCCCGGGATCTGGTGCAGCCCGACCACCAGCCGATGCGCCCGTCCGCCCGCGGCGCCCTCGTCGTGGTACCGCCCCACGAGATCGCCCACAGTCTGCGTCAGCTCCTCGACGAACGCCGCCCGGTCCGCCGCCGAGGCGAACCGCACCTGCGCGTCGACCGCGAACGTGGCGACCCGCCGCTGCGCCCGCGTGGCGCCGGTCAGCAACGCGCCGACCTCTTGCACCAGCCGCGCGCCCAGCGCCAGCAGCCATCGCGCGGACAACTGGTCCGGGGCGCGCGCCGGATCCGGGCTCACCGCGGCCAGCGCGCTCGGCGAGATGACGTAGGACGCGGCGGTGGCCCGGAACACCCGCTCCGTGACGTTGCCCTTGCGCCGCTCCTCGGCCAGCTCGACCAGTCCGTGCCGCTCCAACTCCTTCAGGTGGTAGTTCACCTTCTGCCGGGGCGTTCCCAGGCGCGCGGCGAGCATCGCCGCCGACCCAGGCTCGGCCAGCGCGGCCAGGATCCGGGACCGCATGGGGTCCAGGGAGGCCTCGGCCGCGGCGGGCTCCTCGATGACCGCGATGTCCAACATGCCGGCCAGTCTGCCCTCCGACAATATTTCTTGTCAAGACAAAATCTCTTGTCGGGCGTGCCGCTCCATTTACGGAGGGTGACTACCGTGCCACCATGAAGGAGTCACACGTCGCCGGGATCGGCGCACCGGAGCCAGGGGGCTTGTTTTGACGACCTTCGGGGACTTCCCGATCAACATTCAGCGACAGGCGCTACTGTTCCTCGGCGAGCAGCAGACGGCCTCGGTCCCGGAAACCTCCCGGGTCGGATCCGAGGGCAGCGAGAGCACTGAGAGCAGCGAGAGCACCGAGCGCAGCGAACACACGGAGACGACCGAGAGCAGCGAGACGACCGAGCGCAAGGAGATGAAGGAGAAAGAGCGCGAATGGGGTCTTTCTCCCGCCCTGAACGCCCCGGCCGGTGAACCACTGACGTGGAAGCCCCGGTAGACGAGCCGCCATGCGACGACGAGCTCTTCATCCAGCCGCATGCCCGGCCGGACGTGGTGAGCGACGTAGGGGTCCGGGCATGGCAGGTGGCGGCGGCTCTGCTGGCGTTCGAGCACGCGGGTGCCGCTGCTGATGACGTTGCTGGTGCTCGCGGACCGGACGGACGAGACGGCCGCGCGGTTCGCGGAGTTCGCCGAGAGCCAGGGTGTTGAGACCGCTGTGACCGACGGCTTCGATCGCGTCGGTATCACGGTCAACGTCGGCCGCGATCGACGGTGCACCTGTGTTGTCCTCGTCGACGGACTTCCCGCGACCGGTGTCTTCAGCCGGGGCCGAGTCGGCATAGCGACGCCGGATTCTCCAGCAACACCTGATTCCCCAGCAACACAGTGCTCCTCGGCAGCGCAGTTCGCCTCCGACGAGCAGTACGCGGCCCTGTGGTCCGCATTGGCGCTGTGGCCCGGCCCAGTGATCAACCGGCCGTCAGCACACGGATATCCGGCCCGGCTGGACCCTCTCGAACTGGCCGCAGCGGCGCCCGGCATCCGCGCATCGGGCACCATCACGAACGGCCACGACGTGCCTGGGAACTACGCCTACCGGCTCACGGACTGGGAACCGGTCGGAGCCTCAGCGATCGCCCCCCATGACGTGGTTCACATCACCGAGGTGAACGAGAAACAGCTCCATCGCTTGGTGTTCGCGGGCAGGCGGACCTTCGCCATCACCGAGTCCGACCAAGGCTCCGACCTGACGCCGCATGCCGTGCATCTCGACCGAATCCGCCGCTGGCTTCAGAGCAAACTGGTCGACTTCGCGGTTATCACCGTCGGCCTGCCGGGCACCTCCGGCGGCGCGTTCCAGGTCTTCGAGGCCTCAACCTGGACTCACCATTCCCAGTTCGAACCGGTGGAGGAACAGGTCTATGCGGCGCTGCTGGAAGCGCTGCGCCGGTGATTCTCTGCATCGGCGTCGCCGCTGACTCGACCTTCCTCACCGGCCTGCAAGCGGTGCGCGAGGCCGGCCTGGAGCACCGGGCGGTCGATCTGCCGTCGCTGGCGATGCGCGGGTCGGTGTGCATTCCGTTGGACGACTCGGCCAGCGCGACCATCCATCAGGGTACGGACGTCATCCGCATCGGTGACGTGAGTGCGGTCTGGTGCCGCCTGCTGGACGTGTCGACGCACGCCCCCGACCCCCGGTTCGCGACCACCGCCGCAGGCCACTACCAGGCATTCCTGCGCTTGTTCGAGCACCTGCCGATCCGGGTGATGAACCCGCCGTTGCGGGAGGCCACCGGTTTCACCAAGGTTCTGCACGAGGTGGCGCTGGCGACGATCGCGGAGTGGTCCGTCCCGAGAACCTGCCTCACTTCGAACCCTGATGAGGCGCGGACCTTCATCGCGGACTGTCCGGCCGGCGCCGTCTACAAAGGCGCGAGCGCCGCTAAAACCTGGGCTCAGCAGTACCAACCCGGCGATGACGCACTGCTGGAACGGCTGCGACGGACACCGGTCCTGTTCCAGGAGCGCATCGTCGGGCCGGACGTGCGGATCCACGTGGTCGGCGGCGAGGTGTTCGGGGAGGTGATCCGTTCCTCAGCCCTCGACTACCGCACCGTCCTCGGCGAGAACGACTACCGGCCCATCGTTCCGCCCGACCCCGTCGCCCGAGGCTGCGTCCGGTTGACCGAGACGACCGGAATCCCGTTGCTGGGCGTGGACTTCAAGATCGACGCCGCCAGCGACGAGTGGTTCTTCCTGGAAGCCAACTCGATGCCGGCCTTCGAGGGCTATGACCGCCGCGCCGGCGGGGCCATCTCCCGGGCTATGACCCGGTGGCTGGCCGGCACTTCGTAAGAGCTTTTCGGCCGCTGAGCTCAGGGAACCGCGGTAGCCGGCTGCCAGCGGATGCTCGCCGGCTCGGCGAAGCCGACCGGCCAGGCCGGCGGGTGGTCCGCGCTGAACGTCGTCTTGTCGAACCAGGTGTCCCCGCCGAAAGTCGTGCCCGCGAAGCCGATATCCCGATGGAAGGTCGCCTCGCCGAACCCCACATCGCCGGTGAAGGTCGCCGCACCGAAGTCGGCCTTCCCGGCGAAGGTCGCCGTGCCGAACTCGGCGTACTGGCTGAACCTGACGTCGCCGAAGCCGGCGTCCCCGCCGAATTCCGCGGCACCGAACCACACGTCTGCGGCGAACGTCGCCTTGTCGTACCAAACGTTCGTGGCGAACGTGGCCTTACCGAAGCCCGCGTCGGCGCCGAAGGTCACCCGGCCGAACGTGGTATCGCCCTGGAACGTCGCCTCACCGAAGCCTGCGCGGCCCGCGAACTCAGCCTTGTAGAACCCTGACTGCCCGTTGAAGGCCGCCTTACTGAACCAGGCGTCCCCCTCGAAGGTCGTCTCGTCGAACCACGCGTCCCCCTTGAACGTCGCATCGTTGAACCAGGCGTCCCCGGTGAAAACGGCGTCGCCGAACCAGGCGATCCCCGTGAACGTCGCTTTGTTGAAGCGGGTGATCCCGGCAAAGGTCACACTGCGCGCATTGAAGCTGTACGTGACTACGCCATACATCTGCAGATCGATCAGATACGCGCCGCGAAGATCGACATCGGCCTCGACCCAGTAGCCGGGATGCTCCGGACGGAGGCGATCGGCCAGCACGGCCTGCGCCGTGCGGCGTACCTGGTACTCCGCCGGTTCGTCCCGGACCGGGTTATAGGGCATCCGCAGGTAGGCACACAGCATGCTCAAGCACACCGGCCGGTCCCGCTCGGAGTCGTCGGCGATGCGCGCCAGCGCGTAGACGCCGCCCAACCGGATCGCGGCCGACGCGGTGCTGCCCAGCTGCGCCACCGCCTGGGTGTAGCGCTCGGTGAAGAGCTTGTCCTGGTCCCGCAGGTGGTTGGCCTCATCAGTGCGCTGCTTGCGGTAGCCGACATACAGGCCGCCCAGCGCCCCGGACCCGCCGACGACGAGCAGCGCGGTCTTGACCGCGTCGGCGCGGTTGGCCGCCATGCCCGGGACGTGGTGCACCAGAACGAAGTAGACCCCTGCCGACCCGGCGAGTCCGGCGGCGAGCAGCCCGGTGTAGATGATCGCGAACGGCCTCGGGCTGTACGTGGGCGGCCGGCGGACGCCGCCGCGGCGCAGCCAATTCGTGATCTTCGAGAATCCCCCACCCATAGCCGGATTTTACGGTGCCAGGGCATTGCGTTAATAGATCCCGGGACGGTGATGGACGCCGTCCCGGGATTTCGTTGTGCCGTGCTATGCCAGGTCGTAGGAAGGTTCCAGGTTTCGTTGGCTTTCCGGTGCGGCGGCGGGCTCGCCGCGGGTGTTGGAGGCGCGCACCGCGATGGCTCCGGCTACCACCAGACACAGGGCGCTGACAAGCAGCGCCCGCTGGAATCCGGCGGTGAGCGCCTCCGGGGCCGGGGTGTGGGTGGCCAGCAGGTGGCTGGTGCGGCTGGTCGCGATCCCGCTGAAGACCGCCAGGCCGAGCGCCGACCCGAGCTGGAAGGAAGCGGTGATCAGAGCCGCGGCCAATCCGGCCTGGTCCTGCGGCACGCCCGCGTTCGCGGCCGTCTGCACCCCCGCATACAGCAGTCCCAGCCCGGCCGCCATGACCACCAGCGGGGCGAGCAGGTTGCCGAGATAGGTGCCGTCCACCGGGATGCGGGACAGCCACAGGATGCCGCCGGCGGCGAGCAGCGCCCCGGAGACGATGATCGGGCGGGTCCCGGTCCGGACGAACATCTTCGTCGCGACGGTCGAGCCGAACCCGATGCCGACGGTCACCGGCAGATACGACAGTCCGGTCCGCAGCTGCGAATAGCCCAGAACGTTCTGCATATACAGGGTGACGAAGAAGAACATCGAGTAGAACCCGGCCCAGGCGATCACCTGCGTGGCATCGGCCGCGGCCAGGCCCTTGATCCGGAAGATCGACATCGGCACCAGCGGATGGGCCCGCCGCTGCTCGTTGACCACGAACGCGGCCAGCAGCACCGCCGATCCGGCCAGCCCGCCGAGGGTGCGTCCGGCGCTCCAGCCCTCGTCGGGCGCCTTCACCAGCGTGAAGATCAGCAGCAGCATGCCGGCGGTGGCCAGGAGCGCGCCGACCGCGTCGAAACCGCCCGGCGCCGACCGGCCGGCGTCGGCGGCCAGCATCCGGAACGCCCCGAGCAGCACGAGCGCGCACATCGGCAGGTTCACGAAGAACACCCACCGCCAGCCGAAGTCCTCGGTCAGCAGCCCGCCGAAGAACACCCCGACCGCCGCCGCCAGCCCACTGATCCCAGCCCACACGCCCAGCGCCTTGTGCCGGTCAGAGCCCTGGAAGGTGGTGGTCAGGATGGACAGCGCCGCCGGGGACATCATCGCCGCCCCGAAGCCCTGGGCCAGCCGGGCGCCGACCAGCAGCCCCTGGCTGTCGGCCAGGCCGCAGGCCAGCGAGGAGGCCGCGAACAGCGTGGTCCCGGCGACCAGCAGCCGCCGCCGGCCCAGCAGGTCCCCGGCCCGGCCGCCCAGCAGCAGGAAGCCGCCGTAGGTGATCAGGTAGCCGCTGACCACCCACTGCAGGTTCTGCACGGAGAATCCGAGATGCGTCCGGATGGTCGGCAGCGCGACGTTCACGATCGAGCCGTCCACGACGTCCAGGAAGGTCACCGCGCACAGCAGCGCGAGTGTCAGCTTGCCTCGCCCGGTCGAAAGGAACGACTCGAGCGGCGGATGCGGTGGCATCATCGACGCCTTCGATGCCTGAGATGCAGCAACGGCGTCGCTCACGATCCGGCGGCTTCCATCACCGGGCCGACCTCGACCCCGCCGCCGACCCGCAGCACCGGGCAGTCCTTGGCCAGCGCGAGCGCGGAGTCCAGGTCCTCGGCGGCGATCAGGGAGTAGGCGATCATCCGGGAGCCGCTGCCGCCGACCTCGCCGAGCGCGGCGTACTCGGTCACCGCGTTGCCGACGTCCACCAGGGCCGGGCCGAGGCCGCCGAACCAGGCCTGCCACTCGGCCGTCGTTCCGGCGTGCGGCGCGTAGTCGGAGGGCACGCGGAAGGAGAACACGTAGTTGGTCATGATGTGATGTCCGTTCTGTTTCCGGGGCGCTCCCAGATCGGGATCGCCTCCAACCGAGTGGACGCCGGCCGTGCCGGAAATTGGGCGCCGCAGCACCGCCCAATTCGCGGGGCCGGTGGCGTCTTCATCGTTGAGCGAGCCGGACGCGCCCTGCGGCTGGAGCTCCGGCCAGAGCTGGAGCTGTGGACAGCGGTAGGGCCAGAGCCACGGACAGAGCGGAAAGAGGATGCATGCCGATGGAGACGGACACGACGGACCTGATCGCCCGGGCGAGGGCCGGCGATCACCACGCGTTCCGCGATCTGGTCCAGGGCCACTCCCACGAGTTGCAGGTGCACTGCTACCGCATTCTGGGATCCCTGCAGGACGCCGAGGACGCACTCCAGGAGACGCTCGTGTCGGCCTGGCGTAACCTCGGCGAGTTCGGCGAGCGGTCCTCGCTCCGGACCTGGCTCTACAAGATCGCGACCAATCGGTGTCTCAGCATGCTGCGCGCCGACAGCCGGCGTCCGCGCGTCGCCTCCACGGTGCCCGAGGTCGTCCTCCCGGAGGCGACCGGGACCGACACCGCTCCGCCCTGGCTCGAGCCCTACCCCGACGTTCTGCTCGACCACCTCGTCGACCAGCACCCGGGGCCCGAGGCCCGCTACGAGACCACCGAGGCCATCTCGCTGGCCTTCATCACCGCGTTGCAACTGCTGCCGCCGCGCCAGCGCGCCGTGCTCGTCCTGCGCGATGTGCTCGGCTACCACGCCGCCGAGGTCGCGCAGATGCTCGGCACCACGCAGGAAGGCGTCAGCAGTGCCCTGAAACGGGCCCGCGCCACCGTGGACAACCACCTCGCCGGTTCCGACGGCTCTGACGGCCACCGGCCCGCGCGACACCCGGACTCCGCGGCGGAGCACCGGCTCGTCGCCCGGTTCACCGCCGCCCTGGAACGCGCCGATCTCAAGGGCCTGATCGATCTGCTGGTCACCGACGTACGCCTGTCCATGCCCCCGGCCATGCTGGAATACCGCGGTGTGGAAACCGCCCGGCGCCTGCTCGCCGCGACCGCCTTCCGCCCTGGTCGGAGCTACCGAGTGGTGCCCACCCGCGCCAACGGCCAGCCGGCCTTCGGCCTGTATCTGGCGGACCCGCACTCCTGCGTCTACCGCGCCTACTGCCTCGTGGTCATCACCACCGCCGGGGACCACATCGCGGCCGTCACCAGCTTCACCACCGACGTGATGGCGCGCTTCGGACTCCCGCGAACCCTCCCCGGCGAGTGCGTCAGTTAGAGGTTGACAGCACCGCGGCAGCCGCCGTGCCATGCTGGACGGAGCGCACAGGCGGCCGATCTGCCAACCCGAGGCCGAGGAAGCGACGAAGACAGCGGTGACGGCGATGACTGACGTCCAGCAGCGGATCCAACGCCATATCGACACGCTGGTCGATACCGGTGCGGAGACCGGCGTGCAGGTCGCGGTCTACCAGGACGGCGTGCTGGTCGTGGACGCGGTGGCCGGCACGGCCGACCGGGCCGCCGGGCGGCCGCTCACCTCCGGCACGCCGATCTTCGGCTTCTCCATCGGCAAGAACCTGGCGGCCACGCTCGCGCATGTGCTCGTCGCGCGGGGTTTCCTCGACTACGACAGCCGGGTCACGGAGCTGTGGCCGGAGTTCGGCGCCAACGGCAAAGCCACGGCGACACTCCGGCACGTGCTCACCCACACGGTCGGCCTGCCGGCCATGCCGCGCGAGATCGGCCCCGCCGAGCTGCCCGACTGGTCCCAGGTCTGCGCGGCGCTGGCCGCCGCCGAGCCGCGCTGGCGTCCGGGCGCCGCCACGGGCTATCACTCCTACACCTTCGGCTACCTCGTCGGTGAGCTGGCCCGCCGCGCGACCGGACGGCCCGTGCACGAGCTGCTGCAGGAGTGGATCACGGCGCCGCTCGGCCTTGAGGGACAGCTGTACTTCGCCGCGCCGGAGAAGGCGTTGCCGGACTTGGCACACCTGGAGCAGCAGGCATCGCAATGGCCTGCCATCTCGGACGACGGCGACGCGGTCCTCGCTCCGTGGGAAAGCCGGCCGAGCGCCGACCTCGGCAACGACGCCGAGATCCGGTGCGCCGACATCCCGTCGGTGGGTACCGCCACGGCGCACGGGCTCGCCGCGATGTTCGACGCCTTCCTGCGCGGCGAGCTTGTGGACGCTGCACAGTTGGGGGAACTGTCCGCACCGGCGTTCGAGGGCACGGATCAGGTCTTCGGCAATCCGGCGCGGCTGGCGCTGGGCTTTCCGATCGGCAGGCTGGGCGCGCCCGCCGAGGAGGCTTCCGTGGCGTTCGGATGGCCTGGCGGGGGCGGCGGCTACGCCTACGCGGACCCCGCTCGGGGAGTCGCCTTCGCGCTGATGAAGAACCAGCTCGTCCCGAACTTCGACACCGCGCTGTCGGTCACCGCGATCCTGGCCGACCATCTCGACGGGAAGAACCCATGACCACGCACCCGGTTGACGGCACGGCCGAGCCGCAGACCACCCTCGGCCCGTTCTCCTCCCCCGGCGCCAGCCCCACCCCGTGGGAGGCGACGGAGTGGGCCCTGCGCCGGATCCAGAAGTTCCAGCTGTGCACGGTGCGCGAGGACGGACGCCCGCACGTGACGCCGCTGCTGGCGGTCTGGGCGCTCGGCGCGATGTGGTTCACCACCGGCGACAGCGAGCAGAAGGCCAAGAACCTCGCCGCCAACCCGCACTGCTCCCTGACCGCCGGAACCGGCACGCTGACCGCCATGGACTACGTCGTGGAGGGCACGGCGAACCTGGTGACCGACCAGGCCGTCCGGCAGGCCGGCGCGGCCGCGTTCGAAGCGGCCTACGGCTGGCAGCTCACCGCCGAGGACGGAACCTGGTACCGGCTGGGAGAGGCCATCCGCACCGGGACCGTCCAGCTCTACCGGGTCCAGCCGGACCAGGCCTTCGCCTACGGCATCAGCAGCGAGTCGTCTCAGACCCGGTATCGGTGGAGGTAGGCCCGGCCGAGGCCGCTTTGCCCGCCGCTCTGGCGCGATCCGCGAGCAGCGCGCCGATCACGACCGCCAGCAGGTGGGTCGTGAGCGCGGCGGCGAAACCCCCGGGCAGCCAGCCGAGCAGTCCGGTGTCGTGGTGGTGGACGAGCTGGCGGATCGCGCCCTGGGCGCCGAGGACGAACAGGGCCACGCCGCAGCCCTGGAGGATGCCGTACTTCATGGGCCACCTTTCGGTTTACAGTGCAACTGCACTGTAAAGGCTGGTGGGGCGCCTTTGCAATGCGATTGCATCGCAAAATTCGAGACGGAGGCCCGGTGCCCAAGGTCGTGGATGTCGAAGAACGCAGGAAACGCCTGGTCGAAGCAGTGTGGGCGCTGGCCGTGCGCGGCGGCGTGGAGCAGGTGACCCTGCGCAAAGTGGCCGACGAAGCCGGGGTCTCCATGGGACAGGTGCAGCACTACTACTCCTCGATGCAGGCCCTGGTCGCCGACTCGCTGGACCGCGCCGTGCACGCCGTGAACACGGCCATCGAGAAGGCGGTCGAGGCGGCCGGCACGGCGAGCCCGGAAGTCGTCCTGCGCACGTGCCTGCACGCGCTGGTCGGCGCGGACGAGGACAGCGTGCGGCTCATGCGGTTCTCGCTGGCCGTGGCCGGCCGCGCCGCCTCGGATCCGGCCATGGCGAAGGTCCTGGCGCCCGGCGACGAGGCGCTGCTCGCCTTCACCGCGGAGCTCATCGGCGCCGCACGGCGGGAACGGGGCAGTGGGGCGCGCGGAGACGACCGCATCGACGAGGACCACATCGACGAGGACAGCGTCAACGAGCACAGCGTCGACGACGACCACATCGAGGCGGACATCTGCTGGTCGCTGGCCGTCAGCCTCGGCGTGGACGTCGCCCTCGGCCATCGCACGCCCGAGGCCGCCGGACGGGTCCTGGACTACCACGTCGATCAGATCCTGGGCGGCAGATCGCGGTCCTGAGCGCGGCCGAGCACTTCGCTATGGTTGACGAGTGTTGCAGCGGTTCGGCCGCACGAGCCTGATGCCCGGCATCCGCGAGCGCGGCTTCATGACACCGGCGCAGTGGGACCGGCCGATCCAGAGCGACAACCTGCCAGGAGCGAAGGCGGGCGACCAAGGCACGGTCGCGCTGATCCCGGAGAACGGGATGGACGCCAGCTCGCACTCGGAGAAGTTCGTCGACGCCCAGGGCCGGCATTAGACCGGCCACGACATCGACCTGTGGTGCGCCGGGCCCGGATCATCACCGTATGAGCTCGCCATGCCTCGCCGCACAGTCGACGCTGACGCTTTCGCGGGCCTCGTCTACACGCTCGCCAGGATCGCCTGAATGAGTGCGGCGGTCGCGGGCGGGTCGGGCGGATCGCCATAGGTGACCGCGTAGATCTGCCGAACGTGGTCCGATAGTTCAGTCGTGTGGATTCCGGGCGCCCGGTGCGCGCGCAGAGCCAGCCCCGGCAGGATCGTGACGCCCATCCGCGCGGCGATCAACGACTGCATGACGACCATGTCGTCGCTGACGAAGGAGATGCGCGGACGGAACCCGGCGCGCCCGCACACCGTGATCAGCTCGTCCTGGCACCGGACGCATCCGCCGATCCAGACGGACTCGCGGTGGTCGGCGATGGTCTGGCCGGGCTCGTAGGTGACCAGGTAGATCGGGTCGTCCAGGAGATGGACCAAGCGGAATCCGTCATCCTCGCTCGGCGTGTCGGCGTAGCGGAAGATCAGCGCGACGTCGATCCGGCCCGCGCGCAGCATGCGCAGCGCCTCAATCGGGTGGACGTCGACGAGCTCCACATCGATGCCGGGATGCGCACGGGCCAGCGCGGCGGCCGCCCCGGGGACGACGGTGCTCAGGACCGACTGGAATCCGGCCATCCGTACGCGCCCGGCCCGCAGCCCGACCTGCGCCGCCAGCTCCGTCGCGGCGGCGTCGACCCGCCCGACGATCTCGGCGGCGCGCGTGGCCAGCAGTTCGCCTTCGGGGGTGAGACGGATGCCGCGGCCGACCCGCTGGACCAGTTTCGCGCCGATGGCTGCTTCCAGCCGCGCGAGGTGGTGGCTCACGGCCGGCTGGGTGTAGTGCAGTTCCTTCGCCGCCTTGGTCACCGAGCCGTGGCGGGCGATCGCGGCGAGGACCGTGAGCTGGGTCAGGTTCACCCATAAACAGTACTTATAAAAGTGACAGAGGGTTGGCATTAGACCTCATGAGGGTCGCTGACAAGGATGGGAGGTGTCCGGAAGGAAGACGCCATGACCACCACGTCCGCCACCGCATCCGCCACCGCATCCGACACCGCCTCTGGCACCGCATGCGACAGCCCGGCAGCCGATGACACCCGCCGCGGCCTCGCTGAGCTGATCGAACAGATCCGCCGGTGCACCGCTGCAGAATCCGACCCCGCCGCCACCGCCCGACTCGTGGCCGGCGTGCTCATCGCGCTGCGCCCGACCGCATACCTGCTCACGGCGACGGAACGAGAGGGATCGGCCGACGGCTACGTCCGCCACACTCTGCACACCGAGCCCACCTTCTCGATATCCGCGGTGGTGTGGCGGCCCGGCCAGATCACGGAGATCCACGATCACCTGGTGTGGTGCTCCTTCCTCGTCCTGCAGGGTGTCGAGACCGAGAACATCTTCGGCTTCGACGGCGTCGGCGTCGGCGACGACCGCCGGCTGGTCCAGGTCGGCCGCCGCCGGCGCCCCGCCGGCTCGGTCAGCGGCGTCGCCCCGCCCGACGACATCCACCAGGTGCACAACACCGGCGACGAGACCGCCATCACCCTGCATGTGTACGGCGCCGATCTCAGCCAGGGAACCAGCGTGCGCCGCATCTATCGCACAGAAGGAATGCCATGCGAAGGCTCGTAGTCCAGCAGTGGGTCACCGTCGACAACTTCGCCGCCGAGGAGGACGGCGGGCTCAGCTTCGTGTCCGGAGAGCCGTTCTCCGAAAAGACCGAACCCGCGTTCAAAGACACGATCATGGGCTTCATCGACTCGGTCGACACGATGCTCCTCGGCGCGAACACCTACGCCATGTCCAAGGGCTACTGGCCGCACGCCGAGGAGCAGGGCGAGTACGGCAAGAAGCTCAACAGCCTGACTAAGTTCGTCGCCTCTTCGCAGTTGCAGGACGCCCCCTGGGGCGACTTCCCGGCCGCGACCGTGACCCGCGACCCGGCTGCCACCGTTCGGGAGCTGAAGGAGCAGGACGGCAAGGACATCTGGCTGTGGGGCAGCTTGACCCTCATGCGCTCGATGTTCCAGGCCGGCCTCGTCGACGAAGTCCGGATGCTGGTCTGCCCGGTCGCCCGCGGCAAGGGAGCGCCTGTCTTCGAAGACCGGCAGGACCTGAAGCTGCTCCAAGCCACCTCGTTCCAGAACGGCCTGGCCGTGCTGCGTTACGAAGTCACGAACTGAGGGGCTTTCACCCCCGCGACGGATCATCCAGCCGAAGCTCACGCTCCCGTTCCAAGATGCTGTAAACCTCGGAATCCCGCCAGCCGTTACGGATCAACGTGGTCTCCCGGTGACGACCCTCAAAGGCCATGCCAAGCTTGCGCAGAACACGGCCTGACGCGAGGTTCCGAGGATCACACGTGGCGTAGATCCGGTGCAGCGCCAGCTGCCCGAATCCCTCGGCGAGCAGGGTCCGCCCGATCGCCGTCCCCACGCCACGCCCCCACATCCGCGGATGCACGACGTAGCTGATCTCGCCCTGACGGTTCGCCGAGCTCCGTACCCGCAGCTCACCCATGCCGACCGGCTCGCCGCCCAGGGACGCGATGTAGGAGAACCGCGACTGCGGTCGCGCGGACCACGCCTCGACCGCAGCTCGCACGAACGATCGCGTCTGCTCCTCAGTGTTCGGCCCCCAGGGCTGAAAGCGGCAGGCCTCGGGCATAGCAGCCCAGGTGTGGACAGCCCGCCAGTCGTCGAACACCAGCCTGCGCAGGGCCACCTGCGGTTCATCCATGAGCAGATTCAACACCCGTCGAGCAACTTGTCCTGCTGGCGACGTCGGCCCCGGCGCCGACGAGACATTCCATCCCAACAGCCTCGGCTACGCGACGATGGACGCCGATATCAAACGTCTCCTGGGCCAGCGATCCTTCGGACTGCGACCTGTGAACTCGCACGCGCCCGCCCCGCGACGCGATGTCGACGTACACCAGGACCGCAGGACGACGCTACACCCGCACCACCGTGTTCACCGGCATCGACATCAGCGGGCTGATCCGTACCTGGGTGCCCGGGTGCGGGGCGTGGATGATCTTGCCATCGCCGATGTACATCCCGATGTGGTCGCGGTGGGCGTAGTAGATCACCAGGTCGCCGGGTTGGATGTCGGACAGGGGGACGCGTTGGCCAGCTTCGGCTTGTTCGGAGGAGGTGCGCGGGAGCTCCACGCCGGCCTGGCGCCAGACCCGCTGGATCAGGCCGCTGCAGTCGAAGGCGTCGGGGCCCTCGGCGCCGAAGACGTAGGGCTTGCCGAGGTCGGCGAAGGCCGCCGCGATGGCGGTGCGGGCCCGCAGGGACACCGCCAGGTCGGAGTGGTCCAGGGTGTCCGGGCCGGCGCTCTGGCCGGTGAAGCCGGAGGCGTCGGGGCCGAGGTCGGCGGCGGCCACCGCGTGGCGCTGGGGCGTAGACAGGGTGTCCAGGAGGCGTTGGGCGCGGCGGAGCTGGTCGTTCACCTGCTGACGGGTCCGGGCCGCGGCGTCGCGGGTGCGGGCCAGGTCGGCCAGCTGGTCGGCGGCCGCGTGCTGGAGCTCGATCAGGCGGCGCTGGCTCTCCGTCGCCTCGGCGATCTCGCGGAGTTGCTCCTCGCCGAGGCGGGCCGCCATGGCCGCGTCGCTCAGGAAGGTGTCCGGATGGTCGGCGAGCATCAGGGCCAGGCGCTGGTCGATGCCGCCGGAGCGGTACTCGTCGGCGGCGATGGCGCCCAGAGCGGTGCGCCGGCGCCGGTAGTCGTCCACGGCGGCGCGCAGCGCGGCCTGGGAGCGCTGGACGGCGACCGTCAGGCCGGCCGCCTGCTCCTGCGCCGCGTCATAGGTCTGCGTCAGTTCCGAAGCCTCGCGGTACAGGGCGGCGATGCGGGCCTTCACCGGCCCGGTCTCGCCGCCGTCCGGCCCGGGGCCGGAGCCGGGCTGCCCGGGCGATGCCGCCGCGCTGGTCATCACGCCGGCGGCGGCCACGGCGGTCAGCGCCGCCACGGCCGCGGTGCGGCCCCGCGCCGCCCGGGGGGAACGGGGGGAACGGGGGGAAGACCGGCCGTGCTTCGTACTGTGATGCGCCATTCTGAAGTGGCCTCCGCGTTCGGATACACCCGGCGATATCGGCAGAACAGCGCATGAACCTAGCTCGCGCGAACCGTCACGAGCAAGAACAAGACACTCGAATAGACGATTAAGGCAAAGAGCGGACATCGGGGTGCTGATCTGCGACCGGGCGGGGGTGGGGCAGGGTGGGACGGGCCGAGGCCTGCTCCGCGGTCGGGCACGTGCCGCGCTACGACCGCGCCATCCGGTTGAGCAGCATCGAAGCCGGCACCGGACGCGCCCCCGACCGGCGCACGCCCTCGGCCACCTCCCGGTCGGAGGACACCACCACCACCGGCCGGCCGGCCGGCTCGGCGGCGACCAGGCGCCGGATCAGCTCGTCGGCGATCTCCCCCGGCGCCGAGAACAGCACCCGCACGCCGCGCGGCTGCGTCAGCCGCACCGGCCCGTCCAGCGCCGCCCCGTCGAACACGCACGTCACCTCGGCGCCGGTGCGCGCAGCCAGCGCGGCCAGCGCCGCCACCAGCCGGACCCGCTGCTCGGCCAGCGACAGCGTCGGGAACCCGCTCTTGGTGACGTTGTAGCCGTCCACCACCAGGTGCACCATCGGCAGCGCCAGCAGCTGGTCCAGCAGCGCCGGATCGTCCTTGGCCCGGCCCTGCATCGACATGTCGGAGGGCGCCACGGTGTCCGGCGCCGAGGCGGCCACCGAGTCCGCGGGGCGGTCCTGGGTCGGCGGCAGCGCCAGCTCGCGCTCCAGACCCTTCACCGAGCCGGCCAGCGTGTCCAGCAGCAGCCGCAGCCGCATGTCGCCCTCAGAGCGCCCGGAACGCGCCGAGCGGCGTGCGGTGTCCAGCGCCGACTCCGCGGCCGTCAGGCGCGTCCGCAGGCGCCGCAGCTCGGCCTCCGTGGAGGAGGCGGCGGAGGCGGCGGCGGTGCGCTCGGCATCGAGGGCGGCCTCGGCGGAGCGGGCCGCGGCCTGTGCCCGGCGCATGTCGGCTTCCAGCTGCCGCACCTTGCGGCGGAGCTGGTCGCCTTCGCGCCGGGCCTCGTCCTGCGCTGTGCGGAGGGCGTCAGTTGCCTGCCGCGCGGCCTCGCGGAGCTCGGCCACTTCGGCGGACAGGCGCGCCATCTCGCCCTCGGCCGCCTCGCCGGCGGCGGTGCGGGCGCCTTGGGACACCGCTTCGAGGGCGTCCTTCACCATGCCGGTCCAGCCGTGCGGGCGCAGCAGGTAGGCGACGGCCGCGATCTCGTGCGGGTCGGCGGCGGCCGGGACGACGCCGGAGAACAGCGACTCGGAGAGGTCGGGGGCGGCCTCGCGCACCCGTTCGGCGACGCGGGCGCGGAACGCCCCGTCGCTCTCCAGCGCGGCGGCCATGGGGATCGCGGCGGCCTTGGCGCGCTTGCCGGGGGCGAACTTGGCGAAGGGTTTCAGCGGGGCGGGGATCTCCGCGGGCGGCAGCTTGCCGAGGGCGTCCGCGGCGATCTCGACGACGCGCTGGCGCACGGAGTCGGGAAGCGTGACGGTGAGTCGTTCGCCCTCCGGTGCACTCACCTGCCCCACTCCCTTGTCGTGCTTGTCCGTGGCGGGCTGCCGCCGAGCCGGCCGAGCTTGTTGCCGAGCTAGTTGAGCTTGTTGCCGAGCTTGTCGAGGCGGTTCCAGAGCCGGTTCGCTATGTGTTCCGGAGCCGTTCCCGATTGGCCGACCTTATCGGCCCGAGCTCACGCTCCGGCACCAAGGACCCGGCCCTTCCTCAAAGGTAGGCCCTGAAGGCCGCGTTTCGGATCTCCTGGGCGTGCCGGGATGGGCCATGATGCAACAGTGGTGATCCCGATTCACGACAAGAACCCGGTGTCCCGGGCCCCCGTCGTCACCTACGGTCTGATCATCGCGAACGTCGTGGTGTTCCTGATGGGGCCGATCGCGTTCGCCGGTCCGGACCCCGACGCGGGCCGGCAGGCCAGGGAGAACGCCTACCTGTACCACTACGGGGCGATTCCCTCGCAGCTTCTCGGGGGGCACGGGAGCGCCGTGTGGCCGGCGTTCACGGCGATGTTCGTGCACGCGGGGTGGGTGCATCTGCTGGGGAACATGCTGTTCTTGTACATCTTCGGGAACAACATCGAGGACCAGCTTGGGCGGGTGCACTATCTGGTCTTCTATGTGGCGGCCGGGGCGGTGAGTACGTACGCGTTCGCTTGGGCGAACCCGACGGCGAACGGGCCGTTGGTGGGGGCGTCGGGGGCTATCGCGGCGGTGTTGGGGGCGTACGCGTATCTGTTTCCGCAGGCTCGGGTGACGTTGCTGGTGCCGTTTTTGTGGTTTCTGCCGTTGCGGGTGCCGGCTTGGTTGGTGCTGGGGTTCTGGTTCGTCATGCAGCTGCCGCAGTTTCAGCAGACGATGGGGGTGGCGGGGGCTAGTGATGTGGCGTACTTCGCGCATGTTTCGGGGTTTGTGGTGGGGTTGTTGTATGCGGCTTTGATGATTGGGCGGGGGTCGGATCGGTCGGGCGGCTCGGGCGGGCGGGGCGGGCGGGTCCGGTCGCGCGAACCTGAGCCGCTGGAGGGGGCGCCGTTGGCGCCGGACTACCGGGCTGCTGATCCGGATGACCCGTATGGCCAATACCATCGCTAGACACACTTGCAAGAAGGAGCCGCTGTGATCACTGCCATCGTGTTGATCAAGACCGATGTGGACGCCATTCCGGAGGTCGCTGAGGCGATCTCTCAGTTGGCGGGGGTAAGTGAGGTGTACTCGGTGACTGGGGAGTATGACCTGATCGCCATGGTGCGGGTGCGGGAGCATGAGCAGCTGGCGGATGTGATTCCGGGTGGGGTGAACAAGGTGGCGGGGGTTGGGCATACGGTGACGCATGTTTCTTTTCGGACTTATAGTGCTATGGATTTGGAGGCGGCTTTTTCGTTGGGGTTGGACTAGGGCGGCGGGGTTGGACTAGGTCAAGATCAAAGTCCAAATCAAGAGCCAGTCAAAGGCGGTGCCTCCGGCGGGCCTCGCTCCGGGAAGGGTCGGCCCGCGGACACTGGCGGCGCGCCCTGGTCTGTGGTCCGGCTCCGGGCTTCCCGTCGCGTCGGCGCCTTACGGAATCGCGCCGGTCAGGCGGTGTCAAGGCTTTGATTTGGGTGGGTGGTCGCGTTTTCGGGCCTTGACACCGCCTGACCGGCGCGATTGGCTTCGCCCGCCGACGCGACGGGAAGCCCGGAAGCCTCGGTTGCGGGAAAAGCGAGGCGCTGGCCTGGGCGGATGGCTGGGTCGCGTCGGCCGCTGGCGGTGAGGGGGGGCGAGGGCGGCGGTTGCGGCGGTGGGCCGGTCGCGTCGGCCGCTAGCGGTGAGGGGGCGTCATACCACCAGGCCCCGCCTCCCGGTTGGGGGGCGGGGCCTGTGACGCCACGTCGTTGTGTCTATGCGTTTGTGGTCAGGCGTCGGGGTCCTCGTCGATGAGGAAGCCGCGCATGGGGGAGGGCTGGGAGGGGACGGAGGGCTGGCCCAGGCCGTTGCCGGCGCCCATGAAGGGGGGCTGCTGGCCGGTGCCCATGGGGGGCGGAGGCATCTGGGGGCGGATGGGTGCCATCGTTTGGGTCAGGGCGGCGGCGTTGCTGCCGGCGTTCTGGGTCTGGTAGCTGCCGGTGGAGCCCAGGCCCTGGCCGTTCATGGGCTGGGAGGGGGCCATCGGGGACATGCCGGAGGGCAGGGAGGCCTGCATCGGCATCTGGGGGGCCGGGGGCGGCGGGGGCGGCGGGGTCATGCCGGTGGCGCTCAGCTGCGGGCGCGGGGCCGAGTTCATGTCGTCGCCGCCGGAGGCCTCCAGCTGGCGCATCTGGCCGTCCAGGTAGCTCTTGAGGCGCTGGCGGTACTCGCGCTCGAAGGCGCGCAGGTCGTCGACCTTGCGCTCCAGGGCGGCGCGGGCGGTCTCCAGGGAGCCCATGGCCACGCGGTGCTTCTCCTGGGCGTCGCGCTCCAGGGCGTCGGCCTTGCCGCGGGCCTCGCGCTCCAGGCCGTCGGCGCGGCTGCGGGCCTCGCCGACGATCTTGTTGGCCTCGTTGCGCGCCTCGGCGATGGCCTGGTCCGCGGTCTGCTGCGCCAACGCCAGGACGCGCGCGGCGGAGTCACCCCCGGGGGCCTGGAACTGCGGCGCCTGCGGCACCGGCAGGGGGGCCGGCAACGGTGCCGGCAGCGGGGCCGGAACCGGGGCGGGCGCGGGTATCGGGGTCGGCTCCCGCCGCATCGGCACGGGGGCGGCCGCCGCCGAGGCCGCGGCGCGGGTGGCGGCGGCCAGCTTGGCCCGCAGCTCCTCGTTCTCGCGGATCAGGCGGGTCAGCTCGGCCTCGACCTCGTCGAGGAAGGCGTCCACCTCTTCCTCGTCGTACCCCTCTCGCAGGCGTACGGTCGTGAACTGCTTGTTGTGGACGTCCTCGGGAGTCAACGGCATCTTTCATTCACCTCAGGCGTGGCGTGGTCGTCGGCATTCGCACAGACATTACCCGGTCACAGCGTAGCCGCGACCCGGATCAGCAGTAAGACGATGATCCCCAGGATCATGAACGCCACGTCAAACCCCATCCCGCCGAGCCGCAGGGGCGGGATGTACCGCCGCAGCAGCTTCAGGGGAGGATCCGTGACCGTGTACGCCGTCTCCACGACGACCAGCATGACACCCCGCGGCTCCCATGACCGGGCGAATACCAAAACCCAGCCGATGATCAGGCGGACGATCATGCACAGCGCGAAGAGGTAGAGCACCCAAAGGGCCAACGCCCCCACAACGCTCATAGCGCTCTCCCCTTCCCACCTCATCCGGGCGCCCCACAGCGGGGCGGTGCCACTCACCGCCCCTATAAGCCAGACGCCGGACGGACCCGAAGCGTTCCCGCCGGGCGTCAGCTCTGGTTGAAGAACCCGCCCTCGGCGATCCGGGCCTTGTCCTCGGCCGTCACGTCGACATTAGCAGGCGAGAGCAGGAACACCTTCTGCGTCACCCGCTCCATGTTCCCGCGCAGGCCGAAGATCAGCCCGGCCGCGAAGTCCACCAGCCGCTTGGCGTCGGCGTCCTCCATCTCGGTGAGGTTCATGATCACCGGCACCCCCTCGCGGAAGTGCTCGCCGATCGTGCGGGCCTCGTTGTAGGTCCGCGGGTGCAGCGTGGTGATGCGGTAGGACGCTTCGCGGTCCGCCGACCGGTCCATCGGGACGCTGTACATCACCGGTCCACCTCTCTCGGCTCGGTCGGTTCGGTCGGTGCGCGGCGACCGCTCGGAGCGGTCCGGCATCACCGTCACATTGGAAGGCGCCGCGAACGAGCGGCGGTCGTTCTGGGCCACGACGAGCGCGCCGCCGGCCCGCTCGTCGTCGGACTCGTGGCGGGACTCCGCCGGCGCCGCGGCGTGCTCGGCCGGCTCGGGCTCGTACTCGTCCTCGTAGTCGTCGTAGTACCGCTCGTCCTCGAACCGCTGTTCGTCAGTGAGCCCGAGGTAGACCGCTGCTCTGCGCATCATGCCGGCCATGGTGTTCGCCTCCGGACTGGGCCAGTTACGGCTGTCTTGCATCTGTCAACGTCAATGGGTGCCGCGGAGGTTTCCCGTTCGCGGTCGATGAATGTGCGAGGCGTGCGGTCGTCGTATCCGATGTTCGATAGATGCGACGTTACCGGAATCACCGTCTGATACCGAGTATCGCGCTGCCGATGCGCACGTGTGTCGCGCCGGCCGCCACCGCTTCCCCCAAGTCCCCACTCATCCCCGCCGAGATCATGGTGGCCGAAGGGTGTGTCGATCGCAAGCTCAATGCGAGCTCGTGCAGCCGCGCGAACGCCGGTGCCGGATCCGCGCCGAGCGGGGCGACGGCCATGAGTCCGCCGAGGTTCAGGCCCGGGGCTTCGGCGATCGCCTCCGCCAGCGCCGGCACCTCGCCGGGCAGCACTCCCCCGCGTGCGGTGTTTGCGTCCACGGGCTCTGCGTTACCCAGGTCCACCTGCACCAAACAAGTCAACTCTTTGTCATATCGCAAAGCACCCTTGGACAGTGCCGGCACCAGTCGGAGCCGATCCACGGAATGCACGAAGTCGGCGTAGCCGGCCACCGATCCGGCCTTGTTGGTCTGCAACTGGCCGATGAAGTGCCAGCGCAGGCCGAGGCCGGCGGTCGCCTCGGCCTTCGGCGCGGCCTCCTGGTCGCGGTTCTCCCCCACGTCCAGGACGCCCAACTCGGCCAGGATCCGGACGTCGGAGGCCGGGTAGGTCTTGGTCACCGCGATCAGGGTGATCTCGGACGGGTCCCGGTCGGCCTTGCGCGCGGCGGCGGCGATGTCCTCGCGCACCGCGGCCAGGTTCGCGCGGATCTGCTCCGTGCGCCGCTGCTGCTCCTGCCGCCCTGCTCCGGTAAGAGACCCCACCGCGCTCAGTCCAGCCAGACGAAGCCGGCGAACCGCCCGGTCGTGCCCTCGCCGCGGAACGAGTAGTAGTCGGCGGACTCCTGGGTGCAGATCCGCAGCCGCAGCGACTCCTTCTGGTCGATCCCGGCCGCTTCCAACTGCGACCACACCCCCTCGGCGACGTCCAGCCCCGCCGTGCCCTGCCGGGTCACCGCGTAGCTGGCCGGGACCTTCTCGGCGACGTCGGCGCGCATCCGCTCGGGCACCTCGTAGCACAGCCCACAGACCGAGGGGCCGGTGACCGCCACGATCCGCTCCGGCGCCGCGCCCAGAGCCAGCATCCGCTCGATCGTGGCCGGCACCACGCCGGCCTTCATCCCCGGCCGCCCGGCGTGCGCGCCGCCCACCACCCCGGCCTCGGCGTCGGCCAGCAGCACCGGCACGCAGTCGGCGACCAGCACCGCCAGTGCCAGGTGCCGGCGGTCGGTGACCAGGGCGTCCACGTCCGGCGCCCGGCCCTGCCACTGCGCGGCGGCGTAGGCCACGTCGGCGCCGTGGATCTGGTTCATGTACACGACGTTGCCGGGGTCGGCGAACCCCAGCTCGAAGGCCA
>JABFWL010000558.1 GCA_013362315.1 Catenulispora sp. | reverse complement strand
ACCCGGCCGAACCCGGAGCGGGCCGCGCCGAGCGCCGCCTCCCGCAGGGCGGCCAGCGGCGGCACCCGCGAGGCCCGCACCGCCGGGCCGAGCGCGGACAGCGCGGTCACGCCGACCCCGACCAGCAGAGCGAGCATGATCGTGGACCAGGTGATCGCCAATCCGCCGGCGGGCAAGGCGAAACCGGCCGCATCGAACAGGGCCTTGAGAGCTTGTGCGATCCCCAGGCCGCCGAGCACACCGACCGCCGACGCCACCAGGCCGAGCAGCGCCGCTTCGGCCACGGAGGACCGCAGGATCTGGCTTCGTGCGGCGCCCAGCGCTCGCAGCAGCGCGTTCTCTCTGGTCCGCTGCGCGGTGAGAATCGTGTAAGTGTTGTGGATCGAGAACGACGCCACCAGCAGCGCGACAGCCGCGAACACCAGCAGGAACGCTTTGAAGAAGGTCAGGAACGCCTTGCCGATGGCGTCGGTGTTCGCCTTCGTATAGGCCGCGCCGCTGATCGCCGAGACGCCGGACGGCAGCGCCTTCGTCACGGCCGCCACGACAGTGTCCTGCGAAGTCCCGCTCTTGGCGGCGACCAGGATCTGCGTCGCCTGCCCGGGACGCCCGACGTACTTCTCGGCGACGGGCTGCGTGAACCCGACGAACGTGGTCTGCCCGATCCCGTCCTGGCCGCCGAATCCGGCGATCCCGACGATCGTGACCCGCACCGGCAGCGGCGTCTGCACGACAGTGGTATCGCCCAGCTTCAGCTTCCCGGCATCGGCCGCGCCACGGTTCACCACCGCCTCGACCGGCTCACCGGCCGGCACGTCGCGCGGCGCGCGTCCGTCGACCAAGTGATAAGGGTTCAGCTGCTCAGACGGGATCCAGTTGCCGGCCGACCGCGGCGGGCCGTTGCCGCCGACCGCCTTCCCATCGCTGCCGAGCAGTTGCCCGTAACCGACGATGTCCGGCTCGGCGTCGGCGACGCCGGGCACGCTCCGCAGGGCGTTGGCGAGTTCCGACGGCACCGGAGCGCGCAAGCCGCCGAGCGGGCCGCCACGGGCGGATGCGGAGATCAGGGTGTCGGACCGCACGACGGCCGAGACCCCGTTGTCCGCGGTCGCGAAGAGGTTGTCGAAGTTGCGCGACAGCGTCGCGTTCAGCGTCAGCGTGCCGGCGAGGAAGGCGACGCCGAGGAAAACCGCGAGGAACGTGCCGATCAGCCGACGGCGGCGGGCGGTGAGGTTGCGCAGGGCGAGGGTGAGCATGGCGAGTCCTTGGGGTCGGATGGTCAGTCGCCGAAACGCTGCATACGCGCGAGCACCGAGTCGCGAGTCGGCTGCTCCAGCCGATCGACAAGACGGCCGTCGGCCAGGAACAGCACCTCATCCGCATAAGCCGCGGCGGACGGGTCGTGCGTCACCATCACCAGCGTCTGGCCGAGATCAGTCACCATCGTCCGCAGCAGCCGCAGCACCTCTCCGGCCGAGCGAGAGTCGAGGTTCCCCGTGGGCTCGTCAGCGAACACCACCTCAGGCCGCGCCGCCAGCGCCCGGGCCACTGCCACCCGCTGCTGCTGGCCGCCGGAGAGCTCGGCAGGCCGGTGCTTGAGCCGGTCGCCGAGGTCGACGGTGTCCACGACAGTTCGCAGCCATTCCTGGTCAGGCCTACGCCCGGCCAAGTCCAGCGGAAGAGTGATGTTCTCCCCGGCGGACAGCGTCGGCAGCAGGTTGAACGACTGGAAGACGAAGCCCAACTTCTCCCGGCGCAGCAGCGTGAGCTGCTTGTCCGAGGCGGCACCGAGCTCGACGTCACCGATATAGACCTGGCCCGACGTCAGCCGATCCAGCCCGGCCAAGCAGTGCATGAGCGTGGACTTCCCGGACCCGGAGGGACCCATGACGGCGGTGAAGCGGCCGGCCGGCAGCGCGACCGTGACGCCGTCCAGGGCGTAGACGGCCGCGTCGCCGGAGCCGTAGCGCTTGACCGCGGCGACCGCGCGGGCGGCCGGCGCCGTGATGGTGGTCGTGCTCGTAAGGGCGGTCGTGCTCGTGGTGGCGTTCATACCGTCGATTGCACCGCCGGCGCTGCTGCGGTGTAGTCGTACGGCGGAAGGCTCTCGCGGTACTTCCGCGGGAGTCAGCCGGAAGCCGCGCCGACCGCCTCGGTACGATCCGCGATGCCCTCCAGACGGTAGGAGACGCCGCCGGACTGCCAGATCAGCGTGCCGACCGTGCGGTGCGCGGTGCCGGTGACCGGCTGCCCGCCGCGGTCGACGTAGACGACGTCCTGCGGTCCGGCGATCCACCACGCGGCCGTGCCGTCGACTTTGACGTCCACCGGGTCGGCGCCGTAGACGATCTTGCTGAAGACGTCGGAGAGCCGGCCGTCGAACTCGTCGAGCCGGCGGTCCGTGCCGAACAGCAGCGAGACGACGCGGCCGTTGTCGCTGACCGTGACCCGCGTCGGCGCCCCCAGACGTGGCGGGACCGTGATCGGGAACCGGACGGCCATCTGCGCGGCGGCCAGGGTCGTCTCGTGTTCGCCGGGCAGTAGCAGCTCCCGCGGTGACTGTGAGGAGGGCGGCGCGGGCAGCGAACTGTGGTGCACCTCGACGCCCGCGAACCGCAGCACCCGCCCGATCGCGGCGCGCACCTGCGGCGAGACCGCCGCCGCCACTCCCAGCGCGGCCAGGACCAGGGCCAGCGCGGTGGCGGCCCGGCGCAGCCGGGCGATGGCCCGGGAGTGGCGGGATTTCACGGTGCCGCGCGGCAGCCCGAGGACTTCGGCGGTCTCGGCCTCGGACAGGTCGAGGAAGTAGCGGCAGACGATCACGGCGCGGTCGTGCTCGGGCAGGCCCCGCACCGCCGCCAGCAGGTCCTCGCGGCTGATCAGGGCCAGGGCTTCGTCCTCGGAGCTGCGCTCGAGCAGCGCGACGCCGTTCTGCACGAAGTCCTCGCGCCGGACCCGCCGGATCGCGCCGCGGTGCAGGTTGCGGGCCTCGTTGACGACGATGCGCAGCAGCCACGGCCGGAACGAGCCGCCGGGCCGGAAGCCGCCGAGGCCGCGCAGGGCCTTGGCGAAGGCCTCCTGGACCACGTCGTCGGCCTCGTCGCCGGCGCCGGCGAGCCGCGCGGTGCGGCGGGCCAGCGGCGTGTAGCGGGTGACGAGCAGCGCGAAGGCGCCCTCGTCGCCCGCTTGCGCGCGGGCCACCGCTTCGTCGTCATCCGTCGGGATCGCCCCGTTCAGGTTCAGGCTGTGCTGGTTGTTCAGGATGTGTTGCTCGTTCAGGCTGTGCTGCTGTTTCAGGCTGTATTGCTTGTTCAGGCTTTGGCAGGCGCCTGCCGGACCCGGCGTTGCCGCTTGTCACCGAGTCGGCGCAGCAACCGGGTCAGCGCCTTGAAATAGCCGTACCACACCGGGAACAGCACGATGCCGATCCCGGCCACGATGATCATATGCGCCCACGGATCGGGCACGCTTTTGTGCACGAACTTCCCGATCCGGCCGTTCCAGGCGAGGATGCCGAGCGCGATGAAGCCATAGGTGCCGAGGATCGCACACAGGCCGTAGAGCGTCATGCCCCACTGCTTCAACGTCGGCAGCTTGCGGCGCCGCAGATCGCGCCACAGGCCGCGCGTGAAGTAGGCGCGCGACTCCTCGCGCAGCCGGGGGAAACGCATGGCGTCGGACAACGCCATGTACCCGTCGAGCGGCATCAGCGGGTTGAAGTTGTACAGAGTATTGAGATACAGGGCGAACGCGATCTGGAACAGGATCGCGCCGGCGATCGCCGAGTGCGTGTAGTACGCCGCGACCGCGAGGCCGCCGGCGATCTCCGCGGTCACCAGCGGGCCGGACAGTGCCACCACCACCCGGGACCAGCGCGAGCCCAGCCACATGTCCGAGGTGTCCACGAACGCGAACGGCATGCCCATCATCATCATGAAGCCGCCGCGGTTGACCCGGCGGCCGTAGGACTTCACGGCCATCGCGTGCGCCATCTCGTGCAGGGTGCAGGCGGTGAAGAAGACGACCAGGACGATCGCGCCGCCCCAGGGGCCGGCGCCCTCGGTGTCGAGCAGCTTGTACTTGTCGCGGTCGAACCAGAACGCGACCAGGCCGGCCGGGACCACCAGGGCCAGCAGGACGATCGCCGGTCGGGTGAAGAACCACCAGCCGAAGCGGCGGTAGCCGCGCTCGATCAGGCCGTCGAGGCCCTTGACCGAGATCTCCATCCGCAGCAGGGCGTTGAGGGTGGCCCGGCTCACGCGGCGCCAGAAGGACAGCTGCTCGGTGCTGCGCTGCCCGGGCAGGCCGGCGACCAGGTCCACGGAGGCGAACATCTTCAGCGCCTGCTCGATGCGCGGCAGCGCGAGTTCGCCGTACTCCTCGAGGTAGGCGAAGAGCAGGTCGCGGGTGGTGGCGCGGCCGTCGATCTGGTTCCACACGAACACCTGGCGCTCGTCCAGGCTCAGGTAGGCGCCGGTCCGGGTGTTGCGCAGCGCCCACTCCAGGCGGCCGCGATCATCAGGGATCTGCTTCAGCGCCCAGCCGGAGCGCTTGCGCGGCGTGGCGGACAGCGGCTCGGCCGGGGTGTGCTCGTCGGCGATCACGTCGGCCGGGCTGACGAGCTCGCTGGCCGGGGCGAGCATCGTCATGCCGGCCGGGCGGACCATGGTCTTGGAGCCGATGGCGGCGGTGCGCGGCTGCTCGAAGATCAGCGCCACGTCGCCGACGAACACCACCGACCCGTCGTGCAGCCGGGCCTTGCCGCCCCGGATCCGCTCGGCGTCCTGCGGCCCGAGGCCGTTGTCGACCCGGATCCCGTTCAGCGAGCCCAGATCCTCCAGATAGTAGGAGCCTGATTCGCGCACGATCCGCGCGTGCTCGCGGGACACCGAGGGATGGTCCAGCTTCAGGTCGTTGCCCGAGGACCTCCCGATCGTGAACGGCTCCCTGGAAACCGCCGCCACCGAGGCGCCGCCGGAACCGGGCTGCCGCAGCTGCGGGGCGTCGAACTGATCGACGTGCGCCTTCTTGCGCTGAGTGCCGCAGCGCAGGCAGTACGGGAAGTCCTTGCGGACCTGATATCGGCACGAATGGCAAAGCAACGTCCGTCCCCCCATCACCGAAAACTCACCGCCGGCGCGCCTAAGGCCGGCTGCACCATCACCGAGACCTGGTACGCCTCCCATGATGGTGCCGCCGCCTCGGCGTCGCACTAGTCCTTGTCGAACTGCAGGAGTATCGCTACTGCGAGCGCCACGCCGACCAGCATTTCCAGTCCGGCGGTGAAGGCGTGGGCGTAGGCGGCCGGGGTGGGGGCGGTGCCGAGAGCGGTGTAGAAGACGATGCCTATGACCGCGACCCCGACCGCGCCGCCGACCTGCATCACGGTGGAGATCACGCCGGAGGCGGCGCCGGTGTGGTGCGGGGCGACGCGGCCCATCGCGGTGGCGGACAGCGGGCCGATGGCCAGGCCCATGCCCGCGCCGTCCGCGACCAGCGCCGGGATCAGCCAGAGCAGCGAGCCGCCGGTGCCGGTCAGGTGCAGGGTGACGATCATGTCGGCCAGGCTCGCGGCCATGAGCAGGGTGCCGACCGCCGCGGCTTGGCGACCCATCTTCGCCGCCACCCGCTGCGCGACCATCGAGGTGAGCAGGTAGCCGACGCCGATCGGGGTGAAGATCAGGCCGGCCTGCAGGGCGTCCAGACCGCGGCCGTTCTGCACGTAGAGGGCGAAGACCAAGAAGAACGAGCCCTGACCCATCCAGAAGACGATCTGCGCGATGATGCCCTTGCCGAAGCCCTTGGTGCGGAACAGGGCCGGGTCGATCAGCGGGGACTTGTCGGCGGCGGCCAGCCGGCCCTGATACCAGCCGAAGGCGCCGAACAGGATCAGGGCGAGGACGAAGCTGAGCCAGGTCCACAGCGGCCAGCCCTGGCTCTGCCCCTGGATGAGCGGCAGCACGGTGGCCACCAGCGCGCCGCTGACGAGCGCGACGCCGGGCAGGTCGAGCCGGGTCCGGCCGGCGGCCCCGCTTTTCCGGTCAGCCCCGCTCTTCCAGCTGGCCCTCGTCTCCGGAACGGCGCGCGGCACCAGCGTCAGCGCCACCGCGCCGACCGGGACGTTGATCAGGAAGCAGCTGCGCCAGCCGAGGCCGTCGAAGTTCAGGTCGATCAGCACGCCGCCGATCAGCTGCCCGAACACCGCGGCCAGGCCCATGGCCAGCGCGTAGGCGGTGAAAGCACGGACTCGCTTGGCCCCCTCGAAGGCGGTGCCGATGATCGCGAGTGTCTGGGGGCTGAGCAACGCCGCGCCCACGCCCTGCACGACGCGCGCCGCGATCAGCAGCCCGGCGGTGGGCGCCAGCCCGCAGGCGGCGGAGGCGGCGGTGAACAGCGCCATGCCGAGCGCGTACATCCTGCGGCGCCCGAACATGTCGCCGAGGCGGCCGGCGGTGATGACGCCGGCGGCGACGGTGAGCCCGTACCCGGCGACGATCCACTGGATCGAGGCCGCAGAGGCGTGCAGATCGCGCTGCGTGGCGGGGATCGCGACGTTGACGATGAAGATGTCGAGGGTGGTCATGAAGATGCCGGCGAGCAGGACCAGGAGCGTGAGGTTCTGGGACTTCGCCGGCGTGGTCGTCGTGGCGGGCGCCTCGTGCGCCGTGCGGGCCGGTGTCGCCGGCCGGGTCTCGGTTGCGGTCATGGCGTAAACGATGGCGGCGCAGAGGTCATGCGCACGATTACCTCGGAGGTAAGCGACCGTGCATTACCTCCGAGGTAATCGCCTGCTCAGAGGCCCGACGGCATCGTTGTGGCCACAGGCCGCCGGGCAAGCCGGGGCCGGGACGGAAAGGCACTCCCATGACGAACGTGACCAACCTCATCGACGGCTACATCGCCGCGTGGAACGAGACCGACGCCGACGCCCGCGCCAAGAAGATCGCCGAGGTCTTCGCCGAGCAGGTCGAGTACACCGATCCGCTGGCCTCGGTACATGGTCACGACGAGCTCGGGACGCTGATCGGCGGGGCGCAGGCGCAGTTCCCGGGCCTGACCTTCCGGCTGGCCGGAACTCCGGACGCGCACCACGATCTCGTCCGCTTCACCTGGGAGCTGGCGGCCGGGGACGACGAGGCCCTGGTGGTCGGCTTCGACGTGGCGCTGATCGCCCCCGACGGCCGGATCGGGGCGGTGGCCGGCTTCCTGGACAAGGTGCCCGCCATGTGAAGGAACGCATCGTCCTCGGCATCTGGAGGACTCAGGGCGGCGGTGCGGAGCAACGCTCCGACCGCCGCCCTCGGCGTTTCACCATGGGACCGCGGCCGGGATTTGAGGTGAGGCGCGCAGCACAGAACGCGTCACATCGGATGTTTGCCCCTGCTTCGCAGCAGGCTGATCGCTGTCTAGCGCTTCTTGGCGGTCGTCGTCGGTGCCGCCGGGGCGGTGGTCGCCGGGTTCTGGTTCTGGTTGTTCGGCGCCGGAGCCGGGTTCTGGTTCGGTGCCGGGTTCTGGCCCGGCGCCCCCGCCACCGGCCGCTTGGCCCGCGGCGTCGAAGCGTCCACCGCCGCGTCCACCACCAGCGGCTGCGGCCGCGTGGCGCCGAGGTAGTCGGCCGCCCCGATCGGGTCGAAGCGGATCACCGCGCCGGTGTGCGGCGCGTCGATCATCGCGCCGCCGCCGACGTAGATCCCGACGTGGTGGATGCTCCCGGGGTTCTTCAGGTTGGTGGCGTAGAACACCAGGTCCCCCGGCTGCAGCTGGTCGGTGGGGATGTGCGGGCCGGTGTACCACTGCTCGGAGGCGGTCCGCGGCATGGTGATGCCGACCGAGGTGTAGGCGGCCTGCACCAGCCCGGAGCAGTCGAACCTGCCGTCGGTGCCGTCGCCGCCCCACTCGTACGGCGTGCCCAGCCGGTTGAAGGCGTAGGCGATCGCCCGCACCGCCATGTCGGACGGTGCCAGCACCGGATCCGGGGCGCGGAAGGCCTGTTCAAGAGCCCTGATGTTCTTCACATAGTTCTGCGTCTCCGCGTACGGCGGGATCCCCTGGTACTGCTCGACGGCGCCCGGACCGGCGTTGTAGCCGGCCAGCATGTTGGCCACGTGGTCGCCGCCGACGCCGGAGAGCTGGTGCGCGATGGCGCAGTCGTACCGGGCCGCGGCCGGGATGGCGTCGGCCGGGTTGCGCGGATCCTGCTTGCCGTCGCCGTCCTGCGGGGAGGACCAGTTCGGCCAGGTCCCGGGCATGAACTGGGCGATCCCGATGGCGCCGGCCGGGGAGACCACGGTCGGGTCGAACCCCGACTCCTGATACAGCTGGGCGGCCAGCAGCGAGGGCGTCAGCTCCGGGCACATGTGTCCGGATTTCTCCATGAGTACCGCATAGTCCGCCGGTACGGTACCCTCGGCGATCCGGCCTACCGAACCGGCCGCCGTCGAACTGCCGGCGGCCACACTCATCGTCCCCACCACGATCGCCCCGACGAGGAGGAAGGGCGAGGCCACCAGGCCCGCGCCGACGATCACCGACGTGCGCATCAGACCTCTTCCCCTCTTCGCTCAAGTCGATCATCGGATGAGCCGATAACCAAGGTGTGCCGCGGGCGGAATCAGGAAAACGACACCATAGACAAGCTATCTGCCGTTTGCGTCATCCTCGTAGACTGAGTTCCCTACGCTACCGGCAGCGACACCACACGACACCACATCACGTGAGTACGACGAAATCACGTGAGTACGACGAACACCACCGTTATAACCACAGGACTGGAGGCAGGCGGTCATCGTGTCTGCTCTGCAAGCTCTGCGCGGCGCGGCCC
>JABFWL010000100.1 GCA_013362315.1 Catenulispora sp. | reverse complement strand
TCGATGTCTACGGCAACGGGTCCAACACCGGTCAGCAGCTGGATCAGTGGCCGTGCAAGAACGCCCCTGGCACCAACCAGGACTTCAGCCCGCGGTAGACCGGGGCTGGATCGGCGCTCAAAAACGGCGCTGGTGACAGGTTCACAGGGATGGCGGGCTCGCACGAGTATGTGCGGGCCCGCCATCGTGGCCGAAAGACAACGTCATGGAGGTATGTCAGCCAGGCACCGCGTACACGCCACAGCACGCCTCGAACGTCTCCTCCGCGGCTCCGCCTCCGCCACGATGCGGGCCGGACGGTCGCGGCCATCGGCGCCGAGCCAGAAGTCGCGCAGCGCGCGGGCGGAAGCGGGCAAGGCGATCCTCGACGCATGACAGCCCGGCGCAAGCGGCTCCGGCTACTTCGCCAGCCCCGACACCAGGTTGATCGACGTCGCGATGATGACGGCGCCGAACGGGAACGACAGCCAGGCCTGGCGCAGCACGGCGCGCCGCATCTCCTTGCTCTGCACGTCGGTGTCCGACGCCTGGAACGTCATGCCGACGGTGAAGGCCAGATAGGCGAAGTCGCTGTACTGCGGTGGATCTTCCTCATGGAAGTTGATGCCTCCGGGAGTGCCGCTGTAGTAGAGCCGGGCGTATTTCAGGGTGAAAACGGTGTGGATCAGCGTCCACGAGACGAAGACCGAGAACACCGCGAGGGCGGCCTGCAGGTAGCGGGCGCTGCCTGGCGCGTGCGAGGCGCCGAACAGCACCACCCCGACGGCGACCAGGCTGGCCACGGATGCCGCGATCAGGAGGGCGTCGGCGAGGTCGCGGCTGGGGTTCTCCGGAACCGCGTGGGACTTCGTCCTCGCCGCGTCCATCGGCCACACCGAGGCCCAGGTCCAGGCGCCGAAGACGAACGCCAGCACGTCCCAGCCGATGAGCGGCGCGGTGCGCCCGGCCCCGAGCAGCGCCGCGCCGGCACCGGCGACCAGGCCCGCGGCCAGCGCGATCTCGAGCCTGCGGCGCGCGGTCGTCCAGCGGTTCGACGTGGCGTTGTCCCGGCCGGATGTCGATTGCATAGTCCAAGACTGGCAGGATCGGGTGCCCGCCGGGACGTTTAGCCACGTCCGGCGGGGTACCAGCCAGGGCATGCCAGTACCGGCCGCACGCATTGTGAACCGCGTCATCAAGCGGGTGCCCACGCCCCTGCTCCGCTGGGGCCTGTGGCTCGCGGCGAAGCTGCTCCTGCCGCTGGCCGGCGCCGCCGCGGCGGCCGCACTGGAACGGCTCAGGGCGCGCTCGGTCCACCGAACGGACCCGGAGGGCACAGTCGTCGTCGAGATCGACCGGGATCTGCGCGACCTGGCCCCGACGCACGGAAACCCCGCCGAACCGCTCGCCGCCCTGGCCCAGCGGGCGTACCTGACGCTGGCCAGCGTGCCCGGCCGTTCCGCCACCTGCTTGCGGGCCGTGCCGAAGCGGGCCGGTGACGACATCCGGCACGACGTCGCCCTCGCCAAACATCAGCTGGATCGTCAAGAGAGCTGACGACGAGGGGCCTGACACAGGGGACCTGCGTTGTTCGCCTATAGTCCCTTTAGCCGACACTGCTTGTCTCCCCGCCAGTGCGGCGATTGGGTTTTCCTACCAGTCAGTCCAGTCAACCCGGTCAACCCAGTCAGTCCCTTGTAAAAGTCCGACAAGCGTGAGGTCGCGGATGGTCGCCGTTGTCCTGGCCGCCGCCGCGGCCGCCCTGGCCCGGTCCCTGTTCGCGGCGAAGCTGCAACGCTGGTACATCGGCGCGCCGCTGGTGATGGTGCTGGCCGGCGTGCTGGTCGGGATCTCGGTCGAGGACTCCGTGGCCGCCGCGCTGAACACCGAGGTGGCCCAGCACGTCGCCGAGATCGTCCTGGCCTACCTGCTCTTCCTGGACGCCACCGAAGTGCGCGGCGGCCGCCTGTGGGGCAGCGCGCCGGCCCAGGTCGCGCGGGTGCTGCTGGTCGCGATGCCGCTGAGCCTGGCGCTGTCCATGCTGCTCGGCGCCTGGCTGCTCCCCGGGCTGCCGTGGGCGGTGCTGCTGGTCATCGCCTGCGTCGTGGTCCCCATCGATTTCGCGCCCAGCGAGCACATCGTCCGCGACAAGCGGGTACCGCGTCGGGTCCGCAGCGTCCTGAACATCGAGAGCGGCTACAACGACGGCATCGTCTCCCCGGTGTTCGTCTTCGCGATGCTGGTGGCCGGCAACGGCGTCGGGGGCGCCCCCGAGGTGCCGCACGCGCTCTGGGAAGCCCTCACGCAGGCGGTGAAGGCCATCGCGGTCGGCATCCTGGTGGGCGCGGCGGTCGCGGCCCTGCTCCACCGCTCCGAGCTGGCCGGCTGGACCGGCGACCAGTCCCGCCGCCTGACGGTCGTGCTGACCCCGCTGGTCGCCTACACCACCGCCCTCGGGGTCCACGGCAACGGCTTCGTGGCCTCCTTCGCCTGCGGCATCGCCTTCCGGTACTGGCACCGGGCGCTCACCGCGCGGCGCATCCGCCGCGACCCCGCCGCCCGCCGCGCCCGCGAACCGTTCGCCCTGGCCCGCGACTTCGGGCTGATCGAGGACGTGACCGCCCTGATGACGATGGCGGTCTGGTTCGTGATCGGCCTGGCCGCGGTCATCCTGTGGGCCGACGGCATCGGCTGGCGCCCGATCGTGTTCTGCCTCGCGGCGCTGACCGTCGTGCGCCTCGTGCCGGTGCTCCTGGCGCTGCTCGGCACCGCGGCGCCGCGCCGCGACCGGCTGCTGATCGCCCTGTTCGGCCCGCGCGGAACGACCACGATCGTGTTCGGCCTCATCGCCTTCAACGGCCTGAAGGAGGACCACCCCGCCAGCGTGGTGCTGCTCACGGCGGTGCTGTGCGTGCTGGGAAGCGTGCTGCTGCACGGACCCGGCTCGGAGGTGGTCATCCGACGGGTGGCGGCCGTGCGGCAGGAAGCCGGCATCGGGCAGGGCGCGGCCGAGGGATGAGCTCCGGACCCGGCGTGTCCTGCGATCATGCCGTCCAGCCACCCGGCATGCTCTGACCTATGACCGTTGCAGTGGCGATCACGGCAGCGCTCCTGGCCGCCATGGCCTTCGCCGTCGCCGCTGTGCTCCAGCAGGCCGCCGCCTCGGCGGTGCCCGAGACGCAGTCACTGCGCCCGAGCCTGTTCCTGACGCTGGTGCGCCGGCCGCTCTGGCTCGCCGGCGCCGTGCTGGACGTCGCCTCCTACCTCATCCAGGGCGTGGCGCTCGCCTTCGGCTCCCTGGTGCTCGTGATGCCGCTGGCGTCCACCGACCTGCTGTTCGCCCTGCCGCTGATCGCCTGGCGCCGGCGCCGCCGCCTCACGCGCGCCGAGATGGCAGGCGCCGCCTGCACCGCCGGCGGCATGGCCGCCTTCCTCGTGGTGCTGCCCACCGAGGGCGGGACCGCCGTGCCGGGACTGTGGGACTGGGTGCCCGCGCTGATCGCGGTGGTGGCGGTGGCGGCCGGCCTGCTCGCCTTCGGCCTCCGGCTGTCCGGCAGCCTGCGCACCGGTCTCTACGCCGCGGCCGCCGGACTGTTCCTGGCGCTGCTCGACGCCCTGACCAAGAGCGCGGCCGGACTGTTCCGCGACGAGGGTCTGGGGGCGCTGTCGCACTGGGAGCCCTACGCGCTGATCGTCGTCGGCAGCGCCGGCATGATCCTGGTGCAGAGCTCCTACCAGGCCGGTTCGCTGGCGGTCAGCCTCCCCGTCCTGGACACCGTGGAGCCGGTCGGTTCGGTGGTGATGGGCGCCGCCGTTTTCCGGGAGCCGCTGGCCACGGGCTGGGCGCTGGCCGTGCAGGCCGCCGGCGGGGCGCTCGCGATCGCCGGCATCGTGATTCTGAGCAGGTCCTCCCTGGTGCAGGCCTGACGGTCGGCCTGCCAGGCCTCACAAGGTGGTGAACGGCTTGTGGTCCTCGGCTATGAGCATCCGGACGACGCCGAAGAGCCGGCGCAGGGCACGACGAAAACGCGGCACGGCCACATCCCCTCCAAGGTTCGAGTGTTCTCGTACCTCACTAAGGTACGATGAGACTCGAACCTTTGTCGAGGGGCACTGTCGAGGGGAACTGAGGAGGCGCCATGGCAGAGCGCGAACTGCCGCACCCCGCTGTCGAGGACATCGATCTGAGCGCGGTCCTGGCCGCGCTGGCCGACCCGATGCGCCGACGCGTCGTGCTGGAACTGGCGCAGGATCCCGGGACCGAACGGTTGTGCTCCTCCTTCGAACTGCCGGTGGCCAAGTCGACCCGCACGCACCACTGGCGGGTGCTGCGCGAGGCGGGACTGGTCTGGCAGCGTGACGCCGGCAACCGCCTTCTCATGCAGCTCCGGCACGATGATCTGCAGCAGCGCTTCCCCGGCCTGCTGGACACGCTCCTCGCGCTGGACGCGCCCAGCTGGCCGGTGGCTGTACGGCTCCAGCCCGATCCGCCTCCGGTGGGCCGGATGCGGGCTGGCTCGTGAGCGGCTATGTACGTCAGTACGCCGACGCCACGTCGAGGATCCAGGTCACGCCGAACCGGTCGGTCAACATGCCGAACGCCGGAGCCCACTGCGCCGGACCGAAAGCCTCGATGACGGTCGCGCCGTCGGAGAGCTTCTCCCAGAGCGCGCCGACTTCTTCGACCGACTCGCCGCGCACGGATAGAAAGAACTTCTCCGTCGTCACCGTCACCCCGTTCTGGCGCATGGTCTTCCCGGTGGCCACGGCCTCGTCGGCGGAGGTGCCGGGCACGTCGTAAGCCATCACCCGGAAGCCGTTCTCTGCGACGACCTGGCCGAAGACGACATTGTCGGCGCCTGGCACGTCCTTCGGCATACCGAAGTCGCCATAGGTGGCGATGGTTGTCTGCCCGCCGAAGACGGACTCGTAGAACGCCAGCGCTTCCCGGGCTTGTCCGTGGAAGTTCAGGTGCGCGGTCGTGGTGAGAGACATCAGTTCTCCTTGCTCAGTGCTCGCCGGGCTTGTTCCGGCGACGAGATCAAGAGTCCTCGATGTATAGGACAGGGATCGTCCTATACCTGGCGCATCATGAAAGGCATGCCAACCAGTTCCGCGCCGTCCACCTCTCGGCGCCTGCTCTCGCTCTTGTCCCTCTTGCAGGTGCGCCGTGACTGGCCGGGGGACCTGCTCGCCGAGCGCCTGGATGTGAGCCCCCGGACTGTCCGCCGTGATATCGATCGGCTGCGCGAGCTCGGCTATCCGGTCCGAGCGACGAAGGGTCCCGAAGGCGGTTACCGGCTTGACGCCGGCTCGCACCTGCCGCCTCTGCTGTTCGACGACGAGCAAGCCGTCGCCCTCGCCGTCGCGCTGCGCGGCGCGGCACAGACCGGCGCCGACATCGAGGAACCGGCGCTACGCGCGCTGGCCACTCTGCAACAGGTGATGCCCTCCAGGTTGCGCAACCGCCTGGACTTCCTGGAACCGACGGTCCTCGCCCGGGCGCCTGACGCCGAGCAAGCTTCGGTGCGCACCGACGTCCTGCTGGATATCGGCGCCGCGATCCGAGCCCGCGAAGAACTCCGGTTCGACTACGAATCTCCACGCCGGCCGCCCACTACGGACCTGGTCCCGCCGCGCTGTGCGCAGCCGCATCACCTTGTCGCCTTCGCAGGGCATTGGTACCTGCTCGCCTGGGAGCCGACGCGTGACGGCTGGCGCGTCTACCGCGCGGACCGCATGACCCCGCGCACCCCGAACGGTCCGCGCTTCGTCCCCCGCGAGGTCCCCGGCGGCGATCCGGCCGCGTTCCTGGCCGCCCGCTTCAAAGGCTCGGCAGGCCGAGCCGGCGACGGACCGGACGCCTGGCCCTGCACCGCCGACGTCATCCTCGACTTGCCGGCCCACGAGGTCGCCCCGTTCGCCCGGGACGCCGTCGTGGAGCCCCTGGAGCCGCACCGGTGCCGCCTGCGAACCGGCTCCTGGTCCTGGGCCGGCCTGGCCGCGTATCTCGCGCGCTTCGACGCCGACATCGACGTGCTCGGCCCGCCGGAACTGCGTGCCGCGTTCGAGAAACTGGCGCGCCGGGCAGCTAAGGCTACTGCGTCGGGCCCGGATTCCGCACCGCTCCCGCGTCCCGCCAACCGGATGGCGCAGTAACTGTCGCCTGCCTCGCAAGTGCTGGAGAAGGTTGGTCTCGGGCCGGTGAATCGCCGGCGCCCATCAGGGTCCGGAAGGGTTCACCCCTTCGGACAAAAGTGAGGAGACAAGACATGCGCACACGGATGCTCAGGCTCACAGCGACCGCCGGTGCCACGGCTCTGCTCGCGGGCATCGGAGCCCTGGCCACTGCGGGCTCGGCCTCCGCGGCGACGGCGCCCGCGGCGCAGTCCCGGGTGACGACGATGGCGACGGCGCACGGCGAGCACGAGTGCTGCTGGCGCTGGACCTCGGCCGGGTGGGTGTGGTGCTGCGACCGGGACCACGACCACGACCACGACTGGGACCACCACTCGGACCACCACGAGGACGAGGACAACCTGGTGCAGATCGGCCTGATCAACGTCGTTCTCTGAGGTGACCCGGCGCCACCGGGCCGAACGGCCCACCGGCACGTGAAGACATCGGTGGTGGCGAGGCTCCGGCCTCGCCGCCACTGGCGTTCCCGCCACGAGGATCCGTCAGCCCGGCAGGGGAGCGATGGCGGCGATGCCCTCGGCGATGGCGCGGGGGCCGGTATTGCCGAAGCCGAACACCAACTGCGCCGGGGCCGCGGCGCGGGTGGAGCGGTAGCGGCTCATGCCGTGGAGCCCGACGCGCCTGGCGAGAGCATGCTCCACAACCCGCTCCTCACTGACGCCGGCCGGCAAATGCGCGACGGCGTGGAAACCGGCGGCGAGCCCGGTCAGGCGCAGCTGCGGGGCGTGTTCGGCGAGCGAGGCGACGAGCGTGTCGCGGCGCTTCGAGTACTCGGCGCGCATGCGGCGCAGGTGCCGGTCGTACCGGCCGGACTCGATGAGGGCCGCCAGCGCCAGCTGGTCCAGGGTCGGCGAACCGCGGTCCACGACCTGCTTCACCGCCGCGACCGGAGCGGCCAGCGACGCCGGCAGCACCGCCCAGCCCAGCCGCAGCGCCGGGGCGAGGGACTTGCTGACGGTGCCGAGCGAGATGACGTGGTCCGGGGCCAGGCCCTGCAGCGAGCCGACGGGCTCCCGGTCGTAGCGGAACTCCGCGTCGTAGTCGTCCTCGATGATGACCGCGTCGTAGTCCCTGGCCCAGGCGAGCAGTTCGTGCCGCCGCTCAGGCGCCATCACGACGCCGGTGGGCCACTGGTGCGCCGGGGTCACCACCGCGACCCGCGCGCCGCTGGCGGCCAGCGCGGCCACGTCGATGCCGTGCGCGTCGACCGGCACCGGGACGCAGTCGCCCTGCGCGGCGCGGGCAGCGGCGGTCACCGTGTCGATCGAGCCGGGGTCCTCGACCGCGACGAGCTTCTTCCCGGCGGCGGCCAGGGCCCGCAGCACGACAGCGAGCCCCTGCTGGTAGCCGCTGCACACCAGGATTCGGTCAGCGCTCGCGTCGGCGGCGCGCACCCGGCGCGCGTAGCCGGCGAGCGTCTGCCGCAGCTGCTCGTCGCCGCGGGCGTCGCCGTAGTCGAACGCTGCGTTCGGCGCGGTGCGGCACGCCTCGCGCACCGCCCACGCCCAGTCCTCGCGCGGTGCGAGGCCCAGGTCCGGGACGCCGGCCCGGAAGTCGGCGATCAGCCTCGGCACAGGCGTCCGGGGCGCAGGCTCGGGCGCGGGTGACATCCGCGTCCGCACCGCGGCGACCCGCGTCGGCGAGCCGCCGCGCGAGACCAGGTAGCCCTCGGCGGTCAGCTGCTCGTAGCACTCCTGGACCACGCCGCGCGACAGTCCGAGCTGGGCGGCTAGCGCGCGCGAGGACGGAAGCCGTTCACCGGCGGCCAGACGGCCAGTGCGCACTGCCTCGCGCAGCTGTTCCTCCAACTGCGCACGCAGCCCGGTGGCCGCCTCGCGGTCGAGGACGAGCAGGAGCTCCGGACCGGAACTGGACCCCTCGATCGCCATGAAAGTGGACCTTAGCAGCAGGCCGCATGGAACCTACCGTCAGAGCCATGACTCCAGTGATGTCCCGGGCCCTGCTCCTACGTCTCGTGTCGGTCGTGGCCGGCGCGATCGGCTTCTACCTGCCGCTGGCGGTGGTGCCCATGTTCGCCGCGCGGCACGGCGCGGACGCCGCCGGCCTGGCGAACGGCTCGCTGCTGGCGGCCACGGTCGTCGGCGAACTCGGCACCCCGCGCCTGGTCGCCCGCGTCGGCCACCGGTGGGCGCTGGCCGCGGGGCTGGCGCTGCTCGGGACGCCGGCGCTGGTGCTGCTCACCCCGTTCGGCTCGGCGGTGCCGGCGATCGTGGCCGTCGACGTCGCACGCGGCGTCGGCTTCGCCGTCTCCGTGGTGTCCGGCGGCGCGCTGACCGCGGCGCTGATCCCGGCCGAGCGGCGCGGGGAGGGGATGGCGCTGGTGGGCCTGGTCGGCGGCGTGCCGGCGCTGCTGTCGCTGCCGTACGGCACCTGGGCCGCGACGCACTGGGGCTACGGCGCCGTGTTCGTGCTGACCGCCGTCGTGCCGCTCGTCGCGATCGCGACGGTCCCGGCGCTGCCGGCGCACGACGCCGCCGGGTCCGGCTCGCACGGCATCGTGGCCGGGCTCCGCAACGGCGCCATAGCGCGCCCGGCCGCGCTGTTCGCCGCCTCCGCGTCGGCGGCCGGAGTGGTGGTCACCTTCCTGCCGCTCGCCGTCACCGGACACGCGGCCTGGGCCGCACCGGCCGCTCTGCTG
>JABFWL010000267.1 GCA_013362315.1 Catenulispora sp. | reverse complement strand
GGCCGGTGATGCTCAGCTCGCCGGCGGTCAGCACCTCTTTGAGGCGGCCCAGGTCCAGGGTCTGCGTAGCGATGCGGCGAGCGTCCTGCGACCCGGGCACATCACCGGGGCCGGCCCCCGCCCCGGTGCCCGCCGGCCCGTCGCCCCGCGCGCTCAAGCCGCGCGCCGCCGGTAGCCGTTGGCGCGCGGACAGACGTGGCCCTCGGGGTCCAGCGGCAGGGAGCAGAAGGGGCACGGCGGGCGGCCGGCCGACACCACGGCCTTGGCCCGGGTGGTGAAGGCGCGGGCCTGGGCGCCGGTGAGCCGCACCACCATGGTCGGGGGGCCGTCGGCCTCCATGTCGCCCAGCGGCGGCTCGCCGCCGCCCTCCATCGGGGCCATGGCCTCGATCACCACCCGCTGGGTCTCGCCGTCCCAGGCCAGCGCCAGCGCCGCCACCCGGAACTCCTCGAACACCGGCTGCTCCAGCGGCTTGTCGTCAGCCAGTTCCAGCGGGGCGATGGCCGGCACCGGGGCGGCGCCGCCGGAGCGGCGCACCACCTCGTCGAGCAGGTCGTCCAGGCGCTCGGCGAGGGCTTCCACCTGCTCCTTCTCCAGGGCCACCGAGGTGATCCGGCCGCCGGAGGCCGCCTGCAGGTAGAAAGTACGGTGCCCGGGGAGACCGACGGTGCCGGCGACGAACCGCTCCGGGGGGTCGTAGACGAAGAGTTCCCGTGACACCGTATTCCTCCTACAAGCTCCGCTGTCGGCCCTAGTGTGGGCCCACGCAATCAAGCCTATGCGTTCACGTGTTGTCGGCGCCCGCTCCGCCCCCCACCGCGGCGTCGCCGTCCGCTGAGGGCGAACGCTCCGGCACCGGCTTGTAGGGGGCCGGGTCGCCGCCGACGTCGTTCAGGCGCAGCACGAACGGGCGCAGCTCGGTGTAGCGGACCGCGGTGACCGAGCAGGGGTCGCAGGTGATCCGCTGGAAGTGGTCCAGGTGCAGCCCCAGGGCGTCGGCGGCGAGCGCCTTGATCACGTCGCCGTGCGAGAACAGCGCCCACACCGCCTCCGGCCCGTGCTCGGCGGCTATCAGGGTGTTCCATTCCCGCACCGCGGCCACGGCACGCGCCGACATGTCGGCCATCGACTCGCCCTCCGGACCGGGGAAGCGGGCCGCGGAGGGGTGCGCCTGCACGGTCCGCCACAGCGGCTCCTTGGCCAGGTCGGCCAGGGCGCGGCCGGTCCAGTCGCCGTAGCGGCACTCGCCGATCCGCTCGTCGAGGTGCACCCGGGCGTCCGGGTGCGGGCCGAGCACCAGCTCGGCGGTCTGCCTGCAGCGCTCCAGCGGCGAGCACACGGCCGCGGCCAGCGGCACCTCGGCCAGCCGCTTGGCCAGCTCGCCGGCCTGCTGCTCGCCGCGCTCGTCCAGCCGCACGCCGGGGGTCCAACCGGCCAGGACCCCGGTGCTGTTGGCGGTGCTGCGGCCATGGCGGATCAGGAGTACCAGGGTCACACCGTCAACCCTACGGCTTCCCGGCGCGCGGCGGCGGGTCGGGATCTCACGCCCGTTTTCAGCTCCAGCTCGCAGCCTCTGTTTCTACCTCCCGTTTCTACCTCCCGTTTTGAGCTTCCGTTTCTAGCTTCCGTTTCTAGCTCCGGCGGCGCGAAGCGCTCGGCATGACCGGATGTGACGGGAGACAGGCGCGGCTGCGGGATAATCGCACCCATGATCGTGAACTGCGCGACCTATCGGGGCGGCCGCCGCGTCTCGGCGCCCGCCGACCTCTCGGACGCGCTGGATCAGGCGCGCAGCTGCGGGGACCCGTCGGCGTTCCTGTGGCTGGGCCTGTACGAGCCGGAGCCGGACGAGCTGGATCTGGTCGCCCGGGAGTTCGGGCTGCACCCGCTGGCGGTGGAGGACGCGATGAGCGCGCACCAGCGGCCCAAGATCGAGCATTACAAGGGCTCGACGTTCCTGGTGTTCAAGACGCTGCTGGAGCACGACCCGCACCACCCGCTGCGGCTCGGGGAGATCTCGGTGTTCCTCGGCGACAACTTCATCGTCACGGTGCGGCACGGCGACGCCAATCCGCTGTCCGGCGTGCGCAAGCGGATAGAAGGCGAGCCGGAGCTGCTGGGCAACGGCCCGAGCGCGGTGCTGTACGCGGTCGCCGACCAGATCGTCGACTCCTACACCCGGTACGCGGGTCTGATGCAGGACTCGATCGACCACCTGGAGACCGAGGTGTTCTCCCCGGTGCGCGGCGACTACGGCGGTCCGATCTACGCGCTCAAGCGCAACGCGATCGTGTTCGCGCGGGCCGTGATCCCGCTGGTGATGCCGACCAAGGCGCTGGTCGAGGGGGTGGAGGAGCGGGTCGGGAAGGAGACGTTCCCGTATTTCCGGGACGTGCACGACCACGTGCTGCGCGCCACCGAGGCCGCGAAGGAGTGGAACGAGCTGCTGGACCACATGCTGGACGCGGACCGCTCGCGGGTGTCGGTGCAGCAGAACAACGACATGCGGCGGATCTCGGCGTGGGCGGCGATCCTGGCGGTGCCGACGGCGATCGCCGGGATCTACGGCATGAACTTCGACGACATGCCTGAGCTGCACTACCACTACGCGTACTACATCGTGCTCGGCGTGATGGCGGTGGCGTGCGTGTCGGTCTACATCCTGCTGAAGCGGGCGAAGTGGCTGTGACCGGGCGCCTGCGGCTGCCCGAGGAGCTGGACCTGGCAAGGTTCCCGGCGGATCCACGAGAGCGGCTCCGAGCCTGGGACGCGTCCGACGAGTACCTGCTGCGGGAAACGGAGGCGGCCAGCCTGACCGGCCACGTCGTGGTGTTCGGCGACCGCTGGGGCGCGCTCACCACTTCACTCCTTTCGGCCGGGATCCCGGTCACTCAGATCTCTGATTCGTACCTGGCCCAACAGGCCACACTTGCGAACGTTTCTAGAAACGGTTTCTCATCGTCTGACCTGGAACTGGTGTCGACGGTCGGAGATTTTTCGAGACACATTGACTCGCTCCTCATCCGGGTGCCGAAGTCGCTGGCGCTGCTGGAGGACCAGCTCCGGAGGCTGCGCCCGCTTGTAGGAACGGGTACCCGGATCGTGGGGACCGGGATGGTGACCGAGATCCACACCTCCACGCTGCGGGCCTTCGAGCGGATCCTCGGGCCGACGCGGACGTCGCTGGCCGTGCGCAAGGCGCGGCTGATCTTCTGCGAGCCCGACCCGGCGCTGCTCGCGGCGCCGACGCCGCCGGACGATCCACGGCCGTTGCGTTATCAGCTCCCTGATGATATCGGTCTGGCGTCGGGCCACACCGTCGTCAACTACGCGGGCACCTTCTCGGCCGATCACCTCGACATCGGCACGCGGTTCTTCCTGCCGCAGCTGCCGCGCCGCTCGGATGCCGCGCACATCGTGGACTTGGGCTGCGGCAACGGCGTCGTGGGCCTGGCAGCGGCGCTGGGCAGCCCGAAGGCGTCGGTGACGTTCGTCGACGAGTCCTACCAAGCTGTCGCGTCAGCTCAGGCCACCTTCGAGGCGACGTTCCCGCCCGGTACGCGGACCGCCTCGTTCCAGGTCGGCGACGGCATGTCCGGCTTCGAGCGCGGCAGCGTGGATCTGGTGCTGAACAACCCGCCGTTCCACACGCACCAGGCGACGACCGACGCGGTCGCGTGGCGGATGTTCACGGGGTCGCGGGCGGCGCTGCGGCACGGCGGAGAGCTGTGGGTGGTCGGCAACCGGCATCTGGGATACCACGCGAAGCTGAAGCGGTTGTTCGGGAACTGCGACGTGGTGGCGAGCAACCCGAAGTTCGTGGTCCTGCGTGCCAGGCGCCAATAAGACCTTTGATAAACTGCCTTCGTATGGCGGGGATCTTCAGTCATCCGGGCTACGCCCGCTTCTGGGCGGCCGACGCGGTGTCGACGTTCGGATCGTGCATCACCACCGTGGCGATGTCGGTGCTGGCCGTGGTGACGCTGCACGCCGGCAACCTCCAGGTGGGACTGCTCAACGCCGCGCGCTGGACGCCGTATCTGCTGTTCGGGCTGCTGGCCGGGGTGATCGCGGACCGCTACCGCCGGCGGCCGATCCTGGTGGCCACGGACCTGATCCGCGGCGGCCTGCTGGCGACGATCGCGATCCTGGCCGCGACGCACCTGCTGACCATCTACGAGCTGGCAGCATTCATGGCCGTGTTCGGCGCCCTGTCGCTGCTGTATGACGCATCGCACCAGTCCTACCTGCCGCGGCTGGTGCCACCGGCCGGCCTGACGGCCGCCAACGCGCGCCTGCAACAAACCTCGGCGCTGGCCCAGACCACCGGACCAGCGCTTGGCGGGACCCTGGTGACGGTGCTCGGCGCGCCACTGGGCATGGCACTGGACGCGGTGTCGTACATCGGCTCGGGACTCACCCTGGCGTCGATCCGCCGCCCAGAACCGGCACCCCAGGCCGCCGACCGCGATCTACGCGCCGAACTACGCGCGGGCCTGGCGTTCGTCTACCGGCATCCGGTACTGCGCAGCGCAGCACTGACACTGCATCTGCGGTTCTTCTTCGCGAGCGTGATCTCCACCGTGTTCACCCTGTTCGTGCTGCGCGATCCGGGTCTGGGCCACGACTCGAAACGAGCGGCCTTCGGCCTCGGCGTGGTACTGGCGGTCGGCGGCATCGGAGCCCTGCTCGGCAACACCCTGTCCGGCCACCTGGCACACCACAGCGCCGGCCACCTGATGACAGCCGAACGCCTGGCCGAACCACTCGCCTGGACCCTCGCCCCGCTGGCGGTGGCCGGCCCCACAGCCTGGGCGATGGCAGCCGGGGCGCAATTCCTGGTGTGGCTGGCGCTGGGCACCAGCGGCCCAGCCGAGATGGCCTACCGCCAATCAGTGACCCCGGACCACCTCCAGGGCCGCGCAAACGCCACAATCCGCTCCCTGAACTGGGGCATGTTCACCCTCGGCGCCCCCCTCGGCGGCGCACTCGCCACCACCTACGGCTACCGCACGACCCTGTGGCTCGCGATCAGCGGAATGGCAGCCACAGCAGTCGTGGCGGCACTGTCCCCGATGCGGACGGCACAGGTGGCGGTGACAGTGTCCGACACCTGAGATCCCAGAGTTTGGACTGGAGGGCTTTTGGACACCTCGGGCAAGGCACGGTGTGCTGACCACCCGCGCTCAGCCCACCAGAAGCAGCTGCCCCGCCTCGACGAACTCGGCAACCTCGAGCAAGCGGCCGGCGCACGCGCCGCCTCTGACCGCGCACGGACCAACTCGGATCGGTCGCGCCGCCTCGCATCGTGGCGCGCACCGCCTCGCGCCCGGCCCGCGCCGCCCATCGACCACCGCCCCTCAGTCCACCAGCACCAGTTGCTCGGCCTCGGCGATGATGTCCTCGGGGGCGGGTGGGCGTAGGAGGAGGTCGGCGATTCGCTGGTGGGCGGGGTCGCCGGCGGCTTCGATGGCGGCGACTGACTCGCGGACGTCGTAGTGGGTCTGGCGCAGCTCGACGTCGGGGCCGAGGAGGGCCCAGTAGGCGACGCCGGGGTCGGCTCGGTGGTAGGGCAGGCCGACGCTGCCGGGGTTGATGCTGCGGATGCCCGCCAGGGTGCGGTCGAACTGCAGGTGGGTGTGGCCGGTGACCAGGACCTGCTCGTCGATGCCGGCGGTGAGTTCGCGGAAGCGCTGCTCGGAGGTGCCGGGTGTCACGGCCTCGTTGTCGCTGCGCGGTGAGCCGTGGCAGAAGCGGACGCGGCCGAGGCCGCGGATGTCGATCACCACGCTGAACGGGAAGGAGCCGACGAAGGCCAGGGCGGGGGTGCCGTGGCGGGCCGGGACCCACTGCTGGCGCGGGTTGGCCGGGGTGTAGGCGCCGGTGGCGATGTGGCGGACCAGGCGCTCGCTGTTGCCGCGCACGCAGACCGCGCGGACGCCGAGCCCCTGCACGATCCGCACCGTCTGGTCCGGGTCCACGCCCCAGGTCAGGTCACCGTTGAAGACCACCAGGTCGGCGGCGGCGACCTCGGGCTCGGCCAGCACCGCGCGCAGCGCCGGCACGTTGGCGTGCACGTCCGACAGGACCGCCACGCTGCGCACCGGTCCGTACTGCTTGGCCGGTCCCTCCCACGGCGCTGGACCGAAGAACTGGTCGGACATGGCGGACCTCCCCGGACGGCGTTGCTGCTGGTTCCGGGATTGAAGCCTAACCGCGGTCCTCATAGTGGGCGAGAAGTGACCGAGCGCTGAGACCGGGTGCGCCCAGCATCATCGTCAGTTCACTGAAAGAGCCGATCTCCGGACCGGCCCAGTCGTCCTCACGGTCGTGCGCGCCAGCCGGAACCCGCGCCGCCGCAGCTCGGCAAGCGCCGCCGGCACGTCCGGCCGGAACCGGAACAACGCGTTCTGCGATTCCACGCGCGCCCGGCAGGCCTCGGCGAGCGCGTCGTCAGACGGGGAGATCCCACAGCGCCGCGCCAGTTCGCGGAAACTCTCGCTCAGATCTCCGAGCACCCCGGTGGCCCGCTCTACAAACGACGTGTCCAGCGCGGTGCGCCACTGCTGCGCGGCAGGCCCAGCGGCGCCGCACTCGCAGAAGCGGCCGACATCCAGACGTCGTCGGGAGCGCTGACGGTCAGCGTGCCGAAGAAGTCGATGACGACGGTGGTGATGCCGGAGCCGTCCGGCGAGCTCACTGATCCGCCGCCGTCGCGGGCACGCGCTCCGGAGCGGACTCGTCAATATCGGACTCGTCGATCGGCGCTTGTTCGCCAGCGCGCTGGGACACCAGCCCGGGCACCGGCCGCAGCCGCAGCTGAGCCCCCATCGGGGCGAGGAGCATCGGCAGCCCCACCGCCACGACGATCCACATCGGCGCGAGCATCCGGGTCCAGTCGCCGGGATGCAGCGCCAGCGACGCGGCGCCGACGGCCGCCACCGCCAGGAACGTCGCCGCCGCCCAGCCACGCATCCAGCGCACCACACCCCACAAGCCGAGCCCGGCGAGCACCACGAGGTAGGCACCCCCGGAGATCAGCGGCAGGAAAGCCCGCCAGAACCGGAATTCGGCATGCAGGAAACGGATGTACATGTCGTCGGTGACCGGCTGGGTGAAGTGGTCCGTCATGATGTCCGTGACGCCCTGGTTCACCGTGGGCCACGCCAGCAGGGCGCTGATGGCCACCATGACGGCGAGCGAGGCGCCGGATATGGCGGCCAGCCGCCCGGCCCATGGCTTTCGCGACTTCCGCACCGCGTACGCGCCGGCGGCGACCAGCAGCAGGAACCCGGCGGCCAGGACCGCGTCGGCGGCCCGGACCGCGAACAGCCACGCGAACGCCGCGACCGCCACGCCGGCGGCCAGGCGCCGGCGGCGGTCCTGAACGATCAGCACGACCGCGTAGAGCAGCGCGACCAGGCCCGGAGCGCTCGCCGCCTCGGACAGCACCCGCGTGCTGACGACCCCGGACGGCAGCAGGAAGTACGCCGCCTCAGCGGCCAGCGGCCACAGCCCCGGCAGGCCGAGCGCGCGCGCCGCCAGTACCAGCAGTACGCCGGTCACGATCTGCAGGAACAGCACGGACAAGGAGATGCCCTGGTCGCCGAACGCCCTGATGAACAACGACATCAGGGCCGGGAATCCGGGGCGTGCCTGGAATATCGCCTGGTACTGGTGCGGAAAGCCGAGGACGCCGTGGGTGTTGCGCTCGCAGGCGTCGCGGGGCAGGTCGGTGTAGTCGGTTTCGTCGTCGCAGACGAACTGGACGGCCTTGGCGGTCGCGGTCGCGTCGTCATAGCCGGCGAACTGGTAGGCGCGCTGCGTGTAGTGGACGGTATCGGTCTCCGCGCGGCCGACGCCCTGGACCGGCCCGGCCCACAGCATCAGGACGCCGACCAGGCCGATGACCGCCGCGACCACCAGCTGTATGCGCTGTGAACGCACTCGTCCCCCACCATTCACCAGAAACGAACCCAGAACTGAACCCACCATGGAGCCCAGAACTGAACCCGGAAACGAACCACTGTGCCCCGGCCCCTGCGCAGCAGGATCGCAAAACCATATCCCGCTGCCCCGGCCGAGGTCACGAAGTGGTGCCCGGTGCCGCCCTCATCAGCCCGTTGACGAGCCGGGAGCTCAGTACGGCCGCTGCGGCCACGGCGCGTCGGCCGGACGCAGATCTTCCAGGCCGCCGGCGGCGATCACCGAGGTCAGCGCCAGCACCCCGGCCACGGCCAGCGGATTGTGCAGCTCGCCGGCCAGGATCAGCTTGGTCACCTCGGTCCGGTCGGCCCACAACGTGTGCATGTCGGCCTCTTCGTGTTCCCGGGCGTACTGCTCGCCGTCGGCGTCGGTGACGCCGCGCGCCAGGAAGATCCGGATCGCCTCGTCGGAGCTGCCGGGGGTGGTGAACATGTCGACCAGCACCCGCCAGTCGGCGGCCTGCTGGTGCGCCTCCTCGTAGAGCTCGCGCTTGGCGGCCGCCAGCGGGTTCTCGCCGGGCTGGTCGAGCAGGCCCGCGGGCAGCTCCCACAGCCGCCACCCGACCGGGTGCCGGTACTGCCGCACCAGCAGCACGCGGTCGGCCTCGTCCAGGGCCACGATGCCGACGGCGCCGGGGTGCTCGACGTAGTCGCGCTCGACTTCCTTGCCGTCGGGCATGCGCACGGTGTCGGTGCGAGCAGTGATGATGTGGCCCTGGAACTGCTGCTGCGAGGTCACGACCGGCCACTTCTCCGGTTCGTCGCGGATCTCCATCACGCTCCCGTGTCTGGTTCTGGCGGCACCGCGGTCCACCGGCGCCGGGGTCCGGCTCGATGATCGGCAAGCCTATCGCGCAGAA
>JABFWL010000454.1 GCA_013362315.1 Catenulispora sp. | reverse complement strand
GACAACGCGCTCAACCAGGCGTCGAAGGAGATCGCCCAGCGTTTCGACTTCCGCGGGGTGGACGCCGAGATCCGGTGGTCCGGCGAGGGCATCGAGATGCGAGCGAACTCCGAGGAGCGGGTCGCCGCCGTGCTCGACGTGTTCAAGGACAAGCTGGTCAAGCGGAAGATCTCGCTGAAGGTGGTGGACGCCTCCGAGCCGCGCGTGTCCGGCAAGGAGTACCGGATCAGCGTCGCGATCAAGGAGGGGATCTCCTCGGAGAACGCGAAGAAGATCTCCAAGCTGATCCGGGACGAGGCGCCCAAGAGCGTCAAGGCGCAGATCATCGGCGAGGAGCTGCGGGTGTCGTCGAAGTCGCGCGACGACCTGCAGTCCACCCAGGCGCTGCTGAAAGAGCAGGACTACGACTTCGCGATCCAGTTCACCAATTACCGGTGAGCCGGAGCTGGCGTCTGCTGACTCCGGTCGCGGTGGTGGCCGCCATCGTGGCCGGCACCACGCTCGTCCACGCCTCCTCCGACGCGCCCGCGCTGCCCCGGATATCCCTGATCGGGCTGGTGCAGAAGGTCGGGAACTCCCCGACGCGGGCGTTCTCCGGAACGGTGCGGCTCAGCATCGACATCGGCCTGCCGAAGCTGCCGAAGCTGGGCACCGACGGCGGCGCCGATCCGCTGCGCCTGCTGTCCGGCGACCACCTGATCCGGGTGGTCGCCGACACGACCGACGGCGAGCAGCGGGAGCGGGTCGCGCTGCTGGACACGCTGTCGGAGTACGACATCGTGCGGGACGACAGCGAACTGTGGCTGTGGGACTCGACGCGGCAGCTGGCGCGGCACGGCTCGGTGGACGCCCTGACCGAGGTGCTGCTGGCCTTCGCCTCCCCGGCCGAGCTGGCCAAGACCTTCACCGGACCGGCGGCGATCAGGACCGCGGTCTTCGACACGGACTACTCCTCGGGCCAGACCACACGCGTGGCCGGACGGGACTGCTACGTCCTGCGGGTCACGCCGAGCTCGCCGGGCACCACGGTCGGGGCGGTGCGGGTGGCGGTGGACGCCGCGAGCGGGGTGCCGCTGAGCGTGACGGTGTATCCGGCGGGGTCTTCGAAGCCCGCGATCCAGGCCGAGTTCGAGGAACTGAGCTACCGGGCCGACCCGGCGGAGCTGCGGTTCACGCCGCCGCCGGGGGCGACGGTGGTCGAGGAGAAGGCGCCGGACCTGCACGAGAACCCGGTCCGCGGAGTCGGCAACGGATGGACGGCGGCGCTCGCGATGGGCGGCGTGGACCCGGACAAGCTGATCGCGGGACTGGGAACCGAGCAGAGCAAGCCGAAAGCCGCCCCCGAAGGCACGGCGGCGGTGCTGGCGGCGCTGGCCGGAACGCCGGGGACCCCGTTGCAGAGCTACCTGCGGATGATGATGGCGGCCGGGCAGAAGACACCGGTGGGCCTGGTGTGGAGCAGCCGGTTGGTGAGCTTGGTGTTCACGCCGGACCAGCGGTTGTACGGGGCGTTCGCGACGCCTGACTCGCTGGTGGCGACGGTCGCGGCGGACGAGGCCGGTGATCACCGTTCCTAGCATCGAGCTGTCGCTGACCTTCCGCCGCCGTCGCAATCTGCTGATCCTCGCCGTGCTGGCGCTGCTGCCGGTCCTCGTCGGCGTCTCGGTGCGGGTCGCCGGCATCGGGACCGGAACCGGGACCGGGATGCTGAACCAGGTCGCCGGCAACGGGCTGTTCCTGGTGTTCGCCTCCCTGGCGCTGACCGTGCCGCTGTTCCTGCCGGTGGCGGTGGGCGCGGTGGCCGCCGACCAGGTGGCCGGGGACGCCGCCGACGGGACCCTGCGCACCGTGCTGGCCTGGCCGGTCGGCCGCAGCCGGCTGCTGGCCGCCAAGCTGCTGGCGGCGGTGGCGTTCGCGGTGGCGGCGACCTTCACGGTGGCGCTGTCGGCGCTGGCCGCCGGCGCCGCGCTGTTCCCCATGCGGGACGTGACGCTGCTGAGCGGGGCGACCATCCCGCTGAGCACGGCCTTCGGCCGCGCGCTGCTGATCGCCCTGGTGGTGACCTGCTGCATGGCCGGCGTGGCGGTGATCGGGCTGACCATCTCCACCCTGACCGACTCCCCGGCGACCGCGCTGGCCGGCACGGTGGCGCTGATCGTCGCCGCCGAGATCGCCGGCTCGCTGCCGCAGTTGGACGCCGTCCAGCCGTGGCTGTTCTCCGAGGACTGGCTGGCGTTCGCCGACCTGCTGCGCACGCCGGTGTACTGGGGGACGATCACCCACAGCCTGTGGGTCCAGGCCGGCTACGCGGTGGTCGGCGCCTCGCTGGCGTGGGCCAGGTTCACCTCCCGCGACCTGGCGCTCTAGCCCCCGCCCCGGCCCGGACCCCAGATTCGAGTCCCAGTTCCGGGAACTGGAGAGATCTTCACCTACGTTGGACACAAGGGGCACGAAAGGAACCACAAACGGGCAAGGACATCGATGACAGCCAGCACTATCGGTCACGGCCGGCGCAACGGAGTGAAGACCGCGGCCCTCATGGGGCTGCTGTCCGCGATCATCATGGTGATCGGCAGCTTCTGGGGCCGGACCGGAGTCACGTTCGCGCTGCTGATCGCGGTGGCCACCAACGCCTACGCGTACTGGAACAGCGACAAGATGGCGCTGCGCTCCATGCGCGCGCAGCCGGTCAGCGAGGTCGAGCAGCCGGCGATGTACCGGATCGTCCGTGAGCTGTCCACGCAGGCCCGCCAGCCGATGCCCCGGCTGTACATCTCGCACACCGACGCGCCCAACGCCTTCGCCACCGGCCGGGATCCGCAGCACGCGGCGGTGTGCTGCACCACCGGCATCCTGGACCTGCTGAACGAGCGGGAGCTGCGCGGGGTGCTGGGGCACGAGCTGTCCCACGTCTACAACCGCGACATCCTCATCGCCTCCGTGGCCGGCGCGCTGGCCAGCGTGATCATGTGGCTGGTGAACATCGCCTGGCTGATCCCGGTCGGCCGGTCCGACGACGACGAGGGCCCCGGGCTGCTCGGCCTGCTGGCGATCATGCTCCTCGGCCCGCTCGCGGCCACCATGATCCAGCTGGCCGTCGGCCGCTCGCGGGAGTACCAGGCCGACGTCTCCGGCGCCCGCATCACCGGCGATCCGCTGGCCCTGGCCTCCGCGCTGGTGAAGCTGGAGCGCGGCACCCAGGCCCGGCCGCTGGCCCCGGAGCCGGAGCTGATGACCACCAGCTCGATGATGATCGCCAACCCCTTCGGCGGCGGCGCGGGGATGTCGAAGCTGTTCTCGACGCACCCGCCGATCCCCGACCGGGTGCGGCGGCTGGAGCAGATGGCCGGGCAGTCTTTGCGGTAGTCCAGTCGGCCCCGCGGACCCTGGCCCCGCGTCAGAACGCTCCCAGCGCGGGCTGCGGCCACACCGAGAACACCACGGCCACCAGCACCGTCAGCCCGATCGCGAACCGCAACGTGGTCGGGGACCTGCCGACGGACGCCGTCAGCTCACCGGGGGTCGCGAACAGCCGCGCGGTCCAGGAGAGGTAGTAGTACAGCGCGATCACGACGTTGACCGCCATGACCACCGCCAGCCACACCAGGTGCGAACCGGCCGCCGCGCCGAACACCGCGACCTTCGCGAACAGCCCCATCACGCCCGGCGGCAGACCGGCCAGACACAGCAGGAAGAACGCCAAGGCGGCCGAGGCGAGCGGCCGGGTCTTGGCCAGGCCTCGGTATGCCTCCAGGCTCGTGCTCCGGACCGAGTGCACCACCGCGAACGCGCCGAGGTTCATCGCCGCATACATGATCAGATACGCGATCGAAGCGTCGACGTGCTTGCTGTAGGACTGCGGGTCGTGGGCCGCGAGCGGCACCAGGATGTAGCCGGCCTGGCCGATCGTGGACCAGGCCAGCAGGCGGACGGCGTCGGTCTGGCGCAGCGCGACCAGGTTGCCGATGCTCATCGTCAGCGCGGCCAGGACCGCCAGCAGCGGGCCGGTCTTGTTCAGCAGCGGGCTGAACGCGGTGCCGGTGAGCAGGATCAGCCCCGCGAAGCCCGCGGCCTTGGACACCACCGACAGGTAGGCCGCGATCGGGACTGGTGCGCCGGCATAGGTGTCCGGCGTCCAGAAGTGGAACGGCACGGCGGAGACCTTGAACGCGAACCCGACCAGGGTCAGGCCGACGCCGAGGTACACGAGGTGGCGCACCGGGCCGGTCAGCGGCTGCGCCAGGTGCAGCGCGACCGGGCCGAAGTGCACGTTCCCCGTGGCGCCGTACACCAAGCTGATGCCGAACAGCATGACGGCGGTCGAGGCGACGGACACCAGGAAGAACTTCAGCGCCGCCTCGGACGATCGGCCGCTCCAGCGCTTCAACCCGACCAGCGCAAAAGCCGGGAGCGACACGGTCTCCAGGGCGATCGTCAGCGAGATCAGGTCCCGGGAGCCGGCCAACACCAGCACCCCGGCCACCGACGACAGCAGCAGAAAGTGGTATTCGCCGGTGGGAACGCGGTCCCGCTTCATCGACGAGACGGACATCAGCACCACCACGAAGGCCCCGGCCAGCGCGATGAACTGGAAGAGCAATGTGAAGCGGTCCGCGACGTAGGAGCAGCTGCCCGGCAGGTTCTTCGGGATGGGCGACAGCGAGGAAACGTTGATCACGCTCGGCGGCATGCAGAACGTGCCGCGGGTCCGCCCCGGCCACAGCGCCAGGTCCGGAGCGGCAGCACCTGCCAGAACCGCCAACGACAGCCACGACACCGCCTGCTTGAAGCGCGGCGGCAGGAACAGCTCAGTGATCAGCACCGCCAACGCTCCGCCGGCGACCACCAGCGGTGCCGCGATCTGCGCGTAGGAGATGTTCTGGACGAGGGAGGCGACCGTCACGTCAGACTCCCTTCATCAGGACTCGGACAGCGGGGTTGGTGATGCCGAGCAGCAGCGCCGGCCACAGACCGGTGGCGAGCGTCAGCAGCACCAGCGGGGTCCACGTCGCGGTCTCGACCGCGGTCAGCTCGGTCACCGTGCTGTCGCCGGCGCTCTCACCGGCCGTGGCCGGCGGTCCCATGCACACTCTTCGAACCACCGCCAACAGATAGGTCGCGGTCAGCACCAGCCCGGCAGCCGCGATCGCCGCCATCGCGATATACGAGCCCTGCGTCAGGCCGGAACCGGGCCTGATTGCGGAGAACAACGCCAGCACCTCACCCCAGAAGCCGGCCAGCCCCGGCAGCCCGAGGGAGGCCATGGCCGCGAAGGCCAGCAGCACGCCGTACTTGGGCGCCTTCCGATACAGCGCGCGGCCGATGTCGTCGAGCCGCGCCGAGTGCAGCCGGACCTTGAGGCCGCCGACCAGGAAGAACAGCAGGCCGGTGATCAGCCCGTGGGCCACGGAGGCGAACAGCGCGGCGTTCATGCCGACCGTCGTCAACGACCCGATGCCGAGCAGTACGAAGCCCATGTGGCCGATCGAGGAGTAGGCGATCAGCCGCTTCAGGTCTCCATCGGGCTTGCGCACGATGGCCAGGCACGCCAGCGACCCGTAGATCACGCCGACGACGCCGAAGGCGGCCAGCGCCGGCGCGTAGGTGGGAGCTGCCTGCGGCAGGACCGGGACGGCGATGCGGACGAAGCCGTACGTCCCCATCTTCAGCAGCACCCCGGCCAGCAGCACCGAACCGGTCGTCGGCGCCGCGGTGTGGGCGTCGGGGAGCCAGGTGTGCAGCGGGAACATCGGCGTCTTCACCGCGAACCCGAGGCCGATCAGCGCGAACGCGGTCAGCGCCGCGCCCTTCGGCACGTCCGTCCGGGCGTGCGCGGTGAGCCAGGCCAGGTCGAAGCTGTCGGTGTAGGCGAACACCACCAGGAAGCCCACCACCATGACGGCCGAGCCGAGCAGGGTGTAGAGGATGAACTTGGTCGCCGCGGCTTTGGCGTCCCCGCTTCCCCAGGTCGCGATCAGCGCCCACATCGGCAGCAGCACGATCTCGAAGAAGATGAAGAACAGGATGAGGTCGGCGGCCAGGAACGTGCCGAGCATGCCGATCTCGAGAGTGAGCAGCAGAGCGGTGTATGCCTTCTGGCTTCCGCCCTCCGGGGCATGCCTTATGGAGTAGAAGAAGCAGAGGGCTGACAGGAGCGCAGTGAGCAAGACCAGCGGCAGGGAGATTCCGTCCACGCCGAGTTGGAAACGGATGTGCAGCGCCGGAACCCAGTTCCAGTCGACGCGGCCTTGGTAGCCGGTCTTCGTGTAGTCGAACAGGCAGGCCAGGGCGATCGTCAGCGCCAGCACGACGGCGCCGGCGTAGAAGCCGAGGCGGGTGGCGACGCGCTCGGCCGTGGCTCCGGGGATGAGGTAGAGGACGGCGATCCCGGCGAGCGGGACCAGCAGCGTCGCCAGCAGGAGGGCGTTCATCGCTTCCCTACCTTCCGAATCCGAGGGCGGCGGCGATGACGACGACTCCGGTCAGCACCCCGGTGAGGTAGAGCTGCACGTTGCCGGTCTGCAGACGGCGCAGTCCCTCGCCGAGGCCGCGGGCGGCGATGCCGCTGCCGCGGACGTAGCCGTCGACGACCTCGGTGTCCAGGAAGCCGACACCGTCCGCGGCGAGCTGGATCGGGCGGACCGCGATCGCGTCCTGGGCCTCGTCGGCGCCGAAGCCCTCGCGGGCGGGCTTGCGGAGCGGGCCGAGAATGCGCACCGGATCGGTGCCGGGCTGGGCCCGGACCGCTGCGAGGACCAGGCCCAGGCCGAGCGCCAGGGCGGCGATCGCGAGGACCGTCGAGAGCAGGGCCGGGGCCAGGTGGTAGGCGTCGGCGGGCTGGATCAGCTTGCCGGCGTCGGCGGCCGCGGTGCGATAGGCGGCGCCGTCGGCGTCGCCGAGCCAGGACGCGAACCAGCCCTGGTTCAGGCCGACGAAGCCGAAGACCGTGGTGATCGCGGCGAGGACGACCAGGGGTCCGAGTTCGGCGCGGGGCGCTTCGGGGCCGCGCTTGGGTCGGGGCGTGGGTCCGGGGGTGGATGCGGTGCCCGGCGGTGGAGGAGGAGCCGGCGTCGCTTCCGGCTGGGCCTCCGTGGCCGCCGCGACCAGTGCTTCGAGGGCCGCTGCGCCGGTTTCCGTCGCGGGGACCACGGTTTCTGAGACTTCCGCAGCCGCTTCGGCGGGAGTCTCAGAAGTCTTCCGCAGCCAGGGCCGGTCCAGCGGCCGGAACAACATCCACCAGGTACGCATGCAGTATGCGGCGGTGAGGAGACCGGTCAGCAGCGTCGCGGCCAGGACCAGCCAGCCGATGCCGCTTGGCGGCGTGGTCAGCACCGATTTCGAGGATCCGGTGTGAGTTGCCGTCTCGTAGGCGGCGCCCGCGATGGACTCCTTGGACCAGAACCCTGAGAAAGGCGGGAAACCGGCCAGCGCGGCCAGCCCGATCGTCATCGTGCCGAACGTGACCGGGAGCTTGCGGCGCAGGTCGTGGGTGTTGAGCTCGTCCACGTTTCCAGTGCCGGCATGGTGGATGACCACGCCGGCCGCGAGGAACAGCAGGGCTTTGAATCCGCCGTGCGACATCAGGTGGAAGACGGCGGCGTCGCGGCCGCCGGCGGCCAGGGCGGCGACCATCAGCGCGAGCTGGCTGACCGTGGAATAGGCCAGGATGCGCTTCAGATCGCGTTGGGCGAAGGCGGACAGCGCGGCGGTGACGGCGGTCAAGGCGGCGGCAATCGCGAGAATCCACAGGGCGGCGGGCGTCACGAGGAACACCGGGTAGAGGCGGGCGACGACGTAGACGCCGGCCGCGACCATGGTGGCGGCGTGGATCAGGGCGCTGATCGGCGTCGGGCCGGCCATGGCGTCCGGGAGCCAGGTCTGGAGCGGGATCTGGGCGCTCTTGCCCATCACGCCGCCGATCAGCAGGATCGCGCCGGCGGCGGTGTAGCCGTGGCCGCCCTGCTGGATCGCGTGCCGGACGATCGGCTCGACGCGGAAGCTGCCGGCACCGTGGGCCAGGAACAGGATGCCCAGCAGGAACGGGACGTCGCCGAACTTCGTGACCAGAAAAGCTTTGATGCTGGCGCTGCGGGCCTCGGGCCGCTCCCAGTGGTGGCCGATGAGGAAGTAGGAGCAGGCGCCCATCACCTCCCAGCCGACCAGCAGGACGAGCAGGTCGGTCGAGTAGACGACGACCAGCATCGCGGCCGTGAACAGGGAGATGAGCGCGGTGTAGGAGGTGTAGCGCTCCTCGTGCGCCATGTAGGTCACGGAGTAGAGCTGAACGGCGGTGGCGACGACGCCGACCAGGACCGCGATCAGCGCGGCGAGGCCGTCGACGCGGGCGCCGAGCCAGAGCTCGGGTCCGCCGGTGGCGGCGTAGCGGATGCGCGACTCGGTGGCGGCGCCGGTGCCGTGGCCGAACAGGACAACGAAAGTGAGGACGGCTGCCGCGGCGATGGGGAGGACGGCGAGCGCCGGGACCGCCTTGCGAGCACGCCCGGACAGCGAGACCGCCGCGAGTGCGGCGGCGGAGAGCAGCGGGAGCAGGGGGATCCACAGGGCCAGGGTGCTCACGAGGCCACCGCCTTGTCGTTCTCGGAGTCCGCGGGCGGGGCCGGCGCGGGCACCCGCTTGAGGCCCAGCGCGCCGTCCTCGCCGAGTTCGCGGGCGTCGTCGATGGCCGCGCTGCCGCGGTTGCGGTAGAGCAGCAGCACGATGGCCAGGCCCAGGCCGGTCTCGGCGGCGGCGACGGTGATGAGGAAGATCGTGAAGACCTGGCCCATGCCGAACTGGTCGCGCAGCAGCGCGGAGAAGGTGACCAGGTTCAGGTTGACGGCGTTGAGCAGCAGCTCGAC
>JABFWL010000403.1 GCA_013362315.1 Catenulispora sp. | reverse complement strand
ACCTTCTACGAAGGCGTGATGACCTCCGGCTATCCGTCGGACGCCACCGAGAACGCCGTGCAGGCCAACATCGTCGCGGCCGGCTACGGCAACTCGCCGCCGGTCACCTACCCCAACCTGGCAGCGTCGTTCAACAACGTCGGCATCACCGCGGACACCAACACCGCGCCGGGCGACTTCGACGGCAACGGCTACAGCTTCTCCCAGACCGCGCTGACCGGTGCCAAGGCCGGGCCGGGAGCCACCGTCACGTCCTCCGGGATGACGTTCACCTTCCCGAACGTCGCGGCCGGGGTCAGCGACAACACGGTGGCGCAGAACCAGATCATCACCATGTCCGGCTCCGGAACCCTGGGCTTCCTGCTGACCTCCAGCTACGGACCCACCTCTGGAACGGGCACCATCACCTACACCGACGGCACCAAACAGAGCTACACGCTGAACTCGGCGGACTGGTGGTCGACCACCCCCGCCAGCGGCACCGCTCTGGCCGTCAGCACCGCGACCCAGAACCGGCAGGGCAACACCAGCGCCAGCCAGAGCAGTGACATCTTCTCCGAGACCGTGCCGCTGACAGCGGGCAAGACGATCGCCTCGGTCCAACTGCCCGCCGGCAACCCCGCGACCGTCAGCAGCCCGGCGCTGCACATCTTCGCCATCTCCACCACCGGTTCGGGCAACACCGGCAACACGGTGACGGTCACCAACCCGGGCAACCAGACCGGCACGGTCGGCACGCCCATCAGCGGTCTGCAGATCCACGCAACCGACTCAGACCCCAACCAGTCCCTGATCTACAGCTCGACCAGCATGCCGCCCGGCCTGTCGATCAGCAGCAGCGGCCTGATCACCGGCACTCCGACCACCGCCGGCACCTTCACCACGACGGTGGGAGCGAACGACAGCACCGACGCGGCCGGCGTGGCCAGCTTCACCTGGACCGTCGCCCCCGGCGGCACCACGACCGGGACCTGCCATGTCGACTACACCAAGACCAGCGAGTGGCCGGGCGGATTCACCGCCAACGTCACGATCACCAACACCAGCACCACGGCGCTGACCGGCTGGACCGTGGGCTGGACCTTCCCCGGCGACCAGAAGATCACCAACGCCTGGAGCGCCACCGCCACCCAGACCGGCGCCGCCGTCAGCGCCACGAACGTCGCCTACAACGGCGCGATCGCCGCGGGGGCGAACACCTCCTTCGGGTTCCAGGGCACGTTCACCGCGAACGACACCGCCCCGACGACTTTCACCGTCAACGGAGCAGCTTGCTCCTGAGAAGGTGAAGGCCGAGGCTTCCCGGGCGCCAGCGGCGGGCGCTCGGGAGGCCTCCGGCGGTTCTCACACCTGTTCTCATCGCTGTTCTCATTCCTCCGGTTCGCATCCCGGTTCTCTTCCCAGTTCTCTTCCCGGCCCGCCTCGGGGCTGACGACGACGCGATCAGCCACTAGCATGGCTCGCGCGTGGCCTACGCCGAACCTCCGACGGCCGTCCCCAGCACGGCCTGTCCACGGAGGCAAAGGGACCCACCGTCTCAGGTCGCTGTCAGGTGCCGCCGTTCCGGGCGGATCGCTGGGGGATCTCCGTTCGGAGCGTGGAAGGCCGAGGATGACAGCGAACAAGAGGTTCAAACAGCGTGTGCGTGCACGCTCCGCCAAGACCGGCGAGTCCTACACGGCTGCACTCCGGCACTTCCGCATGGCTTCAGGAGGAACTGAAGTGTCGGAACAGCGAGTGGAGCTGCGAGCAGAGCAGCGAGAAGAACAGCATGCGACAGCAGCGGTCGGGAAACGGATCCGGCTGGCGGTGGCGCAGACGGCGCTGACCGAAGACCCCCGACACGTCGCCGGCCTTCGTGCCGCCGGAACGCAAGTACGGCAGCTGATGCGCGAGGCGGCCCGAGCCGGCGCCCGGCTCATCCTCTTCCCCGAAGGCGCGATGTGCGCTCCCAGCAAGTGGGTGATGTCGTCGCTGCCGGACACGGTGGGACCGGCCGACTGGTCCCGCTTCGAGTGGGCCGTGCTCCACGAGGAACTGGCCGCGGTCGCGAAGCTGGCCGGCGAGCTTCGCCTGTGGACGGTGCTCGGCTCGGTCCATCCCCTGACCCCGCCGAACCGGCCGCACAACAGCCTCTACGTGATCTCCGACGACGGGACTGTGACGTCCCGGTACGACGAGCGCCTGCTGTCGAAGACGAAGGTGTCGTACATGTATGCACCAGGAGCGACGACAGTGACCTTCGACGTCGACGGCGTCCGCTTCGGCTGCCTCCTCGGCATGGAGGTGCACTATCCGGAACTCTTCGCCGAATACGAGCGGCAAGGCGTGGACTGCGTACTCTTCGCGACCACCGGTTCTCCGGACGCGAGGGACACGCTGTTCGCGACCGAAGCCCAAGGGCTGGCGGCGATGAACAGCCTCTGGGTGGCATTCGCCGCTCCGGCCCCTCTGGCCCCGGCCATGCCCTCGGGCCTCATCGGACCGGACGGGACTTGGTCGGCACGCTGCGCCCCAGCCCCGGCCCCCGCCGTGGCGATCGCAGACATAGACGACGCCGCGGCCGAGGTCGAGATCGCCGTCCGCTACGCGCGCCCCTGGCGCCGGGAGGCCCGGAGCGGAATGTATGAGAACCACCGAGTCGCGGACCCGCGGAGCGAGGCGCGGAACGCGTTCTGACGTGGTGACTGAGCAATACTGAACGGCAGCTTGCGGACCGGACGGCCTTCGCCGTCCGGTCCGGTCAGTCAGCCCGACGTCACCGCGCTAGCCGGCGCCCGCGGCCTGAGGCTTCTCATCCTTGCGGACCGCGGCGACGTATCTCTGATGTGCCTCGTAGCGGGCTCGCATCTCGGCATGCTGCTGCTCCCAAGCTTCACGCTGGGTGTCGTACCCCTCCAGCCACTCGCTGGCCTCCGGATCGAAGCCCTCGGGGTAGACGAAGTCGCCCTCGGCGTCGTAGGTGGCGGCCATGCCGTACAGCGCCGGATCGTACAGATCACCCTCGGCATCGCCGGTCAACCCCGCGTTGGCCTGCTTCCGGGACAGCCAGATGCGGTGGCGGTCCAGGTCGATGCCGATCACCTTGACGAAGATCTCCTCGCCCACCTTCACGACCTGCTCCGGGATCTCGATGGGGCGCTCGGCCAACTCATGGAAACGTATCTGGCCCTCGACTCCCTCCTCCAGGCGGACGAAAGCACGGCGGGCTGTCAGCTTGGTGACGACGCCGCGAACGATCTGGCCGTCGGTGCGGCGGAAGAATTCCACCACCTTGTCGGTCGTTCGCTTCTGTTTCGGTGGCGACACGCTCACCTTCGCCAGCAGAGCGCCCGCAGTGGCGGCAACGCTTGGATTGTCGTCGTCAGCGAGGGGCTGCAGGGCGCTGCGGGCCGCGGCCGCTTGCCGGCGGTCAGCATGCGGGAGCCAGGTGGCGAGTTCGTTGACCGCGCCCAGGCGGATGTTGGCGAAGCGGCTGCGGAGCCCGTCGCGGATCTCCTTGGGCAAGGCGGAGGAGACCGCCGCTGAGCGGTTGCGCACGAGGGCGAGTTGGTCGGCGGTGGCGGTTCCGCGCTGCTGCGGCGCCGGCAGGCCTTCGGCCTTGAGCCTGGTGTGCAGCCGCCGATAGATCTCGCCCATGGCCAGTACCGGTCCGGCTTCCGGGACTCCGTCGCGCAGCAGATTCAACAGCCTGCCGGTGAAGGCGGTGTGCGGCTCACCGGGCAGCGACAGAGCCGTGCTGTTGGCGTGCGCCGAGGTGAGGATGTAGGTGCCTTCGACCTCGAGGCGGTTGGCCAGCTGATCCCCGGCTCCGCCCAGCGCCGTCCCGGTCGCCCGGCCGGAGAAGCAGGAGTCGACGATCACCACCCGGTTTCGCGCGTTGCTGTCCAGGCACACGCCACGTACCGTCTCGTACGGCAGCGCCGTGAAAGCCAGGCGGTCCCAGCGGGTGTCGCAAAGCGCCAGGTGCAGCTGGCCGCGCCGGTCGGTGAGTCCGTGCCCTGCGAAGTAGATCAGCAGGAGGTCCTCGGCTTCCTCGGCTGCTTCCATCAGCAGATCACCTAGCAGCTCGACTCCGGCACCGTGCGGCGCGACCGCACAGTGCCGGGCATCGAAGCCGCCCAACTGGGGATCGGTGAACACCGCGGCCAGATCCCTCAAGTTGTTCGCCACGGCCGGCACATCCGGCAACCGCGGATCCTTACGGGCGTGCACAGGCGTGCCGATCAACACGATCCTGGACCGAGCCGGATCAGGAAGCCGAGCGTCCACCTCCACTGCTTTCCCCCCAACGGCCGCAGCCAATACCAGGCGATAAGTATCACCATCCCGGGCCGCCCGCGGTATCGGTACGGTGCTGCCCCGGTAACTCACCTGCGGATGGCTCCCGACTTGCACACGCGGCGTGACGTGAGACCGTGATTCTCAGAACTGGCCTGTCGGAAAACGGAGTTCTGATCATGTCGCGTCCCGTCGTGCTCAGCGATCGGCAAGGTTTCAACCGGCGCTGGTTCGCCGCGGAGCTCGAGGCTGTTCATGTCCCGCAGAACGACGCCGAGGCGGTCGCACAGATCGGCGAAGCCGTCTCCCGCTATGGCCGTGACGTCAAGGTCGTGTCCGGCCGGCACTGCTACGAGAACTTCGTCTACAACAGCACGACGAAGGCCGTCGTGAACATGTCTTCGATGAATCGTGCCGGGTGGGACAAGCAGCGGGCCGCTTTTTTCGTCGAGGCCGGCTGCGAGAACTGGACGGTTTACCGGACCCTGCTGAACGGTTTCGACAAGACCCTTCCCGCAGGAAGCTGTTACTCGGTCGGTGCCGGTGGCCACATCACCGGTGGTGGATACGGCCTCCTGTCGCGGTTGCACGGTCTGACCGTCGACCACCTCACCGCGGTCGACATCGTGACCTGGAACGCGGCGTCGAACAGCGCCGAGCTGCACCACGTGTCCGCGACCAGCGCCTCGAGTGACGAACGCGATCTCTTCTGGGCTCTGAAGGGGGCCGGATGCGGCAATTTCGGCGTCATTCTGCGGTACTACTTCGACACCCTGCCGACGGCCCCGGATTTCGCGTCGATCTACACCCTGTCCTGGGACTGGTCATCGATGGATCCGAGCTCTTTCGCGGCCTTGCTCGCCGACTACGCGGAGTTCGTCAGCGAAATGCCCGAGACCGAGTTCAGCTTGCTGAAGCTCACGCACGTGTCGGCCGGTCAGCTCGGCATGGTCGTCCAAGCCGTGTCCCCCGAAGGGGCCACTCTCGATGATCACCGCACCGAGGTCGAGCGGCGGTACACGCAAGCGCGCCGGCGCTTCGGGGCGATCGCCGGCCACACGCCGTTGCGCAACCCCCTGGGCGGCCACCCGGGGTGGACGACGGTTCCCGTGGGCAGCGACAGCGTGCAGCACGTCACCTACCTCGAAGCGCTGCAGACCATGAACGGATCCGGGCCGAACCAGTTCGGCAAGTACAAGTCGGCCTACATGAACAAGGGCTTCCCATCGAATCAAGTCTCTGCGATCTACCGCTGGCTCAACACGACGCCGAAAGGCGTCCTGGAGCCGGATATGAGCCAGAGCTTGTTGCAGGTCGACAGCTACGGCGGCGCCGTCAATCGGGTCGCTTCCGATGCGACCGCGGTCCCGCAACGTAGCGCGATCATGAAGCTGCAATATCAGACCTACTGGCTCAACGCCTCGCGCCCGGGCGAGGGGAACCAGCCGCCGTACGACGTCCAGGCCGACGCCCACCTGCGCTGGATCAACGATTTCTACCGCGAGGTCTACACCGACTACGGCGGGACGCCCAACCCGGCCAATGATCCGAGCGGAACTGTCGCGGGCGCGTACTACAACTACCCGGACAACGTTCTCGGCTCGCATTCCGAGGGCAACGTCGACGACGCGCTGTGGCTCTACTTCCTCGACAACTTCCGCACGAACCGACGGAACCTCGTCGCCGTGAAGCGCCGCTGGGATCCGGCGGACGTCTTCCATCACGAGCAGTCGATTCCAGTGCAGTGAGGTCGGTTCAGGCGGCGGCCCGACCGGCTAGCCTGATCGGTCTGCGACAGGTTCAGCAGCGTGCCCGAGGCGCGCGACCGGAGGAGTGACGCTGGGATGGCGGCAGGACGAGTGGTGCCCGCGCCGGATGAGGTACTCGGGTATTTCGACGCGCTCTCGAACTGGGGACGGTGGGGCGACGACGACGAGCGCGGCACCCTGAACCACATCACCGACGACGTCCGGGTGACGGCGGCACGGGCCGTGCGCCACGGCCGGAGCGTGTCGTGCGCGTGGGAGGTCGCCGTCCCGGAGGAGATGGAGCGCTCCACGACGACGTGCCCGTTCGGCATCGAGATGCCGGGCGCCGAGAACATGCCGCTGCCCGGCTTCCGCAACGACCGGCACTGGGGCTACTCATCCGAACGGCTGGGCCTGATGTTCCACGGCAACACCGTCACCCACCTCGACTCCCCGTGCCACATCTTCTGGGACGGCAAGATGTACAACGGCCGCCCGCATTCGCTGGTCGACACCGCGACGGGCTCGGCCTGGGCGGCCGTCACGGCGGCGGCGAACGGCATCGTCACCCGAGGCGTACTCCTCGACGTCGCGAAGGTCCGCGACGTGCCGTGGTTGGAACCGGGGGAGGGCGTGTTCCCCGAAGACCTCGAGGCGGCCGAGCGTCGCCAGGGTGTGCAGGTACGGCCCGGCGACGCCGTACTCCTGCGGACCGGCTTCGCCCGGACCCGGCACGAGCGTGGCGAGTCCGGCGGCTTCACCCACCCCGGCTGGCACGCGGCCTGCCTGCCCTGGCTGCGCGAACGGCAGGTCGCACTGATCGCCGCCGACACGCCCCAAGACGTCCAGCCGTCAGGGTACGAAGACCTGGCGATGCCGGTCCACACCGTCGGCCTCGCCGCGATGGGCCTGTGGCTCGTCGACAACTGCGACCTGGAGGCGTGCGCGACGACAGCATCCGAGCTCGGCCAGTGGGACTTCCAGTTCACGGTCGCGCCGGTGCGGTTCGCTGGTACTTCTGGGAGTCCGGTCAATCCGATCGCGACGTTCTGAACGGCCGATCGAGGCACGGGCCGGCCGGCGGAAGGAGCCACCGGCCGGCCGCCCGAGGACATGCTGCGCAGGGCTTTGCGAAGGTCAGCCGCCGTAGCCGAGGCAAACCCAACCCTCGATACCCGTCCGCGACATCGCCTTGGCCAGCGCGGCCGCGGGCGGGAGGTCGGCTAGCGCTCTGTGGAACTCGAGCATTACGGTCCTAGTTTCGTCATCGTCCACGGGCACGATGCTGGAAATGATCGTCCGTGCGCCGAGTGTGAACATGGAGCTGGCCAGGCCCATCAGCTCGTCCCCTGCCCGTACTCCGGACAGTGCAGATTCGCACGCCGACAGCACCAGAACCCTCGGTGCGGCGGCCAACCTTTCCAGGTCATACGCGAACAGTGGACCGTCGTAGGTGTCGAAGCTGGAGAAGAGCGGATGGTCGGCGCGGAACCGACCGTGCGTGGCGATATGCGCGAGGTCCGCGCCGTCGAGCGCTTTGGCGACGGCGGAGGCCGTGGCGGTTGGTCCGGTCAGGACCGTAGCGTGCGGGTAGAGCGGGGCGAGCGCGTCGATTTCGGGACCGGCGTGATCCAGGCCGGGGCCCGCGATAAGAGCCGTCCGATCAGGTTGACGACCCACCGTCTCAGCCTCCGCAGCCGCTTCGGCCGCAGCCATCCACAACCGGGCCGACGGAGCGATCGTCACCGCTCTCGACGCGCACGTCGGCAACGTGCCCCATGGCAACGCGTGCAACGAACCTGTGGGCACGATGACCAAGTCGCCCGAGGCATCCGTACCCACCACTGCGCGCAATTCGACGAACAAAAGTGCGTCCAGGGTCTGCCGGGAATGGTCAAAAGTGGCTGTGGCCGCGGACCATAGGGTCGGCGAACTGAACTTCCACGCCAAGCGGCTCATGGAGAAACGCAGGCTGTCCAGATGCTTGAGCACCTGGGAGTACGAACCCAGACGATGCCGCCGGACCGCTCCGCCGGCGACGGTCACGGCGTACAGCACGTCGTCGACGCGCACGAACTCCACCAGCACCCGCTCACCCAGCGCTGCGACCAGCGCCGCCGCAGAGAACGGAGGATCGGGCGCGTACTCTCCACGTGCGTAGCGCGTCCGGTCGCGCACCGCCGCCTCCAAACGCAGCCGCTCGGCGTTCAGCTTCGCGCGCCCGGCCCGCCGTCCGCTCAGCCCCTTTTCCCGGGTCGTGGCCTCGACCATCTGGGCACTGATCCGCCTCAGGGCCGCGAGGTCGTCGCCGGTTTGGGCGTCGTCCGGCGGCCGGACTGGCCGCCGGCGCAAGCTGGTGGCACGCTGGGCTTCGGCCCAGCGCAGCAGCGCACGGGCGTCGCGGTGCTCGATTGCCAGCCGCACGCCGAGAGCCGCCAAGTCGTGGCCCTGGCCCGCCGCGTACACCCGGAGCTCTGTCGCCCCGAGGATCGCGCTGTGCTCGGCGTGGACGCGGAGCCCGGCGGTCAGGGCCCGCTCCGCCGCGGCGATCCGGCCTTCGGACAGCGCGTGCAGGGCGTGCGCCTGCCAGCCCAGGATCCTGATATCGGCTGGCCCGCGCGACCGCCGGCGGGACACCTGCTTCAGCAGACGTTCGGCTTCCTCGCGCATCCCCAAGTCCAGGGCGGTCCGCGCGGCCAGGAACCGGGTCTCGTACTGTGCGGCCTGCCAGCCGGACGCCGCCAACGCGTCCGCCACGGCGACCGCCTGCGCCAGCAGCTTCCGGCTCCGCTCGCCGTCGGCGAACCGGGCCGAGAGTTCGACGGAGCGGGCCAGCTCCACCCA
>JABFWL010000351.1 GCA_013362315.1 Catenulispora sp. | reverse complement strand
CGATCTGAAGAACGGCCTGGTGCTCAACCTCGACGGACAGCTCTGGTCCGTCGTGGAGTTCCAGCACGTCAAGCCGGGCAAGGGCCCGGCCTTCGTGCGCACCAAGCTCAAGCACGTGCTGTCGGGCAAGGTGGTCGACAAGACCTTCAACGCCGGCATCAAGGTCGACACGGCCAACGTGGACCGGCGGGACATGCAGTACCTGTACCAGGAGGGCAGCGACTTCGTGTTCATGGACATGGACACCTACGACCAGCTCTACGTTCCGGCCGCGGTCGTCGGCAACGCGGCGAACTTCATGCTCGAGGGCACGATGGCGCTGGTCGCCACGCACGACGGCACCCCGCTGTACGTGGAGCTCCCGGCCGCCGTCGAGCTGGTGATCGACTACACCGAGCCCGGCCTGCAGGGCGACCGCTCCACCGGCGGCACCAAGCCGGCCAAGCTGGAGACCGGGTACGAGATCCAGGTCCCGCTGTTCCTGACCACCGGCGAGAAGGTCAAGGTGGACACCCGCGACGGCTCCTACCTCGGCCGCATCAGCAGCTGATGGCTTCTGCGCGCAGCAAGGCCCGGCAGCGGGCCCTGGAGATCCTCTTCGAGGCGGATCTGCGGGGCCTGGACCCGCGCACCGTTCTGGCCGACACCCAGGCGCGGGTGCGCGCCCAGGGGCCCGAGGGCACCATCCCGCAGGTGCAGCCGTACGCCGCGACCCTGGTCGAGGGCGTGCTGGAGCACGTCGACAAGATCGACGACCTGCTGGAGGAGCACAGCGAGGGCTGGGCGCTGGACCGGATGCCCACCGTGGACCGCAACGTGCTGCGGATCGGCGTGTTCGAGCTGCTCTGGCAGGCCGATGTGCCGGACGCGGTGGTCCTGGACGAGGCGGTGTCGCTGGCCCGGCTGATGTCGACCGACGAGTCGCCGCAGTTCGTCAACGGGCTGCTGGCGCGGATCGCCGAGGTCAAGGACCGCATGCGGCGGTAGGTCACGGCTTTTCGACGCACAGAACCTGAAAGGCCCGTTCCCCTTATGGGAACGGGCCTTCTGTGTTTACGGGAACAGGTCTTCGGTTTACGGGAACGGGCCTTCTGCGTGTCTGTGGGCTGTGTATCCGGGTGCTGTCAGGCCTGCCACTGCGCGTCGAAGGCGCGGGCCGGGTTGCGGCGGAAGAAGGCGTCGGCGACGTCGTCTCCCAGCTCGCTGATCACTCGAGCCCTGATGCCGGTCAGCAGGAACGGGATGCCGGGGCCGCCGCCGGTCGACGCGCGCGCGGCGGCGGACGTGGTGTCGCCACCGAGCAGGACCCGGTCGGCATGCCCGGCCTCGGCCAGGGTGTGCAGTAGCTCGAACAGGCGCCAGTCGGTGGGGTGGTTGGCCCGTGAAGGGCCGTCGAAGCCGAGCCAGGCGCCGGCCTCGGCGGCGGCGCGGTGCGGAGCGGGGTCCGGGAACCGGTTCAGGTGGCCGAGGATGATGGACCCGGCCGGCACCGAGTGACGGCCATGCAGCTCGGCCAGGACGCCCAGCGGATGCGTGCCGCCCTCCAGGTGGACGGCGATGGGTGCGCCGGTCGCGTGGTGCGCCGCCGCGGCGGCCGCGAACACCGTCTCGGCGTGCGGGTCGAGGTGGTGGAAGTCACCCGCGATCTTGATCAGCCCGGCCTTCGCCGCGAGCGGCGGGCCGTCCGGATCCGCGTCGCGGCGCAGACCTTCGGTGAGCTCGGAGACGAACCGGTCGGCCAGGCCGTCGAGGAGGCGTGGCAGCAGGTCGGGGCGGTAGTGCGGGGCCTGGTGCAGTCCGGTGGCGGCGATGATGTGGACGCCGGTCGCCTGCGCGAGGGCCGGCAGCTCCTCGGCGCGCCGGCCCAGGCCCATCGGGGTCCACTGCGCGAGTGCCCGCCTCTCCGCTCGCTGGTGCGCACGTGCCCGGTCAGCTGCGGCTCGACGCCGCCGAGCGCGGTCAGGGCGGCCAGGTTCGCGATCTGCCGCTCGCGCAGGCCCAGCGCTGGGCGCTGGTAGGTGCCGCCGAACAGCGCGGTGACGATCCAGTCGGTGAAGCCCGGCGCCAGGGCTTCGAGGCCGGGCAGCGCCGCGCGCTGGGTCTTCTCGTTCTGCAGGACGTCGAGCAGGGCGTAGCCGGCCTCGCGGTCCAGGGCGGCGGGTTCGAAAGACATGGGTCCTCCCCGAGTTGCGGTGTGCGATGCGTGTAACGGCTCAAGCGTTACTTGAGAACGTAGCACAGGCGGTAACGGCAATGGCGTTACTCTGGTCGCATGACCCCGATCCCCTTCCGCCTGGACACCGGCGCGACATGGCTGAACCTGCTCGCGACCCGGGGCAGCGCCTTCGGGAAGCATCCGCAGGAGCGGATTCCGACGCCGGAGCGGCTGCAGGAGTGGCTGGCGGCGGTGGAACTATCGCCGACGGCTGCCGTCACCGCGGAAGACCTGGAGCTGGCGATCCGACTGCGGGAGACGCTTCGTCCGCTCGCGCTGTCGGCGGCCACCGGGGAGGCCGCGGCGACCGACGTCGCTGTGTCCGATGCCGCGCTCTGGCTGATCGCCTTCTTGCGGGACAACGACGACCCGCTGATCCTGGAACCCGCCGCGTCGGGCCTCACCCGGCCGGCCCCCACGACCGCCACCGCGGCCCTGGCCCGCATCGCGCGCGAAGCCGCCACCCACCTGACCGGCCCGGAACGCCACGCGCTGAAGACCTGTCCCGAGTCCGACTGCCGCGGCGTCTTCGCCGACCCCGACGACCGCCGCCGCTGGTGCCCCTCCCCGGCCTGCGCCACCCGCGGCCGGGTCCGCGCCCACCGCGCCCGCAAGGCCGCCCACCAAGGCTGATGTCCGCTGTCGGCGGTGGTGTTCGCGGCGCGTCGTTTCGCGCCCGAACAGCCCGAAGCCCGCCGCGCGCCGAAGCGCGGGCGGGCTCGAAGCGGGCTCGGCAGGCCGGTGGACCGGCCGGCGTGCGCGGGCCGTGCTGGACCGTGGCGGACCCTGCTGGGCCGTGCGGGCCATACGGGGCCGTGCTGGGCCGTACGTGGACCGTTCTGGACCGTTCTGGACCGTGGTGGTCTACGCCTCGTCCTCGTCGGCGAAGCCGCCGGAGAAGGCGCCGCCCTCGCCGTCCTCGTCGGTGAACGGACGGGCGGCGGCCGGGTTCAGGACGTCCCACTCGGTGAGCATCTTGACCAGGTCGTTCGGGGCCATCTCGTAGATGACGCCGAGGGTCCGCAGGTCCTCGCCGCGGATGGTCATGACGCGGCCGTTCCAGTCGCCGCGCTGGCTCTGGATGCTGCCGACGTAGCGCAGCAGCGGGCCGGCCTGCTCGACCGGCAGCGCCTTGAGGCGCTCCAGGTCCAGGACCAGCTTGCCGCCGGGCTCGTGGCTCGCGGACGACGGCGCGCCGGTGCCCGGCAGCAGCTCGTGGACCGGCACTCCGTAGAACTCGGCCAGCTCGGACAGGCGCTGCACGGTGACGGCCCGGTCGCCGCGCTCATAAGAGCCGACGACGACAGCCTTCCAGCGTCCCTGCGACTTCTGCTCCACGCCGTGCAGGGACAGGCCCTGCTGGGAACGGATGGCGCGCAGTCGGACGCCCAGCGCTTTCGCGTACTCGGTGGACATGTAGCTCCCCATTGACACAACTGCGGCCTTGGTGTTCCCCTCGCCACACGGCTGGCACAGTTCAGCGGATCGGCAGTTCCCCGGTATGACCCGTTGGTGACTTAGCGTGACGGTACGCGCGGTTGTTCGTCTGCGCAAGTCCCAGTGCAAGTCCCATCACGGTCAAGACAACCGATGACTGCCGGTGGTCTGGTCCAATCAGCTTATGTCACGCACAGCAGTGCTTCGCACTCGGATGGCGGAGCGCTCGTGCCGGTCCTCCGTGATCTCCCTGGTAGAGTCGGCGCTGACCGAGTCCTTTAACGATCTGTCCCGTGAGGCAGAGAAGGGGGTCTAACTGTCGTGCCCGCAATACCGTCCGGCGTGCCGGAGCGTGCCAGAACCGTCCTCGACGAGGCGGACATCTCCCGGGCGCTGACCCGGATAGCGCACGAGATCCTCGAACGCGCCAAGGGCGCCGAGGACGTGATGCTCCTGGGCATCCCCACCCGCGGCGCCGTCCTGTCCCGGCGGATCGCCGCCCGCATCGCCGACGTCGAGGGCACCACCGTCCCGGTCGGCTCGCTGGACGTCACCATGTACCGCGACGACCTGCGCCTGAAGCCGGCCCGCGCGCTGGAGCGCACCGAGATCCCGGACGAGGGGGTCGACGGCCGGCTGATCGTCCTGGTGGACGACGTGCTGTACTCCGGCCGCACCATCCGCGCCGCCCTGGACGCCCTGAACGACCTCGGCCGCCCGCGCGCGGTGCAGCTGGCCGTGCTGGTCGACCGCGGCCACCGGGAGCTGCCGATCCGCGCCGACTACGTCGGCAAGAACCTGCCCACCTCGCAGCGCGAGAGCGTCAAGGTGCGGCTGCGCGAGCACGACGGCGTGCGGCACGACGCCGTCTACCTCGGGACGGACCCGGCGACCGAAAGCGAGACGGCCATATGAGGCGCCACCTGTTGTCCACCGCCGACCTGTCCCAGGACGACGCGGTCCTGATCCTGGACACCGCCGAGGAGATCGCCCGACTGGCCGCCCGGCCCATCAAGAAGCTGCCCACGCTGCGCGGACGCACCGTGGTCAACCTGTTCTTCGAGGACTCCACCCGCACCCGCACCTCCTTCGAGGTGGCGGCCAAGCGGCTGAGCGCCGACGTCATCAACTTCTCCGCCAAGGGCTCCAGCGTCTCTAAGGGGGAATCCCTGAAAGACACCGCGCTGACCCTGGAGGCCATGGGCGCCGACGCGGTCGTGGTCCGGCACAGCGCCTCCGGCGCCGCCTACCGCCTGGCCAACGCCGGCTGGACCACCAGCCACGTGGTCAACGCCGGCGACGGCACCCACGAGCACCCCACCCAGGCGCTGCTGGACGCCTTCACGATGCGCCGCCACCTCGGCGGCTTCGACGGCCGCCGGGTCACCATCGTCGGCGACGTCCTGCACTCCCGGGTCGCGCGCTCCAACGTGCAGCTGCTGGCCACCCTGGGCGCCCGGGTGACGCTGGTCGCGCCGCCCACGCTGCTGCCGGTCGGGGTCGCCAACTGGCCCTGCGAGGTGGCCTACGACCTGGACGCGGTGATCCCGGACAGCGACGCGATCATGATGCTGCGGGTGCAGCGCGAGCGCATGAACGGCGGGTTCTTCCCCACCCAGCGCGAGTACAGCCGCCGCTACGGCCTGGACGCGCAGCGCCTGGCCCGGCTGCCGGACAAGGCGATCGTCATGCACCCCGGGCCGATGGTCCGGGGCATGGAGATCTCCGCCGAGGTCGCCGACTCCGACCGCTCGGTGATCGTCGAGCAGGTCGCGAACGGCGTCAGCGTCCGGATGGCGGTGCTGTACCTGCTGCTGTCCGGAAACGAATCCGCCATCGGCCATGTCGCGCCGCAGGAGTACCCGCACGAGAACACCGAGTCGAAGGGCGCCGCCGCGTGAGCACGACCTACCTGATCAAGAACGCGAGCATCCTCGGCGGCGCGCCGGCCGACCTCCTGCTGCGGGACGGGAACATCGCAGAGGTCGGATCTGTGGTGTCCGCCGGGGACCCGGTCGTGATCGACGCCACCGGCCTGATCGCCCTGCCGGGTCTGGTCGACCTGCACACCCACCTGCGCGAGCCGGGCCGCGAGGACGCCGAGACCGTCGACACCGGCACCCGCGCCGCCGCCCTCGGCGGGTTCACCGCCGTGCACGCCATGGCCAACACCGACCCGGTCGCCGACACCGCCGGCGTGGTCGAGCAGGTCTGGCGCCTGGGCCGGGAAGCCGGGTTCTGCGACGTGTTCCCGGTCGGCGCCGTGACCGTCGGGCTGGCCGGGGAGCGGCTGGCCGAACTCGGCGCGATGGCCGACTCGGCCGCGCGCGTGCGGGTTTTCTCTGACGACGGCAAGTGCGTCTCCGACGCCAACCTGATGCGGCGCGCGCTGGAGTACGTGAAGGCCTTCGACGGCGTCATCGCCCAGCACGCGCAGGAGCCGCGCCTGACCGAGGGCGCGCAGATGAACGAGGGCGAGCTGTCCGGGATCCTGGGCCTGGCCGGCTGGCCGGCGGTCGCCGAGGAGGCGATCATCGCCCGCGACATCCTGCTCGCCGCGCACACCGAGTCCCGGTTGCACGTCTGCCACGTCTCCACGGCCGGCTCGGTGGAGCTGATCCGCTGGGCCAAGTCCAAGGGCTGGCCGGTCACCGCCGAGGTCACCCCGCACCACCTGATCCTCACCGAGGACCTGGTGCAGAGCTACGACCCGATCTACAAGGTCAACCCGCCGCTGCGCACCGCCGCGGACGTGACGGCGCTGCGCGCGGGGCTGGCGGACGGCACCATCGACGCCGTCGCCACCGACCACGCGCCGCATCCGCACGAGGACAAGGACTGCGAGTGGGCCGCGGCGGCCATGGGCATGCTCGGCCTGGAGACCGCGCTGTCGATCGTCCAGCACACCATGGTCGACACCGGGCTGATGACCTGGGCCGACGTCGCCGACCGGATGTCCTCTGCGCCTGCGCGGATCGGCCAGGTCGACGACAAGCACGGCCGCCTCATCGAGCCCGGTGAACCGGCGAACCTGGTCCTGGTGGACCCCAAGGCGAAGCGGATCGTGGACCGCACCGCGCTGGCCTCGCTGTCGCAGAACACGCCGTATCAGGGCATGGAGCTGCCCGGCGCGGTGGTCGCGACGTTCCTGCGCGGAACCGCCACCGTGCTGGACGGGAAGCTGGCATGAACCCCGTGATCATGAACCCTGTGACCCAGAACCCCGTGATATCCGCCGCGGGCGAGCACTCGGCCCCGGTCACCCACGTCGGTCAGCGGATCCTCTGGACCGTCGTCACTCTCGTGGTGCTCGCCGGGATCTACCTGCTGATGTGGCGCGGCTGGAAGAAGCGCCAGGCCCGGCAGGCCGATGTGGCCCCGCTGAACGAGGTGCCGGAGGGCGTCTTCAGCGGGGACGGCATCGAAGCGGTCTACGTCTCCTCCACCTCCGAGGGTGACTGGCTGGACCGCATCGCGGTGCACGGTCTCGGCGAGCGCAGCAACGCCCGGGTCCACGTGGCCGACGCCGGCGTGCTGATCGAGCGCGAGCCGTCCCCGGTCTTCATCCCGGCCGCCGCGGTGCGCGGCGTCCGCCTGGCCACCGGCATGGCCGGCAAGTACCTCCGCGAGGAAGGCCTGGTCGTCATCAGCTGGCAGCACGGTGACCGCACGCTGGACACCGGCCTCAAGCCCCGCTTCGGGACTGATGAACTGGTCCGGGCTCTGGAGGCCCACCTCGCTGTCAGCGCAACAGAAAGGCCGTCGTCATGAGCTTGCGACCCCCGGCGATCCTGGTCCTGGAGGACGGACGGACCTTCCGCGGCGACGCCTACGGCGCGGTCGGCGAGACCTACGGCGAGGCGGTCTTCACCACCGGCATGACCGGCTACCAGGAGACGCTGACCGACCCGTCCTACCACCGCCAGGTGGTGGTGATGACCGCGCCGCACATCGGCAACACCGGCGTCAACGACGAGGACCCGGAGTCCCGCCGGATCTGGGTGGCCGGCTACGTGGTGCGCGACCCCAGCCGCGTCACCTCCAACTGGCGCGCGCAGCGCTCCCTGGACGAGGAGCTTCTCGCGCAGGGAATCGTCGGCATCTCCGGCGTCGACACCCGGGCCATCACGCGGCATCTGCGCGAGCGCGGCGCCATGCGCTGCGGCGTGTTCTCCGGCGAGGCCGCCGGCGCCGACCCGGCGACGCTGGTCGAGAAGGTGAAGGCGAGCCCGGAGATGGCCGGCGCGGACCTGGTCGGCGACGTCACCACGCCGGACGGCTACGTGGTCGAGCCGATCGGCGAGCACAGGTTCACCGTCGCCGCGTACGACCTCGGCATCAAGTCCATGACGCCGCACCGGATGGCCGAGCGCGGCGCGCGGGTGCACGTGCTGCCCGCCACCGCGAGCCTGGAGGACGTGCTCGCGCTGGAGCCGGACGGCTTCTTCCTGAGCAACGGCCCCGGCGACCCGGAGACCACCGAGGAGACGATGGTCCCGATCGTGCGCGCCGTCCTGGAGCGCCGGATCCCGGTGTTCGGGATCTGTTTCGGCAACCAGATCCTCGGCCGAGCCTTCGGCTTCGGCACCTACAAGCTCAAGTACGGCCACCGCGGCATCAACCAGCCGGTGCAGGACCGTGCCACGGGCAAGGTCGAGGTGACCGCGCACAACCACGGGTTCGCCGTGGACGCGCCGCTGGACCAGGTCACCGAGACGGAGTTCGGAAAAGTCGAGGTATCTCATGTCTGCCTCAACGACAACGTGGTGGAGGGGCTGAGGGCGCTCGACGTGCCGGCCTTCAGCGTCCAGTACCACCCCGAGGCGGCTGCCGGTCCGCACGACGCGGCCTACTTGTTCGACCGCTTCACGGACCTGATGAGTGCGCAGAAGAACGAGAAGGGCCAGGCCTGAGATGCCGAAGCGCAATGACCTGAAGTCCGTCCTGGTCGTCGGCTCCGGCCCGATCGTGATCGGCCAGGCGGCGGAGTTCGACTACTCCGGCACCCAGGCCTGCCGGGTGCTGCGCAGCGAGGGCCTGCGCGTGATCCTGGTCAACTCCAACCCGGCGACGATCATGACCGACCCGGAGGTGGCCGACGCCACCTACGTCGAGCCGATCACCCCGGAGTTCGTCGAGAAGATCATCGCCAAGGAGCGCCCGGACGCGCTGCTGCCGACGCTGGGCGGCCAGACCGCGCTGAACACCGCGGTCGCGCTCGCCGAGAAC
>JABFWL010000682.1 GCA_013362315.1 Catenulispora sp. | reverse complement strand
CGGTGACGGCCAGCGCCGCGGGGCGATGGCCGGGGGCGTCGACGGCCAGGGTGAGCCGCCCCAACGGCAGGTCGCGGAAGGTGTGGATGCCGTCGTCGGCGGTGCGGCGGGTGGTGATCAGCTCGCCGTCCGGGTCGGTGAGCATCAGGGTGGCGCCGGGCAGCGGCGCGCCGTCGGCGGAGCGGACGGCGGCGGTCAGCCGGCCGCGCTCGGCCAGCACGATGTCGTGGCCGACGCTGCGCTCCCGCGCGGTGACGGTCGAGGCCTCCGGTTCGCGGCCGTCGGCGGCGACGATCAGGACGTACGTGCCCTGCCGTGGCAGCAGCAGCTGGTAGCCGCCGTCCTCGCCGCTGCGGGCCCGGCCGACCTGCCGCCCCTGCGGGGAGACGGCCGTGACGACGGTGCGGGGCATGGGGCCGCCGTCGCGGTCCCGCACCCGGCCGTGGACCAGGACGCCGTCGCCGTTGTAGGGGGCGGTCGGGTGGAGCCGGTGGCCCTGGTGGACCAGCGGCGGGGCGGCGAATCCGAAGTCTGTCATGCCGTGCTGCGCCTCGGTGACGGCGGTGACTCCGGCGGCCCCGGCGGCCTCGGTGTCGTAGAAGGACACGGCGTCGTGCATCGGCAACGGCGGGTACGACGGCTGTGGCGCTTCCTCCGCCATCGGCGCGGGTGCCCCGGCGCGGGCGTTTCCCGGTGCCGCCGCACCTGCCACGCCCACCGCGGCTCCCGCCGCCCCCGAATCCGCCACAACCGCCGGCCGCACGCGGAAGCTGATCAGCACGAACGCCACCACCGCCGCGGCGGCCAGCAGCCCGGCCGCCCACCAGAACGCGGTGATGAAGCCGTGCACCTGTGCCTGCGTGCGCAGCGCCGCGGCGTCGGGCGAGGCGGCGGCGTGGGCGTCGGTGTAGCGGCGCGTGGCGCTCAGAGCCAGGGTGCTCAGAAGCGCCGTGCCGACCGCGCCACCCACCTGCTGCGAGGTGTTGACCATCGCCGAGGCCACCCCGGCGTCGCGCGGATCGACGCCGCCGGTGGCGACGTTCATCGCGGGCATGAACGCGCACCCCATGCCCAGGCCGAGCGCGATCGTGCCGGGCAGCACCCAGGTCGGGTACGGGCTGTCCGGCGTGATCCGGGTCAGCGCCATCATGCCCGCCGCGCCGATCAGGAACCCCGGCGGCATCAGGTACCGGGGCCGCACCCGCGTCATCAGCCGGGCGCTGATCTGGGTCGCGCCGACCAGCATCCCGCCGACCATCGGCAGGAACGCCGCCCCGCTGCGGATCGGCGACATGCCCCGCACCGACTGCAGGTAGTAGGTGAGGAACAGGAACGCGCCGAACATGCCGATGATCGCCAGGCCCAGCGACAGATACGCGCCGCCCCGGTCCCGGTTCCACACCACCCGCAGCGGCAGCAGCGGCGCCTTCGTCACCGCCTCGACGATCACGAACAGCACCAGCGCGGCCCCGGCGACGATCAGCAGGCTGACGGTCTGCCGCGCGCTCCAGCCGTCGGACTCGGCTCGGGAGAGGCCGTAGACCAGGCTGCCCAGCCCTCCGGTGACGAGGAAGATGCCGAGGAAGTCCAGCCGCGCGTGGTCGCGGTGCCGCGCCGGCTCCCGCACCGTCACCGCGGCTCCGGCCGCCGCGACGACCGCGAAGAAGACGTTGACCAGCAGCGTCCAGCGCCAGCTCAGGTACTGCGTCAGCAGCCCGCCGAGCATGAGCCCGACCGCGGCCCCGCCGCCGGCGATGGAGCCCCAGATGCCGAACGCCTTGGCGCGCTCGGCGGGTTCGGTGAACGTCACCGTCACCAGCGACAGCGCTGACGGCGCCAGCACCGCCCCGAAGCAGCCCTGCAACGCCCGCGCGCCGAGCAGCATCCCGGTGTCCACCGACGCCGCCCCCAGCGCCGAGGCCAGCGCGAACCCGATCACCCCGGCCTGGAACGCCCGCTTGCGCCCCACCCGGTCGGCCAGCCGCCCGCCGAACAGCAGCAGCGCCCCGAACGGCAGCGCGTACGCGGTGACCACCCACTGCCGGTCGGCGTCGGAGAAGCCGAGGTCGTGCTGCGCCGACGGCAGCGCGATGTTCACCACCGTGCCGTCCAGCACGACCATCAGCTGGGCGAGGCCGATGAACGCGAGCGCCGTCCAGCGACGCGGATCGGGCGCGGGCACGACAGGGGACGGGGAAGTAGGGGACGCCAAGGACATGCGGGGAGCACCTTTGATAACCAGAAGCCAAAGCGAAGGAAGAGCTGATTCTCAGCGAAAAGAGATATGCGCAGAGCATTCCGCGATCGGCTAGACTATTCGCGCATTGTCTGGCCGATGGCGCCGTGAGCTGGGACGTTCCAAGAACATCGGCACCACCTTCCCCAATATGAAACGGCCGCGTGCCATAATAGCTGGCAGGGTCCTTATTGACGAACTCCGTCATCCGGAGCCGTCAGCGAGAATCCCGACATCGGCCACAGACTGCCCTTGATCACCTGCGTGCTGGATCAGCGGATCGCGTGCGGTGTCGGCGTACCAGGCGCCATCGTCGTCGGTCCACGCGCGCAGTGCGACTATGCCGTCACTCAGGCAATGATCGTTCATGAACTACACCCTGCCAGTCCATGCGGCTACGTCGCCGAACTTCCCGCGCCGACAGTTCCAGGCCTGGCAAGATGGCGGCCATGGAGCGCGTACTCGGCATCGGCGGCTACTTCCTGCGTGCGGCCGATCCGGCGGCGCTGAGCGCGTGGTACCGCGACAGCCTCGGGCTGGATCTTGACGAGAACGGCCTGTGGCAGCAGGAGGCCGGTCCGACGGTGTTCGCGGCGTTCGAGGCCGACACCGACTACTTCGGGTCCGGTCGGCAGCAGACCATGCTGAACTTCCGGGTGCGCGATCTGGACGCGATGCTCGCGCAGCTGCGCGCCAAGGGCGCCGACGTGGCCGAGCAGATCCAGGACATGGATGGCGTCGGGCGCTTCGGGTGGGTCACCGACCCTGAGGGCAATCGGATCGAACTCTGGCAGTCCGCCTGACCGCTCGCCACGGCGCGCCGGGCTGACACGGGCCCTTCCCCGTTCGGTCCGGCGTCGGACACCTGTCACCCGGACGTTGGATTCTCGTGGATTAAGCGCCTTGATTCCCGACTAAGGTTGCGTAGAATCCACAAAATACCAAGCGGCGTCGAGAGCTGCGCCGTTGAGGGAGGCATGGTGTCGAGGCGTACACGTCCCCTGCGATCACGGCGAGGCCGGCTGGCCGCTGCTGGCTTCGCGGCCGCCGCCGTCTGCATGACGGTCACCGGCCCTGTCAACGGCGCCGGAGTCTGCGCCGCGACCGGTTCCAACGCCACAGGCGGCACCGTGGCCTCGAACTGGCTGCCGCCGACGCCCGACCAGTGGCCGCTGGTCGTCGACGAGAAGGTCACCCCCGACAAGACCCTGACACGCGGCGTCCGGCAGCACGCGGACCTGCTCCAGACCGTCGGCGGCGCGCAGCGGGCACAGGTCCTCGACGTCGACCTCGCCGACCCCAACGTGCGGCTCGGCGTCGTGGAGTCCCACGACCACCTCACCGACGCCGTCGACGAGGTGCCCTCCTCGATGGCGCACCGCACCGGCGCGGTGGCCGGCGTCAACGGCGACTTCTTCCAGATCTACGCCAGCGGCCGCCCGCTCGGCATGGTCGTCATCGACGGCCGCCTGGTGAAGAGTCCCGACCCGGCCTGGAACGCCGACCTGTGGGTCCGGCACGACGGCGGCATCGGCATCGGCACCGAGACCTACACCGGCACCGTCACCGACGGCGCGAGCGGCGTCAGCGCCGCGATCACCACGGTCAACGCCGTCGACGCGCTGTCCGGCAGCGCCCTCGTCCGCATCACCCCCGACCTCGGCACCCCCTCGCCGATCCCGGCCTCGACCGTCGCCGCCGGACATCTCGACGCCGACGGCACCACCCTTGTCGTGGACGCGGTCACCGCCGGGGTCACAGACCTCGCGCAGCTCGCGCCCGGCACCGAGGAACTGGCCGGTTCCGGCAGCCAGGCTCAGTGGCTGAGCCAGAACGTCCACGTCGGCGACCGTCTCGCGGTCAGCGAGCAGATCGGCCCGGACTCCGACGTCGTCCAAGCCCTGTCCGGCGGAGCCGTGCTGGTCCAGAACGGCCAGCGTGCCGTGCCGCTCACCGGCCCCGGCGAGAACAATGTCGACAACCCGGTCACCGCGGTCGGCGTCACCCAGGACGGCAAGCACGCCGTGTTCGCCGCCTTCGACGGGCACCAGCCGGAGGACACCGCGCAGGGGCTGACGCGCCCGCAGATCGCGGGGTGGATGATGCAGCACGGCGCGTATAACGCGATCTTGTTCGATAGTGGCGGGTCCACGCAGATGGTCGGGCGGTTGCCCGGGCAGACTCAGGCCTCGGTCTTGAACGTCCCGTCGGATGGGCACGAGCGGCCGGTGGCCAACGGCTTGTTCATCTACAGCACCGAGAAGAAGCCCGGACCGGCGGTCGAGGCCGTGGTCAACGAGGCTGTGGTCCCGGGAGACGACGCTGCGGTCCCGGAAGATCAAAACCGGCCGCTCACCGTTCTCGCCGGCACCACCGTGCCGGTCTGCGCGTACGGGCTCGACGATCGTGACAATCCGGCCCGCGACGAGGCGACTGTGAAGGTCTCCCCGCCCTGGCTGGCCTCAGTGCATGGCAGCACGCTGACGTTCAGTGGCCGTCCGGGCTTCGGCGTCCTGCATGTCACCGCGGGTCACGCGCACGCGGTGGTCCCGCTGGCCGTCGTGCCGTCAGGCAAAACACTGACGGTGACGCCGAACCAGGCCGACCTGGACAGCGGCGGCACGCAGCTGCTCAGCGCGAGGGCCACGGCGCCGGACGGTACCGCCGTCGACTTGCCGACCTCCGCCGTGACGTGGACCGTCGATCCGCCGACGCTCGGCAGCGTGGCGGCCGACGGGACATTCACCGCTGCCTCCTCAGGCTCGGGCATGGCCACCGTGACGGCGCGCGCGGGTGGCAGGTCCGCCACCGTCAGCGTCGCCGTCGGCCGCTCCACCGTCGGCGTCGACGCGCTCAGCGACATCTCCAAGTGGTCGATTACTGACTCGTATATGAACGTCTATCCGCGCAAGGTTCCCAGCCCCGGGCCGCACAGCTCGAACAACGGCGCGCTGTCCTTCGACCCGGACACGAAGGCGTTTCCTGGCGACGTGGGGTCTTTCGACGTGCGCTACAACTATCCGTACGTCAGCAAGACCCTCGACCTCAGCGTCTACCTCAACGACCCGGACAGCGAGCAGATCCCGCTGCTCAACGGTTCGCAGGCGCCGATCGGGATCGGCGTGTGGGTCAAGGGCAACGCGGACCTGGCCTCACGGCCGGGCGCGGGACTGGCCCCGGGCATAGTGACTCTGAACGTCGGTATCTGGCAGTCCACCAACCAGCCGACGAGCTTCTATCCGACTGGCGTCACATTCGACGGCTGGCAGTACGTTGTGGCCAAGCTGCCGCCGGGGCTGCAGTATCCGCTGCGGATCAACTATCTCGGGTTGGTCGTGATCAAGCCAGGGCCGAATCTGACCGGCGACATCCATGTGGCCGATTTGCAGGCTGTGTACTCGCCGCGGCCGCCGGTGCCGCCGGTCTACACGGCGATCCCGAAGAACCCGTCGTGGTTGCAGTTCACCGATGTGGACTCTTTCAAGGCCGGCGGCACGACCATCGCGGCCTTCGACGACGCGCACGTCAGCGCTGCCAATCCGGGCGGTACCGGTAGCGTCGCCCTGAACGCCATGCCCGGGTTGCTCGCAAAGCTGCCGGCTCAGGCGAAGCCCTCGATGGTGCAGGCGCTCGGCGATATGGCCGATGATGGGCAGACCGGGGATCTGACGTATCTCAAGGGTCTGCTCGACGGTCTCGGAGTCCCCTATCGGGACGCGGTCGGGAATCATGAGATCACGCAGGGTGCGACGCCGGAGAACGGTGATTTCGCGGGCGTTTTCGGTGCCACGCACTATGCCTATGACCAGGGTGCGGCTCGGGTCATCGTCACTGACAGCGGGCACATTGGTATCACAGCCTCGGACCCGTATCAGAACGTGGATACTGATCGGTCGCAGTATCCGTGGCTCGCGCAGGAGCTGACGGAGAACACGCAGAAGGTTGCGATTGTCGCTACTCATGTGCCGGCCTACGACCCGCATCCGCGCGCCGACAGTCAGTTCTCGGATCGTTTTGAGGCGCGGATGTATGAGCGGTTGGTGCAGCGCTACCAAAAGACGCACCCGGACGTGCATGTGCTGATGTTGTTCGGCCATGCCCGCGGCTGGGCCGAGGACGTGCGGCTGCCCGACGGCACCGAGTCCCCGAACGGGATCCCGAACTTCGTCGTCGCCGACCTCGGCGCGACCCCCTACGCGCCGGTCGGGCAGGGCGGCTTCTACAACTACGGGCTCTTCGACATCCAGCCGGACGGCACGGTGCAGTTCGCGGTGCAGCCCCTGCTGTCCTCGGTCGCGGTGACCGCCACGGCCCCGGCGCTGAGCGTCGGCGGCACCGAGCAGCTGACCGCCACCGGCACCTCGCTGACCGGCACCGACGCCACCGCGTTGCAGGTGCCGATCGCCGACCCGGCTTCGCGGCACTGGGAGTCCTCGGATCCGGCGGTGGCTTCGGTGGATCCCGGCAGCGGTGTGGTGACGGCTCATTCGCCCGGCAGCGTGACGGTCAGCGTGACGACTGGCGGGGTGTCAGGCTCCGTTTCCATCACAGTGAGGTGGCGATAGCGATGACGATTCCCCCTAGTCGTAGAGGCTTTCTCGGGGTGTCCGCGGGTGTTTCGGCGGCACTGGCCGGCGGGCTGCCGGCCGGGATCACACCGGCATCGGCTGCCGAGCCGCTTTCCGGCGACTGCACCGGCGACCCCGCGCACCCGAAGCGGCAGCTGCGCGGCGTGTGGATCGCCAGCGTCTCCAACATCAACTGGCCCTCCACACCGGGCCTCAGCGCCGAACACCAGCAGGCTGAGCTCAGAGCTCTGCTGGACGCCGCAGCCCGGATGCGGATGAACGCGGTGTACCTCCAGGTTCGTCCGGCAGCCGACGCGCTGTATGCCTCAGAGCATGAGCCCTGGTCGCAGTACCTGACCGGCACCCAGGGCCAGAACCCCGGATACGACCCGCTGGCGTTCGCTGTCGCAGAAGCGCATCAGCGCAACCTGGAACTGCACGCCTGGCTGAATCCCTACCGGGTCTCCACGCAGCCTGACCCGAGCAAGCTGGTACCGACGCACCCCGCCCGCGTGCACCCGGACTGGTGCGTGCAGTACGGCGGCCAGCTGTACTACAACCCGGGGCTGCCGGAGGTGCTGGACTTCGACGTCGCGGTGATCACCGACGTGGCCAGCCGATATGACATCGACGGCATCCACTTCGACGACTACTTCTACCCGTACCCGGTCGGCACCGCCGACTTCCCGGACGACGCCGCTTACGCCGCCTACGGCAGCGGATTCGCCAGCAGAGCCGACTGGCGCCGCGCCAACATCGACCGCCTTGTCAGCACCCTGCAATCGGAGCTGCGGGCCACCAAGCCCTGGCTCAAGTGGGGCATCAGCCCGTTCGGCATCTGGCGCAACGCCGCGACCGACCCCCTCGGCTCGGCGACCAACGGCCTGCAATCCTTCGACGCCCTCTACGCGGACACCCGCAGCTGGGTGCGGAAGGGCTGGCTGGACTACATCGCTCCGCAGATCTACTGGAACATCGGCTTCCCGGTAGCCGCCTACGATGTGCTACTGGACTGGTGGGCCAAGGCCGTCGACGGCACCGGCACCCAGCTGCTCATCGGCCAGACGGTCTCCAAGATCGGCATCTCCAGCCCGCCGGCGTGGCTGGACCCGGACGAGATGCCGAACCACCTGATCCTGAACCGGAAGTACCCCGAGGCGGCCGGCGACATCTTCTTCAACATCACCAAGCTGCTCACCGACCCGCTCGGCTTCCAGAGCCGGCTGATCGACGACCTGTACGGCTACCCGGCGCTCGTGCCCGAGATGGCCCGGCATGCCGGGCCCGCGCCGGAGCGGACCGCGCTGACGGCGGCGTGCCGCAGCCACAGCTCCAGCGGCGTGGAGTTGGAGTGGCTGCACCGCCGGCCGCACGGGCCGGAGGCCGCGTACTACGCGGTCTACCGTTTCGCGGGCCCGCCGCCACACCGTGGGTGCGACTTCGCGGACGCGAAGAACCTGCTCGGGACGGTCCGTGCGGTGCCAGGCCTGTTCAATGCGTGGACCGACACCAGCGCGGCGGCCGGGCAGGACTACACGTACTACGTGACCGCGGTCGACCGCCTGCACCACGAGAGCTCACCGAGCAACCCGGCTACCATGAGAACGTGATCACGATCGCACCCGAGCAGTTCGAACAGCTGGTCGGGCAGGCCCTCGACTCCATCCCAGAGGCCCTGGCCAGGCAGATGCGCAATGTCGCCGTGGTCGTCGAGGATGAGGCGCCTTACGCCGGGTTGCTGGGCCTGTACGAAGGCGTCCCTCTCACGGGGCGCGGCGAGTGGTACAGCGGGGTGCTGCCGGATCGGATCACCATCTATAAGAACGAGATTCTCAAGATCTGCCAGAGCTTCGACGATGTGGTGCGTGAGGTGCGGACCACGGTGGTGCATGAGGTTGGTCATCACTTCGGTATTGATGACGAGCGGCTGCACGAGTTGGGCTGGTAGGCGGGGTTCTTCGTTTTTTGGCGGTCAGTGGGTCAAGGGTCCCAGTCGGGTGGCCCATAGGTCTTTCCACTCGGGTTACTCGGTAGTAGCGTGCGCGGCGCCACAGTTCCCGAGAGGAGACCGAGCATGCATATTCGTGCCCGTACTATGGCTGCTGCCTTGACCGCGTTGGCGGTCGGTGGGGCGTTGGGCGTGTCTGCGGTGTCGGCGACGGCAGTCGTGGGGCAGCCGCGTGTTGCGGTCGCGGCTTCGAGCGTGCCTGCTGCCGGCGCGGCGGACTACTGCCTCGGCCAGTGCAATGACATCCTTCCGCCTGGGGAGAACGGCAGCGCTACTTTGGCGCAGATCCTCTGGTTCAAGGCCACCGGGGGGCGGCCGGGGAATACTGACGACCAGCTCGGTAAGTACGCCGGTCTCGTTGACGGGTACACGGGGCTGACCAACGGTACGCTCGGGAGCTTCTTCGATGACGCCTCCTTCGGGGTGCCGGCCGGGCAGGTCAGCAGCACGCTGAATCCCGGCGGCCGGTCGGATGTCACCATCACGCGTGACAAGCAGGGCATCCCGCATATCTATGGCACCACGCGCTCGGGTGGTGAGTACGGGGCCGGATACGCGGCGGGGCAGGACCGGCTGTGGATGATGGACGTCTTCCGGCATGTCGGGCGTGGGCAGCTGTCCAGCTTTGCTGGGGGCGCTGCTGGGAACCGGCAGCTGGAGCAGCAGTTCTACCTGAACGGTGCGTACACCGAGGCGGATCTGCAGGCCCAGATCGACCGGGTGAAGGCCGCCGGCTCGCGCGGTGCGCAGGCGTACCAGGACATGACGGACTATCTCAATGGTCTGAACAGGTACATCGCGGATGTGAAGGCTGGAGACGACTTCCCGGGTGAGTACGACCTCACCGGGAATGCGAACGTCTTCACCGGCGACGGGATCCAGCCGTTCCAGCCCACGGACCTGGTGGCCATCGGCTCGGTCGTGGGGGCGCTGTTCGGTGCCGGGGGCGGCAACCAGGTGGCTTCGGCACTGGTGAAGGAGGCCGCCGAGGCCAAGTACGGCGTGGCTGCCGGTGACCAGATGTGGCAGTCCTTCCGTGAGGAGAACGACCCCGAGGCGGACCTGACGTTGCACTCGGGGCAGAGCTTCCCGTTCAACGGCAGTCCGGCGAACGCCAGCGGTGTGGCGATGCCCGACCCGGGGTCGGTGACGCCGCAGCAGATCGTCTTCGATCCGACCGGGTCGGCGACGTCCAGCTCTGCGACGTCTGGTTCTGCCACGTCCAACCCCGGTGTGCTGCCCGCCAACCTCTTCGCCCAGAAGCGCGGCATGTCCAACGCACTCGTCGTCTCCGGCCAGTACACCGACACCGGCAACCCGGTCGCGGTCTTCGGGCCGCAGACCGGCTACTTCGCCCCGCAGCTCCTCATGCTCGAGGAGATCCAGGCGCCCGGCATCAGCGCCCGCGGGGCGGCCTTCGCCGGCCTGAACTTCTACGTGGAGCTCGGCCGGGGCGCCGACTACTCCTGGAGCGCCACCTCGGCCGGCCAGGACATCATCGACACCTTCGCGGTCCAGCTCTGCAACACCGATGGCTCCCCCGCCACGAAGAACTCCAGCGCCTACCTCTACAACGGCGTCTGCACGCCGATGCAGCAGGTCGAGCGGGACGACTCCTGGAGTCCCACCGCGGCCGACAGTACTCCGGCCGGCTCGTACAAGCTGATCGCGTTCCGCACCGACTTCGGCATCGTGCAGGCACGCGCCACCGTCGGCGGCAAGCCGGTCGCCTATACGCAGCTGCGCTCCACCTATCTGCACGAGGTCGACACCATCCTCGGCTTCCAGATGTTCAACGACCCGAGCGTGGTGACCGGTCCGGCCGGGTTCCAGCAGGCGGCGTCGAACATCACCTACACCTTCAACTGGTTCTATGTCGACAGCCAGCACACCGCCTACTACAACTCGGGCCTGAACCCGACGCGTCCGGCAGTCGACGACCCGAACCTGCCGATCACCGCTGACGCCGCCCACCAGTGGCTGAACTGGGATCCCAGCACCAACACGGTCGCGAACACGCCGGTCGCCGCGCACCCGAACTCGGTCGACCAGGACTACTACGAGTCGTGGAACAACAAGATCGCCAAGGACTACACCGTCTCAGGGTTCGGTGACGGTTCGATCTATCGCAGCAACCTGCTGAACAGCCGCATCAAGAGCCTGATCACCAGCGGCCAGAAGGTCAGCCGTGCTTCGCTGGCCCGGGCCATGGAGGACGCGGCGGTCACCGACCTGCGCGGTGAGACCGTGCTGCCGGAGCTGCTGCAGGTTGTCGGGACGCCCACCGACCCGGCTCAGGCCGCCGCCGTGAACGAGCTGCGCACCTGGCTGGCCGACGGCGCCAAGCGTCGGGAGACCTCCGCCGGCAGCCACAAGTACGCCGACTCCGACGCGATCCGCATCATGGACGCGTGGTGGCCGCTGCTGGTGAAGGCCGAGTTCGATCCGGGCATGGGCGATCCGCTCTACACCGCCATGACCGGCGCCCTCAGCGTCGACGACTCCCCCTATGGGGGTTCGGAAGCCGGCGTGTCGCACAAGGGCTCCTCGTTCCAGTCCGGCTGGTACTCCTACGTCGACAAGGATCTGCGCAGCCTGCTCGGCAAGCCGGTGCAGGGCCCTCTTTCCCAGCGCTACTGCGGCAACGGCGACCTGACGCAGTGCCGGCAGGCGCTGCTGGCCGCGCTGTCGACGGCGATCGCGACGCCGGCGAACACCGTCTACCCGGCCGACTCGGTCTGTTCGGCCGGCGACCAGTGGTGCGCCGACTCCATCCAGCAGCACCCGCTGGGCGGCATCACCGACGCGCAGAGCAACTGGCAGAACCGGCCGACGTTCCAACAGGTCGTACAGTATCCGTCGCACCGCAGTGCGAACTGACCGGACCATCGCAGAACCATTCGTCGCCCGGGCCGCTCGCGGTCCGGGCGTCGCTTCTGCGGAAAGGGTGACCGATGCCCCGCATAGCCGTCGACGAACGCCGCGACCTCCTGGTGGAGGCGGCGATCCGGGTCATGGTGCGCGACGGCGTGGCCAAGGCCACCACCCGCTCGATCGTCGCCGAGGCGGGCATGGCGCTGGCCGCGTTCCACTACAGCTTCCGCTCCAAGCAGGAGCTGCTGGAGAACGTCATCGGGACGATCACCGCCCACACTCTCGACCTGGCCGTGGAACGGCTCGGCGCCGAGGGCAGCGTCGAGCACAAGGTGCGCGCCGCACTGGATTCCTACTGGCAGCACCTGATGGCGAACCCCGGCGAGCACCGCGTCACCTACGAGCTGACGCAGTACGCCCTCCGCCACCCGGGCCTGGCGACCGTCGCCAAAAGGCAGTACGAGGCCTACATCGAGGGTGCCTCGAAGCTGATCGACTCCCTGGCCCACAGCTCGGATGTGACCTGGACGGTGCCGGTGCCGGTCATCGCTCGCTACCTCATCGCGGTCATGGACGGCCTGACCCTGCTGTGGCTGAACGAGGGCGACGACGCCGGCGCCCGCGCCGCGCTGGACCTGGCCGGCGACCATCTCATCAGCCTGATCCGGATGTCTTGACGCCGAGAGGATGTCTGCCTGCCTCACACCAGGTTCTCGCGCGTCAGCCGCACTTGCTCAAGGTCCAGATGCTCCTGGATCCGGCGCAGCACGGCGTCGTCGATGCGGTCCTCGTGCCGCAGCCGCAGCACCGTGGCCCGCTTGCTCTCCATCAAGGCCAGGCGCAGCTCGCGGTAGCGGTCGTCGAACTCCCGCAGGCGCTCGGCGGCGTCGACGTCGAAGTCCTCGTCCTCCTCGTCCTCGGTACCGAGCTGCCGCAGCCGCGCGTGCTTCTCGAACTCGTGCCGCACTATCGCCACGACCTCCGGCGGCGTCTGCAGCGCGGCCGCGACGTCCGGCAGCGCGGCCTGCGCCTCCTCGGCGGCGGTGCGCTCGGCCATCCGGCGCTCGTCCTCGATCACCGTGTCCTCCGGCAGGTTCGCCCAGCGGACCACCGGCGGCAGCAGGAAGGCCTGGAGCATCAGGGCCGCGATCACCCCGGCCGTGACGAACACGATGACGTCCCGGTCCGGCAGCGTCCCGCCGCCGCCGACCGCGACCGGCACGGCCAGCGCGGCGGCCAGCGACACCGCGCCCCGGAACCCGGACAGGCCGACGACGACCCGGAACTGGTGGCTGACGCGCCGGGCCCGCTGCGAGGGCCGGCGGTCCAGCGCGCGGATGACGTAGATGGCCACGAACTGGAAGACCATGCGCACGGCGATCAGCACCAGGCAGACGGCCGCCACCATCCACAGCGCGCGTTTCAGGTCGAAACTGGTCAGGCCGCGCACCGCCGACTGCGACTGCAAGCCGACCAGGACGAACAGCGCGCCGTTGAGGACATACGTACCCAGCGACCAGAAGCCCTGGGAGATCAGCCGCACCGCCGGCGTCCCGATGCGCGGCCCGACCTGGCTCATGATCAGTCCGCACGCGACCGCCGCCAGCACGCCGGAGGCGTCGATCTCCTCGGCGAGCAGGAAGGCGGTGAACGGCACGAGCAGCAGCGCGAGGTTCGTCAGCAGCGGGTCGTCCAGCCGTTTGCGCACCTGCACCGCGACCACGGCCACCAGCACGCCGGCGCCGAGCCCGCCGAGGTAGGAGCGCAGGAACAGCCAGCCGATGTGCACCGCGCTGAAGTGGTCGTCGCCGGTCGTGATCGACACCGCGATCCCGTAGACCACCAGCGCGGTGCCGTCATTGATCAAGCTCTCGGCCTGCAGCACCTCCTGCGCCTGCCGGGGCAGCACCCGGCCCAGCGCCGCGACGGCCGTGGCGTCGGTCGGCGCCAGCGCGCCGCCCAGGATCCAGGCCGGACCCCACGGCACGCCGAACGCGTTCGCGACCGCGGCCACCGCGCCCGCCGTCAGGATCACCAGCACGGTGCTCATCAGCACCACGCCCCGGAAGGCGCGCCGGATCGCCCGCAGCGAGCTGTTGATCGCCTCCCAGTAGAGCAGCGCCGGGAGGAACACCAGCAGCACGATGTCCGGCGGCAGCTCGACCGTCCGCAGCCGCGGCACGAACCCCAGCAGCACGCCCCCGGCGAGCATCAGCACCGGCGGGGCGATGCCGGTGCGCCGCCCGGCCACGCCGCTGGCGAGCACCACCGCGCCGACCACGACGATCACGGCGAGCGCGAGCACCCGGCGGGCCTCCTTGGATTTCGGTGTGGCGTGGGCTCCTCGGGTGACGATCTTAGTGAGAGTGCAAGGGCGGCGCCTGACGGCGCCGCCCTACTGAACTGTCGGATACAACAGAGCCTGTCAGGTGCAGGCGACTCCGTTGACGGTGAAGGCGGTCGGACTGGTGTCGTTCGACGTCCAGGTGCCCTGGAAGCCGAAGGATGCCGAGGCGCCCGCGGCCACCGCGCCGTTGTAGCTCATGTTGACGGCGGTCACGGTGTTGCCGGACTGCGTGACGGTCGCGTTCCAGCCGCTGGTGACCTTCTGATCGCCGGGGAACTTCCACCCGACGGTCCACGCGGTCCAGGGTTTCGAACCGGTGTTCGCGACGGTGACGTTCGCGGTGAAGCCGCCGCCCCACTCGCTCGCCTTGGTGTAGGTGACGTGGCAGCCGCCTCCAGAGGACGGTGTCGTGCTGGGCGTGGTCGACGGGGTCGTGCTCGGCGTTGTCGACGGAGTCGTGCTCGGCGTGGTGCTCGGCGTGGTCGAGGGAGAAGAGGACGTGGAAGACGTCGAGGACGTCGAAGAGGTCGAAGAGGTCGAAGTCGACCCCCCGGTCAGATCCCCGTACACGATCCCCCGACCGTTCGTCCCCACGTACACCCGGCCGTAGACCCGCGGGTCGCCGGTGATGGCCGCGCCGATGTTGCCCCACTGGTGCTGGTCGTCGTTCACCCGCACCCACGAGGCGCCGTAGTCGTCCGAGCGGAAGATCCCGCGCACCCCGCCGATCTGCGCGATGGTGTACAGGGCCTTGGTGGTGTGCCCCGGCGCCGGAGCACCGAAGCCGATGTTGTCCGCCTGGGTGACGTTGGCCAGCTTGGTCCACGTCGCCCCGGAGTCCGTCGAGTGCCACAGGCCATAGGCGCCCGAGGCGGATCCGCCGGCCAGCCACACGTCGCCCTCGGTGCCGGGCACCGCGTGGAAGTTCGCACTCGTAGTCGGCAGACCGGAGGCGGCGGAGGCGGTGAACGTCTTTCCGCCATCGGTGCTGACATAGAAGGTGCCGGTCGTGGCGGCGAAGCCGTAGAACTTCTTCGGGTTCACCCGGTCGCTGCGTACCTGGGCTCCGGCCGGGATCCCGGTCGAGGCGGTCCAGGCGCTGCCGAAGGTCGTCGAGTAGCTGACCGCGCCGCCGGTCGGCGCCCACACCACCGCGCTGCCGTCAGCCGCCATGGCGACCGTGCCGCCCGCGGTCACGCCCGAGGGCTGCGCCGAGGCGGTCCACCAGTTCTGGCCGTCGTCCGTGGAGAACGCCGCCGAGTTCACGGTCGAGGAGCCGTTGCCGACCCGCACCAGGTCGTTCGGGTTCGCCTCGGCGTAGTCCAGGCTGGTCGACGTCGACCAGTTCGGGCTCTGGAACATCAGCGCCGGCACCTTGGTCAGATCGGTGTGCCGGAAGCCGTCGAGGTCGCCGAGCGCGGAGAGCAGCGGCGCCCCGGACGGCGGCGACACCAGGTCGTTGACCGCGGTCTCCTCGATGCCCTGCGCCATCACCGAGATCTTGACCTTGCCGGTCGCCGAGTCCCACGCTGTCAGGTTCGTGGTCCCGTACAGGGTGGCGCCGGTGCCGTACATCATCCGGTCGCTGTCGAACGGGTCGATCGCCAGGCCCTCGGTCATCCAGCCGAGCTTCGGCGTCTCCTCCGGCGGCGACGGGTTGTTGCCCCAGGACAGCCAGGGCGAGGCGGCCACGTCGAGCGTGTACTTGTCCACGCGGGTCGGGTAGCCGTTGTAGGCCCACGCGTTGGTCCACGTCGCGCCGCCGTCGGTCGAGCGGTAGAGGTAGGTGTCCGGCCACCAGGAGCTGTAGCCGGTCACCATGATGGTGTTCGGGTGCTGGTGGTCGATGGCGAGGCCGGCGTAGCCGTACGAGTCGTTGGCGGTGTCGCTCGACTTCACCGGGCTGATCTGGGTCCACGTGCCGGACGCGATCGCATACTTCCAGACGTCGCCCGAGCTGCCGTCGTACGGGCCGCCCTTGTTGCTGGTGGTGATGTAGAGGGTGGCGCCGGACGGATCGACCAGGCCCTTGTGCGCCATGAAGCCGGTGGGCTGCCCGGCGACCCGGGTCCAGGTCGCGCCGGCGTCGGTCGATTCGTACACCGTGTTCTGCAGGTCGGCGACCCCGACGAAGATGGTCTTGGTTGGCGCGCCGGACGCGCCGGACGCCTTGTCGAAGGCCACCCACGTGACGCCCTGGTTGTCGGAGAGATAGCCGGTGGTGTCCGTGGCGTCCTGGACGTAGTTGCCGACGTTGGGGAAGGCGGAGACCTGAGACCAGGTGACGCCGTAGTCAGCGCTCTTCCACAGGCCGTGTCCGCTCGGCATGCCCATGTAGAGCACCGCGTCGTCGTTGGGGTCGACCATCAGCCGCTCCCCCATCCCGCGGCCCGGCATGTTCCCGCCGAGCTTGAAGGGCAGCGCCGTGGCGGTCCAGGTGCTGCCCTGGTCCGTCGAGCGCAGGATGGCGCCGTTGTTCGGGTCCCAGCTGTTCGTGTACATGCCGACCGCCGCGTACACCCGGTTGGTCTGCACCGGGTCGGCGGCGATCGAGACGATCCCCTGCTGGTTCCAGTTGCTCCAGCCGACCCAGTCGGTCAGCGGCGTCCAGCTGCCCGCGGCCTGGTTCCACCGGTACATCCCGCCGATGTCGGTCCGCGCGTAGGCGACGTTCTTGGCCCCCTCGTTGAACACGACGTCCGGAACGAAGCCGCCGCCCACGATCGCGGCGTTCTTCCAGGTGTAGCCGCCAGGTGCGGCGGGCGCGGCGGTGGCCGAGGCGGTGCCGACCAGCGTCGCGCTGACGGTGGCCAGGCCCACGGCCGCCAGCGCGGCGCCGAGCACGGCGGACAGGCCGTTCTTCCAACTTCGTCTCATGAGGCTCCTACGGGTGGGATCAGCGCGGTGGGATGCGGTGTCGAACAGGCGGGGTCGTCGGAGAGCGCTGGCTAAGAGCACTGTCCGCACTGTCGAACAGGGCTGTCGAAGCGCTTCGACCACGGTGCCGAAGCGGGCCGGGTGCCGCGTGGCACCCGGCCCGCCGGATCAGTCAGTGCTCATCACTCAGAGCTCGGTACTCAGTGCTCATCGATCAGAGCTTCGGGTAGGCGTTGGTCACCTCCTGCTGGAACTCGGCACCGAACCACTGACCGGCCGGCACGTCGCCGGTGCTCAGCGAGCCGGTGGGGTACGTCCCGCCGTTGCCGTCGGTGTTGGTGCCCGCCGGGTCGCAGTGCGGGTCGCCGTGCGGGTGCGTGGGCGTCACGTAGTCGCCGTCGGACTCGCCCGGAGGCTTGATCCAGACGAAGGCGATGATGTGGTTGCCCGCACCGTAGGGCTGGACCGTCGGGCGCTCGCCGATGCCCGCGCCGGCCTGGTTGCACCAGTCGCCGCGGAACGGCCGCTGGTCGACCTTGTTCGCCGCCACGTAGCTGTCCGGCGTCGTCGGGGTCGAGTTCAGCGCGGTCGGCCGGTTCGGGCCGCCCCAGCCGTTACGCGAGGTGTCGATCAGCATCCCGATGTTCGGCGAGAAGCCCTGACCAGTCAGCTGGGTGTACATCGCCTGGTCATAGGTGTACTCGTCGAAGTACGGGTTGTACTGGTAGAACTTCGCCGAGTCCAGCGGGTTGCCGCCGACCTGCAGAGTGGTGTTCGGCAGGAACGGCTCGGTGGTCGGCGTGTAGTTCGCCGTGTCCGAGATGAACCCGTCGACGCTGGCGAACCCGGCCGTGGTGGCCCGGGCGACCTTGGCGTACTCCTGCGCGGCCGGGCCCATGTTCGAGGACCAGCCGAGCCACGCCGAGTGGGCGATGTCGACGTAGTTGTAGACGTTCGAGATCGCGTGCAGCTTGTTCAGCGCGTACTCGACCCCGGACTCGTAGAACGGCGTCGCCGTCGCACACGCGGGCTTGCCCTGGTTGGTGACCGCGTTGGGCAGCGAGTCCGGCTCGATGACCGCGGCGATCCGGATCCCGGCATACTTCGGATCGCCCAGGATCGCGGCGATTGGATCGATGTACTGGCTCTCGTACTGGGTCAGGCCCGCCGAGGTGGCCGGGATCTCACCGTTGGAGGCGATGGCGGCGCAGTCCCGGCCGGGCAGGTCGTAGATGACCACCTCGAACAGGATCGGCGTGCCCGCCTTCTGCTGCGCCAGCGCCTGGTCCAGGTGCCACTGCAGGCCGTGGTGGATGGAGTCGCCGGCGATCGCCCCGATGTGGTCCATCCACACCGCGGTCTGGAAGCCGGCCATCTTCGCCTCGCTGGCCGCCAGGGTCGGGTTGCTCCCCTGGTCGGCAGCCGCCTGCGCGTTGACCTCGTTCGTGTAGTCGGGGCTCAGATACTGCGAGGCCCCGATGAACGGGTTCACCACGTGGCCGCCCCCGCCGGACGACGGAGTCGTGGTCGGCGTGGTCGGGACGGTGGTGGGGCTGGTGCTCGGCGTGCTGGTGGGCGTACTCGGCGTGCTGGTCGGGGACGTGCTCGGCGTGCTGGTCGGCGTGGTCGGACCGGTGCTGTTGCACGTGATCCCGTTGACCGCGAACGACGTCGGCGCCGTGTTCGTCCCGGAGTAGCCGAAGTTCCCCGCGGGCGCGACGGTGCCGCCGCTGGCGACCGAGCCGTTCCAGGACTCGTTCGTCACCGTGACGTTCTTCCCGGACTGCGCCCACTTTCCGTTCCAACCGCTCTGCACCGTCTGGTTGCCGGCGTAGGAGTACGTCAGCGTCCAGCTGGACCAGGCCGGCCCGTTGTTGGTGATGGTGACCGTGGCTCCGAAACCGGAGCCCCAGTCACTGCTCACCGAGTACACCGCGGTACAGCCCGGTGCGGCCGCCGCGTTGGAACTGCCGGCGGTCAGGGCGGCGAAGCCGCCGGCCAGTCCCATGGTCAGGCCCGCCGCCACAAAGGCGCTGGTTAACCGGCGGGCCGGTCGTTCATTCTCGTGACTCAAAGCCCATCTCCTTTACTGCTCAGGCCCCGAAGAGCTGGCCGTAGACCGCCTGTGCCATGGCGGCGTCGGACTGCGCCCAGAAGCGGTGGTAGCTGAAGGTCGGCGCTGCGCCGCCGTTGAGGTAGGACTGCACCTTGGAGAAGTCCTTGTCGCTGGTGTACCAGGGACGCAGCTTCAGGAAGGTGTTGGTGCTGGAGGAGATGGCGTTGCCGAAGGGGTCCTTACCGGTCCAGCCCGACGGGATGTAGAGCCCGGCGTGCGTGGTCGGGTCATAGGCCTGCGAGAACCGGTTGTAGTCGGTCCGCTGCTCCGGCGTCGTGACGCCCAGGGCGTCCTGGTCGTTGTTCCACATCACGTCCAGCAGGTTCTTCGCCAGCGTCTGCGCGGTCGTGTCGTTGGCCTTGGCCGCGTAGTAGGCGAGGGTCTTGGCTTCCGCCGAGGCCACGCCGACGTCCTGGCTGTAGTCCTTGACCGTCACGTGCAGGTTGGTGTTCGGCTGCGGGCTGGTCGGGTTCCAGGTGTTCGGCTGCCCGGTCCAGTTCAGCGTCGAGGGGATCTGCCAGGCGCCGGTCGTGGTGTTGACCGTGGTGACGCTCTCGGCCCAGGCGACCCACTTCTTCAGGACGGCGCCGGCGGCGGCGTCCCCGGTCGAGTAGTAGTACTCCGCGACGCGCTCCATCGACCAGGCCTGCATGCCGAACCAGTTGTTCGACGGCGGGTCGTGGTAGACGGGCTGCCAGTCGTAGTACATGCCGTAGAAGGTGGGGTCGCCGGCCGGCGGCGTGCCGTAGTGGCCGTCCCAGCTGTTGGTGGCACCGCCGGCGATGGCGCCGTCGGCGGACTGCAGCCACTGGTAGAACTCGAGCTGCCGCTTGAGGCTGGTGCTCCAGTCCGCGACCGCCGTGGCACCCTTAGGGGCCTCGGCCGGGTTGGTGGACAGCGCCCAGGCCGCCATCGGGTTCTGGTACCCCTGCGCCACCGCGCCGTCACCGATGCGCCAGGCCCAGCCGCTGGAGGTGGACGCCGAGCCGCCCCAGGCGTAGTACCAGCCGAGCATGTAGTCGCTGCTGCTCTTGCCGGTCCCGCCGGGGCAGGACGGCGAGGTGCAGTTGCCCATCTGCTTGAAGTACTTGTCGTACATCGAGTACCGCAGGTAGTCGCCCATCTTGCCGGCCTTGGCGACGGTCGCCGTGACCTGCGACTCCTTGCCCTGCGCCTTGGCCCAGGTGTCGGCCCAGTAGGCGGCCTGCACCGTGCGCGCGTCGGCGTCCGGGGCGTCGGTGAACTTCCACTGCGCGGTCCCGGTGCCCTGGACGAACAGGTCCAGGTAGCCGTTCGGGCCGCCGTACTTCAGCTTGTCGCACGTCGGCTGCGGGACGGTCTCCCAGACCGACTCGTCGGCGCCGCGCTGGTAGGAGTTGATGTAGGAGGGCTTGCCGGTGTTCGGGCCGTCCTCACAGCCGCCGCCCGGGGTGTCGCCGTACCCGTACTTGTTGTCGACGTCCTCCAGCCAGTGCATGGCGTAGATGTCCGAGGTGCCGTAGGCGGCCTGCAGCTCCGCGGCCAGCGGGTCCTGCCCGGTCGGGGTGGAGCTGTTGAGCGCGACCGGGTACTGGTCCGGCTGCGGCTCCTCGGGCGCGTACTGCGCCGGGGAGCTGGGGTTGTAGGAGCCGTTGGTCGGCTGGTCGGCGTGCGTCGGGATCATGTACTGCTCCATGAGGCCCCACGCGGCGTTGAACTTCGTCCAGTCGCCGGAGATGTTGCCGTACATGGCCTGCAGGTAGATGTCGTAGCTCCAGGCCTCGGAGGTGGTCTCGTGACCGTAGTCCGGAGCCTCGACGATCAGCGTCTCGACCGAGTGGTACGGGATGCCCAGCGGGCTGAAGTACCCGTTGGCCGGGTTCATCATCTTGTTGTACTGGGTCATGAACCGCTGCTCGTACGCGCCCAGCGCGCCGGTCTCGGTGACCACCGAGGCGCCGGAGGTGTAGCCGGTCGCGGTCGAGGTGAACGTCGCGTTGCCGGTGCCGGTGGCGTCGGCGGTGATGGTGACGTTCTGCGGCGTCGACCAGTTCGACGGCGTGAAGGTGAGCGTGCCGCCGCCGGTAACCGACAGGCCGGTGTTCCCGGACGTGCGGGTCGTGGTGACGGTGACGTTCGCGGTCGGCGCCGAGGACAGGCTGACCGCCAGCGCCCCGGTGCCGCCCTGGGCGACGCTCAGCGCGCTCGGGGTGACCGTGACCGCGGGCGCGCCGGTCACCGTGATGCCGACCGGGGCCGAGGTCGTGGACGCGCCCTGGCTGTCCGTGGCCTTGGCGGTGATCGAGTAGGTGCCGGCGGTGGCTCCGGTCCAGTTGCACGAATACGGTGCGGCCGTAGCCGTGCAGACCAGGGTCGTGCCCTGGTAGAACTCGACCTTGCTGATCGTCGCGCCGTCCGAGGCCGAGGCGGTGGCCGCCATCGGCACGGTCGCCGGCGCGGTGTAGGAGGCGCCGCCCGCCGGGCTGGTCAGCGCGACCGCCGGCGGGGTGTGGGCGCCGTTGCAGACGGTGCCGTTGATGGTGAAGACCGTCGGCGCGGTGTTGGTGCCGCTGTAGTTGAAGTTGGCGCCGGGGTTCACCGAGCCGCCGGGCGGCACCGAGCCGTTCCACGAGGCGTTCGCCACGGTGATGGCCTTGCCGGCCTGGGACCAGACACCGGTCCAGCCGTTCTGCAGCGTCTGGTTGCCGGTGTAGGAGTAGCCGAGGGTCCAGGACGACCAGGCGTCCGTGCCGACGTTCTTGATGACGATGTTGGCGCCGAAACCGGAGCCCCAGTCATTGGCCGAATACGTCACCGAACACTGGACCGTGGCGGCCCGTGCGGCCTCGGGGGCGGCCGCTATCATGCCGACGCCGAGCGCCGAGGCGAGGGCGAGCGCCAGCGCGCGCCATCGTCTCGGCCGGGGCCGAGGCGTCCTTCGGGTTATGTTCACTGCTTCGCACGATCCTTTCGGGGCAGAGCGAGATGGCCGCCGCGCGGGGCGCGCGGCGGACGATCGAGGGCTGATGATCAGGCCGAGTCGCGGATCACCAACTGAGTCGGGAAGACCGTGTGCGCGGGCACGTCGGCCACCCCGTGGATGTGGCGGGTCAGATGCCGGGCCATCGCCGCGCCCATTTCCTCCACCGGCTGGCGCACGGTGGTCAGGCGCGGATCGGTGTGCGCGGCCAGCGGCGCGTCGTCGAACCCGATGACGGCCACGTCGTCCGGGACCTTGCGGCCGGCGCGACGCAGGGCGCGCAGCGCCCCCAGGGCCATCAGGTCCGAGGCGGCGAACACCGCGTCGAGCTCCGGCTGGTGCTCCAGGAGCTGGAGCATCGCGTGCTCGCCGGAGGACTGGGTGAAGTCGCCGTACAGCACCATCCCGCCGGCGCCGGCCTCGGCGATGGCGTCGCGGTAGCCGTCGCGCCGGTCGGCGCCCACCGCCATGTCCGGGGGACCGGCGATGGAGACCACGTGCTTGCGCCCCTGCCGCAGCAGATGCCGCACGGCCTCGCGGGCGCCGGAGCGGTTGTCGGCGTCCACATAGGGCAGCCGGCACGGTGGCGTGCTGCGCCCGGCGACCACCGTCGGCACGTTCATCGCCTGCAGGGTCAGGCCGAGCGGGTCGCGGTCGTGGGCGTTGATCAGCATCACCCCGTCCGCCGCGCCGCGCGCCAGGTAGCGCTCGACCAGCGGATGGTCGGCCGGGCCGCGCACGACGAGCAGCACCAGCTGGATCTCGTCGGTGCGCAGCTCGCGGCCGGCCCCGAGCAGGATGCGGGAGAAGTAGGGATCAGCGAACAGCCATTGGTCGGTCCCGCAGACCACCGCGGCGATCGAGCTTATGTGCTCATCGCGCGAGGCGCGTGCCCGTTGGCGGACATACGCCAACTGCGATACCGCGTCGTGGACCCCGGCGCGAGCCGAGGTACTCACCTTCGCGGTCCCGTTGAGGACGCGCGATGCGGTGGCCGGCGACACTCCGGCCAGCGCCGCGACGTCGGCAAGGGTGGGGCGGGAATCCGAAACCGTGGGACGAGACATCGAGCGGGTTCTCCTTCGGTGGCGGCGTGGAGCCCCTCGGCGGGTGAACGCCGGGTGTCGAGCAGCTCATGATGGTGGGGGTGAGAGCGCTCTCATGAAAGGTCGTCGCGGGACCCGTTCTTGTCAAGGGGGCGGGGTTTCCCGGAACCGGTCCGCCGGTCAGATCCGGCACGGCAACAGGCCCGTGATGAAACTTTCATGGCGCCCTGCTGGTCGCCATGCCCCGTCCGAACTGGGGATTGCGCGAACGACGTGGGCTTCCTACGTTCCGCAGCCGATGTGTCATCAGTATGAAGGAGAAGCATGACGCGCATGTTCGAACCTTCCCCCAAGCGCACCAGACGGCTGAGATCCGCGCTGGGCGCCGTGGCCGGCGCGGCCCTCGCCGCCGGCGCCGGCACCGCGGCCGCCCTGATGCCCGGCGCCGCCCACGCGGACACCAGGGTGCAATGTCAGGTGTCATATGCGGTGTCGAGCGACTGGGGCTCCGGCTTCGGCGCCTCGATCGTCGTCAAGAACGTCGGCTGTCCACGACGCCGAGCACGACGCCTTCGACGACGCCGGGCACCACCCCGAGCACAACGCCGAGCTCCACTCCCCCGCCGACCGGCGCACCGGTCCTGCACGTCTCCGGCAACCAGCTGCTCGACAGCACCGGCAAGGTGTTCGTCCCGCACGGCGTCAACCGCTCCGGCGCCGAGTTCGCCTGCGTCCAGGGTAAGGGCATCTTCGACGGCCCGGTCGACGACACCTCGGTCGCGGCGATCGCCTCGTGGAAGGCCAACACCGTCCGTATGCCGCTGAACGAAGACTGCTGGCTCGGCGCCTCGAACGTGTCATCGCAATACGGCGGCACGGCTTACCAGAGCGCGATCGAGAGCTTCGTCAGTACCCTTCACAAGCACGGCCTGGTCGTGATCCTGGACCTGCACTGGACGGACGGCGCCTACACCGGCCAGTCCTCAGCCTGCTCAGTCGCCACGGCAACCTGCCAGAAGCCGATGCCCGACGCCGCCAACGCCCCCACCTTCTGGTCCTCAGTAGCGAAAGCGTTCAAGAACGACCAGTCGACGATCTTCGACCTCTTCAACGAGCCCTACCCGGACTTCGCCGCCGGCTTCAACACCACCCTGGGCTGGACCTGCTGGCAGAACGGCGGCACCTGCACCGGCATCCCCTACCAGGTGGCCGGCATGCAGTCCCTGGTCAACGCCGTCCGCAGCACCGGCGCCGGCTACAAGGCCCACCTGGCAACCTTCTGACCGCCCGACACGAGGCGCTGGCTCAAGCGCCGAGCCGCGCCAGCGCCTCCCCACTCAGCCGCATGGTCGTCCACTCATCCTGCGCAACCGCCCCAAGCGCCTTGTAAAACGCAATAGACGGCTCATTCCAATCCAACACACTCCACTCAACCCGCGCATACCCCCGCTCACACGCAATCCGCGCCAACTCCCGCAGCAACGCACCCCCATACCCCCCACCCCGCGCCTCAGGACGCACGAACAGGTCCTCCAGGTAGATCCCATGAACCCCGTTCCACGTCGAGAAGTTCAGGAAGTACACCGCGAACCCCACAACCCGCCCACCATCATCCTCAGCAATGAGCGCATAAACAGCAGGCCGCTCCCCAAACAGCGCCTCCCGCAACTGCTCCTCAGTAGCCTTCGCCGCCTCCGCCTCCCGCTCATACTCAGCAAGCTCAGCAATCAACGCCCGAATCACCGGCACATCACCAGCCACAGCAGCTCTGATCATGCCGCCAGAGTAACGACGAGCTGGCGCTTCCCTCCGCGCGGGCCCGGGCGCCGCGCCTCGGAGCCACCGCCTGACCGCCAGCCGACGCGCAGAGCCCGAACACGGACACGGACGCCTCCGGCCCGCCCGACCGCCAGCCGCCCCGCGAAGCGCCAACGCCCATCCGCCGCGCCTCCACCCACCTGACCGCCAGCCGCCCCGCAGAGCCTCGCCGCGCCCCCGCCCACCTGACCGCCGCCGCCACGACGAAGCCTCCACCTCGGGCCCCGCAAGCCCACACACCGGTGGCCGCTTTTTCGGTTCGGTCCCCTCGGTCACGTCGGCAGGGCCTGTCCTACAGCACCGGACCTGGGGTGTCAAGTTCACGCTGTACGAAACCGCAGGTCACAGCCCTACCGCAGCGCGTGGACTTGACATCCCAGGTCCGGTGCTGTACCGCTTGCGGCTGCCGACGGGACCGAGGGGACCGAACCGCCCACCCCACCAAACCGCAGGCGCCCCGCCCAAAAAAGACCACCCGATGGACTCGCGCCAGTTCCCCGAGGGAACCGAGGCCCCCGCCGGAGGCGCCGGTCTTTCATCAAGCCTTTGACTTTACCTGAACCCCAGCCGCCCCACTAACCCCCACCGCCCCACTAACCCCAACCGCCCCAACATCCCCCACCACCTCCATCAAAGCCACCCCCAACCCCGCCTCAACCCGAGCCGTCGCATACCGATCCCCCCGAGTCGCCCCCCGATTGACAATCACCACCGGCTTCCCACCTTCAGCAGCCCGCCGAACAAACCGCAGCCCCGACATCACCGTCAGCGACGACCCCAAGACCAGCAGAGACCTAGCCTCGTCAACCAGCCCACGACAGCGCTCAACGCGAGCGGCAGGAACGTTCTCGCCGAAGAACACAACATCCGGCTTCAGCACCCCACTCCCACACACGCCGCAGTCCACCGCGCGAAAGGACCGAACAGCCTCCTCAGCCAAATCTACATCGCCATCAGGATTGACACGGTCGGCGACCGCCGTAAACTCCGGGTTCGCCTCACTGAGCCGACGCTCCAGCTCCACACGCCCGGACACGTCGCCGCAGTCCAGACAGATCACCCGATCCAGGCTCCCATGCAGATCCACCACCTCCGGCGCCGTCCCAGCACGCTGGTGCAGCCCATCGACGTTCTGCGTGATCACCCCCGCGACATGCCCCGACGCCCGCAACGCCGCAACCGCACGGTGCCCATCATTCGGAACAGCTCCAGCCATCGCACGCCAGCCAAGATGACTACGCGCCCAATAACGCTGCCGAGCCTCAGCACTACCCACGAAGTCGTCAAAAGTCATCGGAGTGTGCTTGCGCAGCGCCCCGGAAGCACCCCGGTAGTCCGGAATCCCGGACTCCGTCGACAAGCCAGCCCCGCTAAGCACCACCACGCCCCCACCAGCCACCAACTCGACCACAGCATCCAAGCTGCTCGTCCGCGGAAACTCCTCGCCGGTCGACTCCCAGGTCAGGGTCGGTCTCATACGCACCACACCACACTAAGCACCAACCAGCGCCAGTTTCATCCCACCGCGTCAGCAGCAGTTCCCCGCCTCCCTACGCTCCCCCGCCTCCCCGCCTCCCCGCAGGTCCGGCAGCAGCTTCGCCCTCAAGATGGGAACGCCGTCGTGGTGGTCGCCCTGCCAGCGGTCGGCGTGTTCGTAGGTGCGTCGGCCGGAGATGAGAGCGCGACTGGCCTCTGCCTCGGCGTACACCTGTTTGCTCGGTCCCGGCTTGTGGCGCCCGGAGAGCCAGTTGAAGAGGCGGAAGCCACCGATGCCCATCGGGTTGTCCAGGCTGTCCTGGGGCCCGGCGACGTATCCGTCCAGGGACATGGTCATGTACAGCCGGATGATTGCCATCGCCTCAGCCCACCGTCTTCACGCGGTAGCGCAAGTGCGTCACGCCCGGGCCGTCCACGGCTCGGAGCAGTTCGAGCTCGATGTGCTCCGGCGGCAGGTCCTCGAACAGCGGTTCGCCCTGCCCGAGGAGGACCGGGACCAGGTGGATCTGCAGCTCGTCGAGGACGCCCGCGGCCAGGGCCAGCCGAGCGGTGCGAGCTCCGTGGACCAGGACGTCCTTGTCGCCGGCCGCTTCCTTGGCCATGGTCATCGCGGTCGTGATGTCGCTGATATACGTGACCCCGGGCCAGGTCAGCTCGGCGTCGGGCGCGCGGCGGCACAGAACGAAGATCGGCACGCCGTCGTGGTGGTCGCCGCCCCAGCCGCCGGCGAGCTCGAACGTCCGCCGGCCGACGACGACCGCCCCGGTGCCCATGACCTCGTCCACGATGTCACGGTTCACACCGGCCAGATGGGTGCCCGTCCGGTGCTCGGGGTCGGCATCCGGCAGGAACCATTCGTGCAGCCGCTGCCCCTTGTCGCCGAGCCCGTTGCCCGGCCCCACGTTCGGCCCGGCGATGAACCCGTCCACTGACATCGACATGTACAGCACGGTCTTGCTCATGTTTTCCGTTCCTTGAAATCGGCCGACCAGATGTGCTGGTCGCGTCGTTCATTGCCCGGCTGCCCGGGCGGTTCCTGTTCCTCGATCACCATGCCACTTCCTTGACGTCGGAAGCTCCGGCTCACCCGTGAAGGGACGCTGGTTGCATGGCGCATGACAGGCCGCTCATCTGCGCGAACAGCACCAGGGGGGCCGCCGCCGGACCGGCACGGCCGCCGAGGACAATATCCCCATGCTCGCCGTCAATTCGGACACGATCCGCCTCTTCCTGCACGTGCTCGCCGCGACCATCTGGGTCGGCGGGCAGGTGACTGTCGCCGCGCTGGTCCCGGCCCTGCGCGCAGCCGGCTCGGAGGTGCCCAAGGCCGCCGCCAACGCCTACAACCGCATCGCCTGGCCGGCCTTCGCGGTGCTGCTGCTGACCGGCATGTGGAACATCTCGGCCGAGCACGACAAGGAGCACGGGGCGTACCAGACCACGCTGATCGTCAAGGTCGTGCTCGTCGCCGCCTCCGGCCTCAGCGCCTACCTGCACGCCCAGTCCAAGAGCCGCGGCGCGCTGGCCGCGTTCGGCGCGCTGACCGGGCTGACTGCACTCGGCGCGACGTTCGTCGGGATCATGCTGGCGGGCTGAGCCGGCTGGCGCACGACCGAACGCGCCGGCATACGACCGACCGGCCCGACCCAGCTGTGGCGGCGAAGCAACCTCCGGGGCACCGACCCTCGTCACCCAGCGCCATGCTGGTCGCGCTCGCCGCACCGTGGTTGACGCTGATCCTCGTGCACGGCGACCCGCTGCATTGAAAGCCCCGAAGACCGCACCGCGAGCCGCACCGCACCACCGCACCACCGCACCACCGCACCACCGAACCCAACCCCAGCCCGGCCTACCGATGCCGCGCCGCCAGCTCACTGCGCGAGCGCACACCCAGCTTGCGATACACCGCGGCCAGGTGGGTCTCGACGGTCCGGATGCTGATGAACAGCCGGGCGGCCACCTCGCGGTTGGTGTGGCCGGCCGCCACCAGGTCGGCCACCTGCTGCTCGGTCGGGGTCAGCGTCTCGCCGCCGACGCCGCGGCGGCCCTTGCCGAGTTCGGCGCGCGCCAGGTCGGCGAAGGGCACCGCTCCGGCGGCCTCGAAGCAGTCCAGCGCGGCGCGCAGCGCATCCCCGGCCCGCAGCGCATCCCCGCCGCCGAGTACTCCGCCCCGCGGCGCTTCTCCGGCGCCGAACGCTTCGCCTAAGCCAAGCGCTTCGCCTCCGTCCA
>JABFWL010000320.1 GCA_013362315.1 Catenulispora sp. | reverse complement strand
CCGCCGACTCCTGCCCGGTCGCGCTCTCCGTCACAACCTTCCCCTCGCTCGGCTCAGAGCAAGAGGACTCCCCTTGCCAATGACCCGCTTTCCAGGTCGTGAACAGCCTCGTGGATGTGCTCCAGAGGGTAGGTCTTCGTCACGAGTTCGTCCAGGAGGAGTCCACCCGTCCGATAGAGGTCTACATATCTTGTGACGTCGAACTGGGGATGAGAGGTTCCGTATCGACATCCCATGATCGTCTTGTCCATGTAAATTCCAGAGACGAGAAACGAGGCCTCGGCGTCGGCGCGCGGCACGCCTAGCAGCACCGCTGTCCCCGACCAGCCCAGCATGTCGGTGGCCGCGCGGATCAGCGCCGGGTGTCCGACGCACTCGAAGACGTAGTCTGCTCCGCGCGGCAGCACCTCCTTCACGAGCGCCACCACATCGGCCCCGGACGGGTTGAGGAAGTCAGTCGCCCCGAACCGCCGCGCCGCCTCCTCCTTGCGCGGATTGGTGTCCACGGCGATGATCCGACCGGCGCGGGCGATCCGCGCGCCCTGGATCGCGTTCAGGCCGATGCCGCCGACGCCGATCACCACGACCGTTTCGCCGATCCGCACCTTCGCCCGGTTCAGCACCGCCCCGACGCCGGTCAGAACGCCGCAGCCGATCAGCGCCGCCGAGGCCATGGGCACGTCGGAGGGGATCGGTACCGCTTGTACTTCCTTGACTACTACGCGTTCTGTGAAGACCGACGTATTGGCGAACGAGGCCACCTTCTCGATCGTGCCGTCCGCACCCGTCCGGGTGAACGGCCGGCTCATCCGGCCGAACGTGTCCCGGCACATCGTCGGCCGGCCCTCGCTGCACGCCGGGCAGACGCCGCAGTGGTTGACGGTGGTCAGGCACACGTGGTCGCCGGCCTTGACCCGGGTCACCGCCGCGCCGGTCTCCTCCACCACCCCCGCGCCCTCGTGCCCGAGGACCGCCGGACCTGGAAACGGGATGGTGCCGTTCACGACGCTGAGGTCCGAATGGCACAAGCCCGCGGCCATGATCCGGACCACGACCTCGTCCGCGCGCGGTCCGCGGACCTCGATACCCTCGACGACCTCGAGCTTGCCGTTCTCGAAGACCGCGGCTCTCATGGCGTCACCGCTCCGTCGGCCCGGCCGCTCTGGGCCTCGGTTCCGGCTGTCGCACCTGATTCTCCAGCCCTTTCAGCCCCCTCAGCAGCCTTCCGCTCCTCGGTCGCTTTCGCGTACGCCGCCAGCTTCGCGATCATCGGCATCGTCTCCACGCCGACCGCCTCCGGCAGCCGCTTCGCGATCGCCTCCGCCGTCCACGGCTCCTCCCCGTACATGGACCGGATCTCCTGCGGCTGGTTCCACACCGCGATGCGCCGCCCGGCCACCGTGTAGATCTGGCCGGTGACGTCGCGCGCGGCGTCGGAGAGCAGATAAGCCACCAGCGGCGCCACGTCCTCCGGTTCGCCCATCTCGGCCATGTCGAACGGCACGTTCGCGCTCATCCGGGTCCGGGCCACCGGCGCCACCGCGTTGGCGGTGATCCCGTACTTCCCGAGGCCGAGGGCCGCGCTGCGGACCAGGCTCACGACGCCGCCCTTGGCCGCGCTGTAGTTGGCCTGCGAGACGCTGCCGGCGTGGTTGCCGGAGGTGAAGCCGACCAGCGCGCCGCCCCCGGACTTGCGCATCAGGGCGCTGGCCGCGCGGAAGACGGTGAACGTGCCCTTCAGATGGGTCTCGATGACCGGGTCCCACTCGTCCTCGGCCATGTTGAACAGCATCCGTTCGCGCAGGATGCCGGCCACGCAGACCACGCCGTCCAGGCGGCCGTAGGCGTCCACGGCGGTCTGCACGATCCGGGTACCGCCGGCCATCGTGGTCACCGAGTCCGCGCACGGCACCGCCTGGCCGCCGGCGTCCCGGATCTCCTCGGCGACGGCCTCGGCGACCGCGCTGGACGGCTCGCGGCCGTCGATGGCGACGCCGTAGTCGTTGACGACCACCGACGCGCCCTCGGCGGCGCAGCCGATCGCCACCGCGCGCCCGATGCCCCGCCCCGCGCCGGTCACCGCGATCACCTTGCCTGCCAGGAAGTCGGCCACCTCTGCTCGCTCCTCGTGTCCGCGGTCTACGAATCTGACGGCATGTTAGCTAAGGTTCGCGCGAGGGGACAGCACTAACTGACGCTGTGTCAGATATCACTGGGAGCGCCCGCATGCCGATGCCCGAGCAGTTCACCGAGCTGGCCAAGCGCGTCAACAACTGGGGACGCTGGGGCCCGGCCGACGAGCGTGGCACTTTGAACCTGATCGCCGCGCAGGCCGTGGTCCGGGCCGCCGGGCTGGTCCGGACCGGCAAGCGGTTCTCGCTCGCACTGCCGCTGGACGAGGACGGACCGCAGATCGGGCTGATCCCCGGACGGGACAATCCGAAACGCACCATGATCATGATTAACGCGCAGGTGATGGGTGAGCAGCATCCGTTCCGGACTTCCGACGACCGGGTCGAGATGGGCTTGCAGGCTTGCACGCATTGGGACGCGCTGGCGCATGCCTCCTATGAAGGCCGGCTCTACAACGGCTTCGATCCAGGCGTCATCACTGAGGCCGGGGCTGCGCACTGCGGCATCGACAAGGCCGGGACCATCGTCGGGCGCGGGGTGCTGCTGGACGTGCCGCGAGCGCTGGGCGTGCCGAAGCTCGGCGATGCCGAGCGGGGCAGAGCGCTGACACCGGCGGACTTGGATGCCGCGGTGGAGCTGGCACGCGTGCAGGTCCAGCCCGGCGACATCGTGCTGATCCGGACCGGCGCCATGACGTTGCTGAAGACGGGGGACAAGGGCGGCTACTGCTTCCCGACCTCCGGTCCCTCAATGCAGACCGTGCCGTGGTTCCACGAGCACGACGTCGCGGCCGTGGCGACGGACAACATCGCCTTCGAGGTCTATCCGCCGGAGCGCGACGACGCGCAACTGCCCGTCCACCTGCTGCACCTGGTCGAGATGGGGATGCTGCAAGGTCAGAACTGGGACCTGGAAGCGCTCGCCGAGGACTGCGCCGACGACGGTGTGTACGAGTTCTTCCTCTCCGCGTCGCCGGAGCCGTTCACCCACGCGGCCGGGGCACCTGTGAACCCGGTCGCAGTGAAGTAGCTATGGCATGAGCAGCAACGCGGTGATCGCGCCGGCGATCAGTCCGGGACCGTAAGGGAAACGCTTGCGGCCCCGCGACATCATCGCCAGCGCGATGACCAAAGTGATGACGTAAGCCAGCAGCGTGCCGTTGAAGACGTGCGTCCAGCCCCGCGAGGCCAACACCAAACCGGCGACCATGCCGAGTTTGACGTCGCCGATCCCCAGGCCGCCCCGCGAAAGCAGGTAGAGCACGGAGTAGAACAGTCCCACTCCCAGCGCGCCCTCGACCTCCGTGACCAGCCGATGCGTGTCGTGGTCGGCCACCGCCTGGACCGCGGCGGTCGCCGCCACGGCCAGCGCCGTCGGCGCGGTCAGCGCGTTGGGCAGGCGCAGGACCGCGAAGTCGATGACGGTGAGCGCCACCGCCGTCGCGGCGAACGCCAGCACCGGCAGCGTGGTCCAGTGCAGGCCGAGCCGGAGCAGGATGCCGGCTTCGAGCAGGACGGTGCCGACGGTGACGGGGATCCGCCAGCGGGCCACGACCGGCTGCCACGGCAGCCGCTCGGGCTCCGCTGCGGGTGCGGTGGTCTCGAGGGCTTCGGGACCTGCAGGGCCTCCGGCGATTTCGGCGGCTTCCGTGACTTCGGTGCCGTCGACCGCCTCGGCGGCCTCCAACTCCTCCTCGGTCTCCAGCTCCACTTCGAGCTCCGTATTCGTTTCGAGCCCCGGCCCCATCTTGATCTCAGGCACCGGGCACCGCCTGGAGCACGTCGCGGAGCAGGGCGGTGGTCTCGGGCTGCAAGTCGATGCCTTCCCGGTCGGCGTAGGCGATGAGCGTGTCGGCGTGCTGGCGCGCGCTGGACAGGTCCCCCAGGGCCGCCAGCGCGGTCAACAGGTCCCGGTACAAGAGTTCTGATTCCGGGGCGCCCTGCAGCCCCCGGTAGGCCGCGCTCTGGGCGCCGCGCGGGTTCTGCTCGGCCAGGCACGCCTCGGCGACGTAGTGCGCGGTGTCGATGATGAGCGCGGACATCTCGTGGCGCAGCGCCTCGGCCCAGCCGTAGCGGCGCAGCGGGGCGTCCTCGAAGGGCCGGCCGCGCACCAGGCTGATCGCGTTCACCAGCTCGCCGCTCTGCACCCGCCAGACGAAGTCCACCCAGTCGCAGGTCACCGACGACCCCATGGCGTAGCCGTGCGGCGAGATCCGCAGGTGCGGCTCGCCGTAAGCGTCGGTGCCCAGCCACTCCTTCAACCGGGCCACCTGCGCGTCGCGGATCGCCACCGCGCCCTTGCGGCCCGGCCACAGCTCGGCCGCGATCTGCGCCGCCGAGCAGCCCGGGTGCAGCACGATGAACGCCGCCACCTCCGCCAGGTCGGCCGCCGGGCTGCCGGCGGTCGCCGCCGTGCCGGACAGCTCGATCGGCCCGAGGATGTTGATGGACCGGCCCATCGTCGCCGGGTCGAAGGTGTTCTTCTCTGTCTCGGCGGCCTTGCGCTGGTTCCAATAGGCGTTCTGCCACTGGCCCGGCTTGCGGGACGCTCCGGCTGGGTCAGGGGTCTGCTCGAGAGCAGCGGCGGTAGCCGGTTCGAGACCGAGACCAGCGAGCCGGTCCTCCGGCTTCGGCGGCGCCTCGGCCAGCGCGCCGGCGCCGGCGAGGGTCGTCAAACCGAGCGCCAGCGACGGCGGCTGCGGCGTGCGGGCCCCAGCCGCGTTCGGCACCGCGGTGATGCTCTCGATACCGGTCCGGCCGTGCCAGGGGGCGACCACGAGGTCGAACTGCGGCAGGTTCGCCGGGTTCAGCGCGTGGCGGGCGTGCTTGGCCGAGCCCGGCTTGGGGAGCTGGACCGGGGCATCGGGGGCCGTGCCCGGCGCCGGTGACAGCGCCTCGATGCGGAAGAGGTCGTCGACCGGAACGCGGAACCGGTTGGCGTGCTTGGGTTCCGGGGTGGTCAGCGGCTTGGCGCGGGGTGGTTCGGAGTAGTCCGACGCAGAGTGCGACGACGCTGGAGAGCCTGCTGCCGAACCGCTCGCTCCAGACTCCGCCGACGACCCGACGGGACTGGCTCCGGCCGTGGAGGCGGCCTCCAGCGAGGCCATCGCACGATGCGGCAGCGCCGTCCGGACCGGGCCGGGAAGCAGTTGCTTGCGAGCCGCGTGTGCGCGTCCCTTCCGGCCTCCGGTTCCGCCCGGCGGCAGTTCGGTCCGCGCGCCGTCGGTGTCGAGCGCCCCGTCCTGCTGCGCCGACGCCCACTCGTCGTCGAGGCCGTCGCCGGACAGGTCGCGCACGATGGCCGCGTACTGATCGTCCCGCAGCGCCTGCATGCGCACCTTGATGCCGGGGCCCACGGCCTGCGACGCCGGCGTGTGGAACAGCGGCCCGGTGACGGCCCAGGGCGACAGCACATGGTCCGGCTCCCGCACCACCGCGACCACCGCCATGGACGTCCGCTGGCGGCCGGAGAGTAGCTGCCGCAGCTGGTAGGCCGAGCGCGGGTCCAGCGGCACCGCCGAGAGCAGCACCCTGGTCTTCGTGATCTGCGCCAGCTCCGCGTCGGGGTAGGTACGGGCCTCACGCAGGGACACGTCGTGCTTGTCCAGCACCGCGTCCACGGTCGCCGACCACCGCGCCACCGCCTCCACCGCGCGGGGCAGACTCTCGGTGTGGCTGAGGCAGCCCGGTTCGAACAGCGACGGAAGTTCCGCGCCGAACCCGACGAGCGTCACCTCGACCTGGTCGGCCCAGGTGCCGGTGGCCAGTTCCACGGCCATCGCCCGCAGCACCGCGACCGACTCCTCGATCGGGGCCAGCAGCGAGATCCCGTGCGTGGACTCCAGATCGACCAGGACGGCGTCGTCGCCCTCGTCGAAGCCCAGCGACACCAGCGCTGGGTAGGGGGCCTGCGGGATCCGGTGCGCGGTACCGGTCAGCGGAGCGCCGAGCGGGCAGATCCAGACACCGGGGCGTTGCGCGTCGGCGTAGAACGGGGAGATCGGCGGTTCGTTGCGGGCCAGGTGGACCTCGAGGCCGTGCGGCTTGAGGACGGTCGCGGTGATGTCCGGCAGGATCCGGTCCACCTCGGCGAGCTTCGCGCTGAGGGTGCGCAGTGCGGCGTCGATGAAGACGCGGCCGGTGGGGTTCTCGACGGTGCTCAATTCGAGTTCCCACTTGTCCGGCTGCCGTACCGCGATGCGCTCGCCCGGGCGGCGTTGCATCAGCTTACGAAGACGCTTGGCGGCGAGCGTGCTGAGCAGGCCCGCGGCCAGCAGGCCGCCGATCGTGGCCATGGTCTTGCCGGAGTCGGCGACGGTGTCGCTGAAGGTCACCGTCTCGGGGGCGGCGGGTTCGGCCGGGTGATCCTGGCCGGGCTGCGGCAGGCTGCCGTTCTGGGACGGGTCCGGGACCGGACCGCCTGGCTGGGCCTGGATCGGACCGTTGGAAGGCGGCGTGTCGCCGGGGATGCGTTCGCCGTTCCGCAGCGAAGGTGAACCCTGATTCGCAGGCGGAGCCTGGTTCGGCACCTGGCCGATCGGCGTCGCGACGGCCGGCGGGTCCTCGCCGGTCAGCGGCAGGCGCTGGTGCAATGACGGCGCGCCGCCCTGTTCCGAAGTCGGCGCCGGGGTCGAGGGCTGGGGCTGCGTCAGCGGGGCCGACCCGGATCCGGGTCCCACGTCGGCGTCGTCCGGCAGCACCAGCACGTCGCCGGGCCAGATCAGGTCGGCGCGCCAGATCGGCGGTCCGCCGGCCTGCGGGCGGCCGCGGTTCAGCTCGAACAGCTCGTCCCAGCGGCGGGAGTCGCCCAGGACGGACTTGGCGATCGAGCTGAGGCTGTCGCCCTGGCGCACGGTGTAGGTCTTGGTCGCTCCGGGAGCCGGTGCGGCTGCCGCCGGTGCGGACCCCGCGGGCGCTGTGGGCGCGGTCGCGGGCGCGTTAGCCTCCTGCGACCCGTGCGAAGCGCTGTCCGCCATCGATCCGGCCTGCGGGTTCGTGGCCGCGTCGACCTGCGGAGTCGGACTCCCGAGGTCGGCGGGCATGATCAGCTCCCACCCCGCCTGCAGGAACTCGGAGAAGTGGAAGACCGTGCCGCCGGGCATCACCCGGCCGTCGTTGAGCTTCGCGATGTCGGCGAAGCGGTTCGGATCGCCGAGCTGCTCCTGCGCGATCCGCCACAGCGAGTCGCCCGGCCGCACCGTGTACGTCGGATTGTCCACCTCGGCCTCCCGCATCGCTCCACCGCGCGCGACGTCGTAGCCGCCGGCGCCGTGCACCACCGCCTGCGTGGCGGCGACCCCGCCGCCCGCGTGCAGATCCCCCGGGGCGTCCGCCATCGCCGCCACCGGCGAGGCCACGATCACCACCGCCGCGGTCACCAGCGTCCCCACGCCGCGCTGCAGCCACCCGAGGCCGGGCAGCCGCAGCGCGGCCCGGTGCTGGAGCTGCGCGACGATCTCCAGGAAGACCGACATGAAGAACAGGAACCAGCCGACCCACGCGGCCAGATAAAGCCCTTGCAGAAAAAGGTGCCCGTCATCGGGACGCCGCAAAGCGTCCCACATCACCGACGGCTTGACGACGGTGCTCGGCAGCAAATCCCGCCCGAACACCCACAAGGCCGCGGGCACCCCGAATGTCAACACCGTCAACGTGATCAGCGACGCCACTCCCGTCGCCGCCCCGACCGCCGGCTGCGGCCCGCCCACCTGCCCCGTCGACCGGCCCCGCCGCTGCGCTGCCCGAGTGCTCATCCGACTCAGCCCCCTGCGTCAGTGACGCCCTGTGTCAATTTGACTGTTGCGTGCCCGGTATATGTGCCCGTCAATCCCAATCCGTTGAAGAAGCCGGTCGGCTTAGTCAGCGTGACGGTGACGGAAAGCAAGCTGACATTCTTGTTGGAAGTCACTATGTCGACACTCATGCGGTAGTCGTTTTCGGGGTCGGCCTTGTTGTAGAGATTCACATAGGCGGCGGCACACGCGTCGGCCTCGGCCTCGCCGGAGATGGTGGCCTGCCCGGTCAGCAGAAAGTCCCGGACATCAACACACTGCGCAGCGGTGCGCCCGGCCTCCAGCGCGAGATCGTCGGCGGTCTGCTGGGCGCTGACGGCCTGGCCGCCGTCCCAGACGAAGCCGACGAAGGCGAGCATCATGGCGCCGAGGATGAGGGTGATGAGGGTGATCGCTCCCTCATCGGCGCGCGCGGCGTCAATCCGGCGGCTCAGCATTTGTCGGCCCGGCAACGGTAGGGGTCGACAGGGCTGTAGGCGGTGTCGGTGGCGGTGATGTCCCCGCCGAAGATCCCGAGGAGCCACTTCGCTTCGAGAGTGCAGGTGCCTTTGAAGACGAACATGGCGTTGACGTTGGCGGCGCTGGCCGGATCGGTGTCGTTCACGATGGCTTGCGGTGACCCGGCCGCTTGCTCGAACGCCGGACCCTTCGCGTCCGGCGGAGCACTGGTGCAGTGGATGTAGTTGGCCGGTGTCGTACTGGTGGAGTCAGTGCCCATCAGGCCGTTCCACGTGGAATTTGCGTTGGCTATCGCCGCGTCCTGGGTCCGGCTTATGGAGCCTGCGCGCGCCGCAGCCTGCGCCGCTTGATGTACCGCCTCATAGAAGATGGCGACGCGCCCGAGCACGACGGCGACTGTCGCAAGCAAGATGATCACCGGAGCGATGATCACTGCTTCGAGCGTCACGCTGCCGGCGTCGCTGGTGCGGCGCTGTGTCATCGTCGTCATCCATGGGTGAAGATCTCAGGGTT
>JABFWL010000629.1 GCA_013362315.1 Catenulispora sp. | reverse complement strand
CCAGCGAGAGCAACCCGTTCGCGGGCAAGGCCAACAGCGGTGCGACGTGGACCAACGACATCAGCCACGGCGACCTGGTCCGTAACAACCCGGATCAGACCATGACCGTCGATCCTTGCAACCTGCAGCTCCTGTACCAGGGCAAGGACCCCAACGCGGGAGGCAACTACAACGACCTGCCCTGGCGGCCGGGTCTGCTGACGCTGAAGCGTTAGCCGACTCCAGCTGACCGCAGTCTGATGGCGGGCAGGGACCACAACCGGACCGGTTGTGGTCCCTGCCCGCCGCTGTTTCATCGATGCGGCTCCGTGCGGCGTCGATGGGGCGCTCGATACAGCGCTCGATGCGGCATGCGCTATGGCGCCGACGCGACGTCCCCTCCTTACGTCACGTTGGCAGCCGTCAGCCGAACACGCGCCGCTGGATCTCCCGCCGGTAGTCCTCAAGGGTCTTGTCCAGGTGGACCCCGGTGGCGACCGCTGCCGCCTCCGCGTCGCCGTCGCGGATCGCCTTGTAGATCGCGGCGTGCTCGACGACGGCCTCGGCCGCGTGGCCGCCCAGCGCGCCGTGCAAGCCGATGGTGCTGGACTGGCGTTGCAGCCGGCGGGCCTCGCGGACCGCGGTGAGCAGGAACGGGTTGTGGGACGCGGCCGCGATGCCGAGGTGGAAGTCGTCGTCCCCGCGGTCGAAGGACGCCGGTTCGTCGGCGCGGTAGCCCTGCTCGCACAGCTGCGCCGCGGCCTCGATGGCGCGCAGCTCGGCCGGGGTGGCGCGGATCGCGGCCAGGCTGCTCGCCGCCGTCTCCTGAACCCGGCGGAACTCGAACAGCTGATAGACGTGGTCCAGATCGGTGGGCATGAAGAAGCCGCCCCAGCGTGCCGAGCCCAGCATGCCCTCGTCGTCGGCCACATACAGGCCGCGGCCCTTCTGCGCCCGGACCCGGCCGATCGCCGCCAGGATCTTGATGGCTTCGCGGACCACCGTGCGGCTCGCGCCCACCTGGGCGGCCAGCTCGTTCTCGGTCGGCATCCGGTCGCCCGGCTTCAGCCGGGACTCGGCGATCAGGTGCAGGATCTGCTCGGCGACCAGCTCATAGCCCGGACGGTAGGCGTCGGCGCGGGGCTGGGCCCGCTCGTCCGAGGACGGTCCGTACTCCGTCAGTTCGGTCGCGCCCTCCACCGGACCACCTCCGTATGTCCCAGCCGGTCTTCGTTGGCAGGGAACATACACGTATCCGATCACTTCGGCTAGATGTGTATGACCTATTACTCCCGTCAGGCCGACCCCCGAAACTTTGCGAAACACCTACTCGCTCGCACCTCCCGGGCTGGCTCTGGGCCGAATTCCAGCCCGATGAGTACGACACATATCCTGGTCAACAACGCCGGCACGATCCGCCGCAGTCCCGCGGCCCAGCACTCCGACGCCGACTGCGACCTGGAGCGCCAGGAGCACGGGGGGCACGGGGGGCACGGGGAGCGCAGGCCAGCCCTCGCCCAACTGCACGGCGAGGGCATGGTGGACCTGCTGAGGTAGGCGCGCCGTCGGCCCTCACCATCGGTGGGCGCCCACCTCAGCAGGAGCTTCGCATCCTTATTCGAGCCCGGCGGCCGTCGCGTTCGACGTCGCCGGCACCAGGGCCGGTCCGGCGGCTTCGTCCGCGCGGCCGGACCGCAGGGCGGGCAGCAGCGCGTCGAGGGCCAGCGGTCCGGCGCCGACGATGGCGATCACCAGGAACGACCAGGAGAACAGGGCGGCGGGCTCGCCGCCGTTGGAAATGGGCAGCAGAGCGTGCTTCTGATGCACGTCGAAGTAGGCGTAGGCCATGGTGCCGGAAAGAATGACGGCGCTGATCCGGGTGCCGAGGCCGAGCAGGACCAGCACGCCGAACACGAGCTGCAGCACCGCGGCGACGCCGCCGGGCCACGTCGTGGGGGTGACCGTGTGCCCGCCGACAGGCTTGGCGGGCCAGCCGGTCAGGCTGGAGGCGCCGTGGCAGGCCATCAGGAATCCGATGACGATCCGGTAGAGCGACAGGCCGATCGGTGGCAGGGACCTGAGGTCGGGCATGCGTTCACCATTTCCGTGTCGGTCCGCCGTGGGGGGCGGCGGACGTTTGAGCAGCGGCGGGAGGAAAAGTAGCCGTTCGACGCGCTCGAGGCGATACCGCGGGGAAGATCTCTTTTCGCCGCCCTTGCTCGGAATCAGTGGGTGCCGGGCGTGATGCCGGACCTGATCAGGGATCCCACCTGCAAAGAAACCTACTGATATCCGTAGTAGGAACGCCGGGATGCGAGATCGAGCCCTGAGATGTTGAACGCGAAACTTTCATGGCCGCGCCGGCGTGCGCGACCGCCGGCGCGGCCCGCCGGGATCCGTTGATCGAACCGGTTCGTCATGACGTAAACGTTTTCGTTCCAGGGCTCGGACGCTCCTGTCGTTCACATGCTTGACACATGGCCGACGCGCGCCTACTCTCGCTTCACCCGCAGTCGAACCGGTTCGATTTGATCGCCCTCAGGCATCGGAGAGCACACGCGTGAACATCGGTGAGATCGCCCGCTTGGCGGGAGTGTCCCGCAGCACGGTGTCCTACGCGCTGTCCGGCAAGCGCCCGATCTCGCCCGAGACCCGGGCGCGGATCCAGGCGGTCATAGACGAGCTGGACTACCAGCCCAGCGCCGCCGCCCGGGCGTTGTCCTCCGGGCGGACCCGCACCCTGGGCCTGGTGTTCCCGCCCGCCGGCAGCCACTACACCGACATGCAGCTGGACTTCATCGGCAGCCTGGTCGAGGCCGCCGCCGGGTTCGGCTACGACGTGCTGCTGGCCGCCGCGGCCGCCGCGGCCGGCGACGGGCGGCAGGGACTGCGGCGGCTGGTCGCCGAGCGGCGGGTGGACGGCGCGGTCCTGATGGAGATCCGGCTGGACGACGCCCGCGTCGACCACCTCGCCGCGGCCGGCTTCCCGTTCGTCACCATCGGCCGCGTCGGCGCACCGGAGCGGACCCGCTGGGTCGACCTGGACTACACCGCGCTGGTCGGCTCGTGCGTGAGCCACCTGGCGCAGCTCGGCCACCGGCGGATCGCGCTGGTGAACCGCTCCGAGCGGCTGTTCCGGGCCGGATACGAGTCGGCGCACCGGAGCCTGACCGGCTTCCAGGACGCCTGCGCCGAACACGGCGTCATCGGCACCGCCCACCTGTGCGGTGACGACGCGGCCTCGGGGGAGGACGCGATCGACCGGATCCTGGCCGCCGACCCCGGCACCACCGCGCTGGTCACGGTGAACGAGGCGGCGCTCGGCGGGCTCTACCGCGGCCTGGCCGCGCACGGCCGCCGGATCCCGCGGGACTTCTCCGTGGCCGGCATCGCCGCCGGACGCTGGGCCGCCGCGGTGACCCCGCAGCTGACCGCGGCCGACGTCCCGGCCGTGGAGATGGGCCGGGTCGCGGTGGAGCTGCTGCTGGAACTGCTCGCCACGCCGGACGCCCCGCCCCGGCACTTCCTGCTCAACCCTCCGGTGTCGCTGCGTGCGAGCACCGGACCGGCACCGGCGCCGGCCGACGTGGCCGGCTGACCGCCGACCGGCGCCGAGCCGACACCGGCCGGCCCGGAGCCCGCACGACCTCGGAAATCCCACGCTCCGCACGGCAATGCGGAGTCCGTCAGCCGCCTCGTCGCGGCAGATCGAAAGGGAACGACCATGAAAGCACAGTCCATAGCCCGGCGCATCGCCGCCGTCGGCCTGGCCTTCGCGGCCGTCGGCGCGGCGGCCGCCTGCTCGGCGTCCAGCAGCTCGAAGAACGGCGACACCGGCACCGGCAGCACCACCGGCAGCAGCTCCGGCAGCACCGGCAGCTCCACCACGGCCGCCGCCGGCGGCGGCGGGACCTTCACCATCTGGGACCCCTACCCGCAGTTCGACGGCAGCTCGGCCTGGTCGCAGCTGCTGACCAAGTGCGGCACCGACGCCGGCGTCACCGTCAAGCGCACCGGCTTCGACACCACCGACCTGACCACCAAGACGCTGCTGGCCGCGCAGCAGGGCAACCCGCCGGACGTGCTGATCGTCGACAACCCGGTGGTCTCCACGCTGGCCGACGCCGGCGTGCTCACCGACACCGGCACCACCAAGCTCGACACCTCGGCGGTCTCGCCGAACCTGCTGGCCGCCGGCCAGCTCGGCGGGAAGACCTACGGCGTCCCGATCGGCGCCAACACCCTGGCGCTGTACTACAACAAGGCGGTGCTCTCCGCCGCGGGCGTGGACATCAGCACGGTGAAGGACTGGCCCTCGCTGACCGCCGCCCTGGAGAAGGTGAAGGCGGCCGGCAAGAAGGGGATCACCTTCTCGGCGATCGGCACCGAGGAAGGCAGCTTCCAGTTCCTGCCGTGGTTCTGGGGATCCGGCGCGAACCTGAAGCAGCTGGACTCCGCGCAGGGCGTCGCGGCCGTGACCCTGTGGACCGACTGGCTGAAGAAGGGGTACGCCCCGAACTCGGTCATCAACAACACCCAGACGACCAGCTGGCAGGAGTTCGCCACCGGCCAGTACGCCTTCGCCGAGAACGGCACCTGGCAGCTCGCCAACGCCAAGAAGGCCGGCTTCGACTACGGCATCATTCCGATCCCGGCGGTCGCCGGCGGCACCGCGGCGGCCCCGACCGGCGGGGAGTTCGTCACCATCCCGGTCCAGGACAAGACCGACCGCTACGCCACCTCGCAGAAGCTCGTGGCCTGCCTCACCAGCTCCGACAACGCCCTGGCCACGGACACCACGCTGTCCTACGTCGCCGCGACCAAGGCGGTCCAGGACAAGCAGCTCGCCGCCAACCCGGACCTGAAGCCGTGGATCGACGCGGTCGCCGCCGCCAAGGGCCGCACCAGCGACGACCTCGGGACGAAGTACCCGAAGATCTCCCAGCCGCTGTGGACCGCGGTGCAGACCGCGCTGTCCGGCTCGGCCTCCCCGCAGTCCGCGCTGAAGACCGCGCAGGGCGCGGCGGCCGCGGCGATCAAGTAACTCCCGATCCGAGGCGGAGCTTCATGAATCCCACGACACAGGCCAGGGCGCGAACGGCGCTCTTCGCACGGCCTGTGCGGGGCGCGCGCGGGGCGGCCGACACCGCCCCGCGCCGTGCGCCCGCGCACCGTCCCGGCGCCCGCGCCAACTGGGCCGGCTGGGCGTTCCTCGCCCCGGTCACGATCTACCTGGTGGCGTTTTACGCCTACCCGATGTACCGCAACGTCGAGCTGAGCCTGCGCCACTACACGGTGCGCTCGTTCGTCCACGGCGGCGCCCCGTTCACCGGCCTGGACAACTATCGCAAGGTCCTGGACGACCCGGCGTTCGGCCCGGCGCTGACCCACACGCTGGTGTTCACCGGCGTGTCGCTGCTGTGCCAGTTCTGGATCGGCATGGGGCTCGCGGTCTTCTTCACCCGCAACTTCCGGCTGTCGGCCACGCTGCGCGCGCTGTTCCTGGTGCCGTGGCTGCTGCCGCTGATCGTGTCGGCGTCGACGTGGTCGTGGATGCTCAACAGCGACTCCGGGATCGTCAACCACGTGCTGCACGGCCTGGGCATCGCCCCGGTGGACTGGCTGACCTCGCCGACCTGGGCGCTGGCCTCGGTGACGATCGCGAACATCTGGATCGGCATCCCGTTCAACCTGGTCATGCTGCACAGCGGGATGCAGGCGATCCCGTCCGACATCTACGAGGCCGCGGAGCTGGACGGCGCGACCGCCTGGCAGCGGTTCTGGAAGGTCACCTTCCCGCTGCTGCGTCCGGTCGCGGCGATCACGCTGCTGCTGGGGCTGGTCTACACGCTGAAGGTCTTCGACATCATCTGGATCATGACCAAGGGCGGGCCGGCCGGCGCCTCGGCGACCTTCGCGACCTGGTCCTACCAGCTGGGCTTCGGCAACCTGCTGCCGGAGTTCGGGCCCGGCGCCGCGGTCGGCAACCTGCTGGTCGTCATGGCCCTGGCCTTCGGCCTGATCTACGTCCGGGTCCAGCGCAAGCAGCGGGAGGCGCTGTGAGGAACTCACGCCTGCGTCCGGCGCGGTGGAAGACGGCCGTCGGGCTCGTGCTGACGGCGCTCATGCTCTTCCCGGTCTACTGGATGATCAACGAGTCCCTGACCCGCGACCGGGACATGCGCAAGACGCCGCCGAACTGGTTCCCGATCCACGGCACCCTGGAGGGCTACCGCGCCGTCCTGAACCAGCAGCTGCCGTATCTGGGCACGAGTCTGTTCATCGGCCTGGGCACGGTGGCGCTGACCGTCGCGGTCGCCGCCCCGGCCGGCTTCGCCCTGGGCAAGCTGCGTCCGCGCGGCGGCGGCTTCCTGAGCTTCCTGCTGCTGATGGCCCAGATGATCCCCGGGATCATCATGGCGATGGGCTTCTACGCCGTCTACCTGAACCTGGGCCTGCTCAACGGGGTGCCGGGGCTGATCCTGGCGGACTCCACCATCGCGGTCCCGTTCGGCACCCTGGTCTTCGCCGCCTTCATGTCGGGCATTCCCGAGGAGCTGTTGCAGGCCGCGAAGACCGACGGCGCCGGGCAGCTGCGCACCTTCTGGTCGATCGTGTTGCCGGTCAGCCGCAACGCGGTGGTCACCGTGTCCCTGTTCGCGTTCCTGTGGGCGTGGTCGGACTTCATGTTCGCCAACACCCTGGACAGCGGCGGCAGCGCCCAGCCGATCACCCTCGGCATCTACCACTACATCGGCAACAACAACCAGCAGTGGAACGCCATCATGGCGACCGCGGTCGTGGCCTCGGTCCCGGCCACCGTGCTGCTGGTGATCGCCCAGCGGTACGTCTCCGCCGGCGTGACCGCGGGAGCGGTCAAGGACTAGCCCGCCCCCGCCCGCTTCCGAAGAAGAGATCACTCATGACCATCACCGGAGCCCTTCCGGCGTTCGACGTCCACGACATCCCGTTCAGCCACCACGGCGCGTGGTTCGGCATCTCCCCGGTCGTCGCCGAGGCCGTCCACGCCGAAGACCTGCACCTGGTGTCGCACCAGAACGGCCTGCACCCGGTCCTGCGCTTCACCCCGACCGACGCCTCCGGCAGCCGCGTCGAGGCGGAGGTCACGGCCACCCCGGCCCGCCTGGCCTGGACGGTCCCCGGCGCCGCCGCCGAGCTCGTCTACGAGACCGATGACACGATCCTGATCCGCGGCGCCGGCCTGGGGCTGCGCATCAGCGCGGCCGACCCGAAACTCACCCCCTTCAGCGGCCCCTACTTCTACCGCGATCCGGTTGACGGCTCCTACGTCTACACCCTGTATCAGACGGGGCGCCGCTACCGGATCACGTTGCTGTCCGGCGCTTCCCCCGAGGTGTTCGGTGTCCAGGCGCTGGGCGTCGCGGACCGCGGTCTGCACCTTCCCGCCGACGAGCCATGGGAGATCGCCGTCGAGGAGTTCGACAGCGCGCGGCCGCCGCACCGGCGCGCGGGCACGTTCGACGAAGCCGTCGAGGCCTGCACGGCCCGGTTCACGGCCTTCGCCGACGCGATCGCCCCGTGGCGCAGCAGCCGCACCCCCGCCGCCGAACTCGCGGCCTACGTCCTGTGGTCGGCCACAGTCCGCCCGGCCGGCTACCTGTCCCGCCCCGGTGTCCTGATGTCCAAGCACTGGATGGACAAGGTCTGGAGCTGGGACCACTGCTTCAACGCCATAGCCCTGGCCGCCGGCGCCCCGGACCTGGCCTGGAGCCAGTTCCAGATCCCCTTCGACCACCAGGACGGGAGCGGAGCGCTGCCCGACTCGGTGACGCACTCCGAGGTCCTCTACAACTACGTCAAACCGCCGATCCACGGCTGGGCCCTGGCGCACCTGCGCACCCGTCTGTCCATAACCCCCGCGGAGCTGGCGACGACCTACGACAGGCTCTCCGCCTGGACCCGCTTCTGGCTGACCATGCGGCGCGCCCCCGGCGAAGCGCTGCCGCACTACCAGCACGGCAATGACAGCGGCTGGGACAACGCCACCACCTTCGACGCTGCCCGCGTCATCCAGAGCGCGGACCTGGCAGCCTTCCTCCTGCTGCAACTCGACCAGCTCGCCACCCTGGCCGACGAGCTCGACCGCTCCGCAGACGCCGCCACCTGGCGCCACCACTCTGCCGAGATCCGCACCGCTCTCCTGCAGCACCTGTGGCACACCGACAGGTTCGTCGCCCGCAGCCCCACCACCGGCAGCACCCAAGCCAGTACCAGCCTCCTGGACCTGATGGCCATCACGCTCGGCCCCGACCTGCCCGCCGACATCCGCAACACCCTGGCCCAGACCATCGAGTCCCACCTGACACCCCACGGCCTGGCCACCGAGCAACCTTCCTCCCCGCATTACGAACCTGACGGGTATTGGCGCGGTCCCATCTGGGCACCCTCCACGATCCTCATTGAGGACGGCCTGCGGCGCTCCGGGTTCACCACGCTCGCCGATGAAGTCAGCACTCGCTTCCGCGCTCTCTGCGAGAAGTCCGGCTTCGCCGAGAACTTCGACGCTCTATCCGGTACGGGCCTCCGCGACCGTGCCTACACGTGGACTGCCAGCAGCTACCTGATTCTGGCTGCGGCGTATGAGGCGCGGCGCTGAGAGCAGCGGTGGAGTGGCGGGGCGCTGATGCTGCGGTCTGATCGGCGGCTGGCTCTCAGTCAAAGTCAAGAGCCAGTCAAAGGCAGATCAAAGACCTGTGAAGGGCCGGTGCCGCCGGCGGGCCTCGATTCCCTCGGGGAAATGGCGCGAGTCCATAGGGCGGCTGGGTCAGTCTCTGCGCCTGCGGTTCGTGGGGTGGGCGGTTCGGTCCCCTCGGTCCCGACGGCAGCCGCAAGCGGTACAGCACCGGACCTGGGGTGTCAACTCTTCGCCGTGCGGTG
>JABFWL010000352.1 GCA_013362315.1 Catenulispora sp. | reverse complement strand
CGGGGCGGTGCCGACCGGGCTGGCGACCGGGATGAAGCCGTCGAGGGGGCGCATAGTGCCGTAGCCTATCGCCGGGAATCTTCGATCGACGGCGCTGATGGAGGACATGATGGCCGACGGACAGCCGGTTGCCGACTGCCTGTTCTGCAAGATCGTGGCCGGGGAGATCCCGGCGACGGTGGTGCGCGAGACCGACACCACGTTCGCCTTCAAGGACATAAACCCGCAGGCCGAGGTCCATGACCTGGTGGTGCCGCGCGCGCACTACGCCAACGCCGCCGAACTCGCCGCGAACTCCCCGGAGCTGACCGCGGCGCTGCTCGTCGAGGCCGGCGAGGTGGCCAAGGCCGAGGGCATCGCCGGCGACGGCTACCGCGTCGTGTTCAACACCGGCGCGCACGCCGGGCAGACCGTGTTCCACGTGCACGCGCACGTGCTCGGCGGCGATTTCCTCAGCACGTTCGGAAGCTGACTCCGCTCGTCTCCTTGTGCCCTCGGGCCCTCGGCCCCTCGCTCACCGGGGACAGGGCAGCCGGACCGCCTTCTGCTGCCAGGTGGGGCCATACGACACCAGCCCCACCGGCGTCGCCAGCTCCTCGCCGATCAGGTCAGGCCACTCGCGTGGGTCCTCGGGGCCGTCGCGATACAACGGCGCGCATTTCGAGACGGTCTTGGTGAGCAGCCGCTGGTAGTCCAGATCCGGCAGCAGGCTGCGCGGCAGCTTCGCCATCGGCGGCAGGTCGCTCGAGGCCTGATACGCGTGGCAGAGCCGGCGGCCCGCGGCGTCGGCGTCGGCGTGCGTCACCACAAGCGCGTCGGCGCCGCCGCACACGTCCAGCGCATACCGGTGCGCCACGGCGTCGAAGTGGCCGATCCGGAAGGCGCCCTGCCAGGTCCCGGTCTCGTTGTGCGGCTCCGGCAGGTCCGGCGCCAGCCCGGTGTCCTCGGTGACCAGCGGTCCGGCGCCGTGCCTGGTGGTGTAGGTGCGGACCACGCCGAGCCGCAGCGCCGAATCGCGGTCCTGACCGGACTCCGCCAGCAACCGGTCGGCGTTGGCGAAGGTCGTGGTGGACCACGTGGTGTGCGGATGGAAGCCGTACCACTCGTCCAGCAGCACTCCCTGAGCACCCTCGAACACGCACGGACCGGAGTCGAGGACCGCTTCGAGATAGCCGCTGCGCTCCTCGTCGACGATCCGGACCTGCTCCGCGAACGCCTGGTAGACGTCCGCGATGCGATCGGGCCCGGGTAGATCCTCCGGCAGCCGCAGCCCGGACAGCTCCAGATCCGCGGCGAGGTGCTCCCGCAGCGCTGTCAGCTTACTGAGCAGCACCGGCCGGCTCCGGCAGTCGCCCACCCGTGGTGGCTTATCAGGCGAGACGGCCAGGGAGAAGGAGACCGTCTCGCCGATCCCCATGCCGCAGCTGCCGTGGCGGGTCGTGCCGGGGGTGCGGTCCCGGGCGGCCTCGCGCACGCGGTTCGCGGCACGGTGGTACGGGGTGGTGAGCAGCGCGCGGGAGTCGGCCGACAGCAGGTCGAAGGGGCGCGGCACGCCGAGCGAGGCCAGGTGCGCGGCCTCGGCGGCCAGGCCGAAGGGCTCGACGAGCATGAACCTCGACAGGTGGGTCGGCACCCCGTGGAAGGTGCCGGCGCCGAACTGCGCGAAGACGTGGTGGCGGCCGTCGGGGGTGACGACGTTGTGGCCGGCTTGTGCGCCGCCGTTGAAGCGGATGACGGCGCGGTAGCGGCTCGGGCCGCCGCCGGCCGGGGCCCGCCGCACCCCTGCGGCGGCGGGACGGGCCGACGGCGAGCAGAGCCAGTCGACGGTGGAGCCCTTGCCCGCGTCGCCGAAGCCGAGGTCGACGACTATCGCGTGCTTCGTGTCGATCGCGGCCATGGCGTCTGTGGGGCGTGTGGCGTCCGTGGCGTCCATCGGCGTCACGACCACCGCGACTCGGGGCGGTTGTCGTAGGTGTCATAGGTGTAGTCGGCGCCGCGCGACCGCAGGTAGGTGACGGCCGGATCCTGGGTGTTTCCGATAATCGGGTGGCGGTCCCGGGGTTCCCCGGAGTTCCTCGTGTCCCGGGGGTCCCGCCGCTGGCCGCGGCGGTCCCGCACCACCCGGCGGGCTTGGAGGCCGCCCAGCGCCCGCTCCACCGACCGGCCCGCCCGGGACCCGACCTCTCGCAGGTCTGCGAGCCCGGTGTCCAGATCGATGCGGTCTTCGGCCAGGCCGATGGTCAGCGCGATGGTCTCGCAGACCGCGTCCAGGTCGTCGAGCTGGATCACGTTCTGGCCCAGCAGCGCGCGCCAG
>JABFWL010000729.1 GCA_013362315.1 Catenulispora sp. | reverse complement strand
GTCCGGGCCGGGTCCGGCGGCCTGGACGAGCTGCCGGGCCTGCTGTTCGGGATCGGTGACCGTCGCGGCGAGCTGCCGGTGCAGGGCGCGGCGCCGCTCGGGTGTCAGGCCGTCCAGTGCGGCCGAGCCGAGCAGCGGATGCGCCGGCCGCAGCCGGCTGCCGCCCTCGGCGACCACGGTCACCACCCCGGCCGCGACGGCCTCGTCGATCGCGGCCTCGGGCCGGTCGACCTGTCCGGCCAGCGCGCGGACGGTCAACGCCGGAGAGGGCTGCGGCAGCGCCGAGACCACCAACAGAGCCTGGACCACCGCGCCCGACAGGGTTTCCAGCCGCCGGGCGACCAGCGAGGACAGCGTCGGCGGGATCGGCAGGTAGCCCTCGGTGGCGGGCATCTGGGCCAGCGCGGCGCCGATCTCCAAGGCCCAGAAGGGATTCCCGCCGGTCTGCTTGACCACGCCGGCCAGCACCGGCGGCGGCAGCTCCAGCCGGTGGCGCTCCAGGAGCAGCTCGCCGATCGTCGTGCGGTCCACCGGTCCGAGGTCGAGCGTCTGGACGGTCCCGGCGGGCAGGACCTCGTCGACCGCCGGATCCGGCACACGTTCGCCGATCGCGCCCGCGGTGCGGCGCGCGGCCAGCACCCTGAGCCGGCCCTCGTCGAGCCGGCGCAGGGCGAAGCGGAGCGCGTCCAGCGTCGCGCGGTCCAGCCAGGGCAGGTCGTCCAGGACGAGCAGGGCCGGTCCCAGCCGGCGCAGCACGGTGAGCAGGCCGGCGGCGATCTCGCGCGGCCCGACCGGCGCCTCGGCGGTGCTCCGGCCGAGCGCGACGGTCAGCGCGACGCGCTGCGGCTCGGGCAGCCCCTCGAGGAGGTCCGCGCCGAGCGGCCGCAGCAGCTCGGCGAGGCCGCTGAAGGAGTGCTGGCCGCCGGCCTGACTGCCGTGCGCGCTCAGCGGTCGCAGGTGATGTTCTCGGGCCAGGGCGGTCCCGGCTGCCAGCAAGGTCGACTTTCCGATTCCGGGTTCTCCGGTGACCAGGACGGTGCGCAGGCCGACAGCCGGATTCGCGATGAGCTGCTTGATGGTGTGCAACTCGGAAGTCCGGCCATGGACCGTGGACGCCGTCCCCGCGTCATTGCGACGTTCCACGCCAGGAGTATGACAGTGCCCGCTGACGAAATGGCCGGAAATGAAAACTCCGGCCGCCCGGCGGGAAAACCCGCCATTGCGCCCCGGGCGGCAGGCCGGCCGCCCCCTGCCGGCCGGCCTCAAAACCGCACTTCGGCGCTACCTGCTGTCGACGCAGGTCCAGGTGATGGTTCCGGAGATCTTCCCGGTGTCCCCGGTCAGGTCCTTGAAGGTCAACGATCCTGAACCGTCGGGGTTAACTCGCACCGAACCGGAGCTGGCTGTGGTGTTGTTCACGTCCACGGCGACGTCCGCGAATGCGGCATCACCGATATTGATGCTGTTGTTGAACGCATATTTGGAGATGTCCGTGGTTCCCACTCCCGCAGGGAATTTCCATACCGTCAGCATTTTCCGGCCGTCCACCGGATCGGTCGGCACCTTCAGTTCCGGATAGTCGGAGTTCTTCGGCGTGTAGGTCGGCCACGTCGCGCACTTCGATCCCCGCTCGCGGCGATGGCCGGGTCGCGATTCGCTGCCGCGGCGGCGAGCTCGGTGCGGTTGGCGGTGCCGAGTTTGGCGAAGACGTGGGAGAGGTGGGTCTTGACCGTCCCGCGGCTGATGAACAGCCGGGCGGCGATCTGCGGGTTGGTGAGTCCTTCGGCGACCAGGCGGACGACCTCGTTCTCGACGGGGGGTCAGGCTGGGCCAGCCGGTCGCCGGGCGGCCGCGCCGGCCTCGTGTGCGGCGGACGTGGGTCACTGCCGCGTCGAGAGTGAGGGCTGCGCCGGCAGCCGCCGCTTCTTCGTAAGCGGGATCCCCCAGCGCCTGACGCAAATGACTCGCGGTCCTCTCGAACGCGTCCTGGTGGCGCGCCGTACGGGGCAGGCCCATGGCTGCGCGTGCTGATTGGGCGGCGTGCAGGGTACGGACGTCGTCGAGCGTGGGGCGGATGGCGGCACCATAGCGGGCAAGGGCTTCGAGGTCGTCTGGCTGGGATGCGCGCAACTGATGGTCGACGCGGATGGTCAGGGCCGCATGGCGGAGTTCGATGGCGTGCAGAAGACCGCCTTGCCGGGGTCCATCCGGTTCACCCGGTGCGCCCGTTCCCGATGCGGCCATTTCTGCCTGCGCGGCGTGTGTCTGCGCCAGGGAGCCTGGGAGTCCGAGCCGTCGGGTGACGGCAAGAGCCGTGTCCAGGATCGTCGCCGCCTCGTCGTGCGCGCCGGTGGCGGCCAGTGCCGCTCCGAGGAGCGGCAGGGCCCGGCCGGCGAGCCAGGTCGGGTTGCCCCGGTCGGTGGAGGCCGCAGCTCGCCGCAGCCAGGGGATCGCAGCCCGGTCGTCGCCTCCGCGCACCTTCAGTTCGGCCATGGCCTGGTCGAGGAAGGGTACGAACACCTCGTCTTCGACCCCGTCGATGAGGCGGAGTAGCGGATCGAGCGCCGCTGCCGCGCCGTCCAGGTCGCCGGTCAGAGCCTTGATCCGGGCGAGCACTGCCTGGGCCATACCGATCCGCAGGTAGTCGGCGAGGGGTTCGGCGGTGGAGACGGCCTCGGTGGCAAGCTCCAGCGCACGCGCCACGTCACCGAGGGCGAGGGCGCCGTCCGCCTGGTACGCGAGCACCGTGGACAGGATGCCTCTGTGGTGTCCGAGGTGGCATCGGACGTCCTGTTCCATCAGGGCCTCAGCCTCGGTGTGACGATCGCGCAGGTGCAGGATGATGGACTGCAGCGCCTGGGCCGCGCCGAGCGCGAAGGTGTTCCCGCCGGCTAAGGCGGCGGTGTGGGCCTGCTCGCACAGCCGCCGGGCCGCGTCGAAGTCCGTATAGGAGGCGCCGACTGCCGACAGGTTGAGGCACAGTGCGCGCAGTCCCTCGTCGCCGACCTCGGCGGCCAGTTCGAGTGCCTGTCCGGCCGCGTCGTGCTCGACGTCGAGCGGGCTCGCGGTGTCGGCGACGAGCGCGAAGCCGGTCAGGAGGCGGGCTTGGAGACCGGAGCGCTCCCGGGGTGCGCGCTCGACGGCCCGGCGGAGGTAACCGAGGCCTTCCCGGCCGCGCCGGCCGAAGTGCCAGAGCCACGCGAGCTCCGCCGCCAGCTCCCGGCCGGCGACGGGGTCGTCGGCCGCCAGGCCCCAGTCGAGGGCCGCGCGCAGGTTGTCGTACTCCAGCAGTAGCGCGCGCCGCCACGAGTCGGGGTCGCGCTCGCGATCGAGGTCGGCGGCCTCGACGAACCGCAGACACCACAGAAGGTGCCGGTCCCGCAGCGCGCGTTCCTCGTCCGCCTCCGCCAGGCGGGCGGCCGCGTACGCCCTGATGGTCTCCAGCATCCGGTAGCGCAGCTCACCGGCGTGTTCGTCGGTGACCACCAAGGATTTGTCGACCAGCCTGCCGAGCGCGGGGAGGACTTCCCCGGCCGGGACGGCGTCTCCGGCACACAGTGCTCGCACGGCCGCCAGCCCGAATCCGCCCTCGAACACGCCGAGCCGCCGGAACACGGTTCGGTCGACGACGTCGAGCAGCGCGTGGCTCCAGTCGATGGATCCGGCGAGTGTGCGCTGCCGCCGCTGAGCGCCCCGGGGGCCGCGCACCAACAGCGCGAAGCGGTCGTCCAGGGCGCCAGACCGTAACAGCCGATGCCCTGAGCGCCGCGTCCGCGGGCGGCGTCGAGTTCGTGTCGCCGTTCGCGGCGAACCCTGCTGTTCTCTACCTGAGCCGGATCAGTGAGGCCTGATGATGTGGGAAGCAGTTCCACGCCTGCTCGCTGAGAATCTCTACATGGTCATCGGAACCACGAACGACGACGGCCGTCCGTGGGTGGCCCCGGTGTTCTTCGCCGCGGACGGCGAGCACCGGGTCGTGTGGGTCTCGGCGCCGGAGAGCTGGCATTCACGCAACATCGCCGTCCGTCCGGACGTGGCGATCACCGTGTTCGACAGCCATGCGCCAGTCGGTGGAGCGGAGGCGCTCTACCTGGAAGTGACAGCCGCTCCGGTCGCCGACGACGATCGCGCCGCAGCGCTCGCTCTGCTCAACGCCCGGCTGCCCGCCGCCAAGCACCTCGTCCCGGACGACCTCGAACCCGCCGGCCCGATGCGCCTGTATCAGGCCACGGTCACCCAGCACTACGTACTGATCCGCGGCGGTGACGAGCGCTTCGACAACGTCACCGATGCGCGGTTGCCTGTCACGCCACCCCGGGCCGCGCGAGAACATCAGGAACAAGGATCATGAGCAACGTCGTGCTGTACATGTCGGTGTCAGTGGATGGATTCATCGCCGGCCCGAACGACGGACCCGGGCAAGGGCTGGGCGTCGGCGGAGAGTGCCTGCACGACTGGCTCAGCTCCGGTGGCGTGGATCCAGCGTCGCACCGGCCCGTCGGCGGGCCGAGCGCGACGGTCTTCGACGAACTGATGGCCACCGGGGCGGTGATCACCGGCCGCCGGACCTTCGAGTTCGCGGGCGGCTGGGACGGCGATCACCACGACGGCGTACCGATCTTCGTGCTGACCCATGCCGCGCCCGCCGAACCGGCCCCCGGACACGCACGCTACGTCACGGACGGCATCGAATCCTGCGTCGCCCAGGCCAAGGCCGCGGCCGGTGACCGCGACATCCTGCTGCACGGCGCCGCGGTCGCGCAGGAATGCCTGAGGACCGACCTGCTCGACGAGATGGAGCTGCAGCTGGTCCCCGTGCTGCTGGGACAGGGGCGGCGCTTGTTCGAGGGCCTTGTGTTCCTCACCTGCCGACCGTCCGCAACGCGGAGGCTTCAAACCACTACAGACACGTCGGAGCGTGTCAGGCCTCGGCGGTCACGATGCCGTGAACACCGGGTCGACCCAGAAGTTGGTGCCGTTGCCTGAAGCGCCCGGGAACGTGATCGGACTGCCGTAGCCGTAGGTCCCGTTGCCGTACTCGCTCGTGCTCGCCGGGGCGGTCAGGGGGTAGGTCTGGTGTTCGTAGGTGAAGTACCCGGTGGTGTAGGAGTAGTGGCCGTTCAGGGCGTGATACGAGGCGTGGTAGGCGATTCCGGCGGTGACCGGTACCGGGTTCGCGAACGTCATGGTCTGCCAGCCGCTGGCGGTCTCGTTGGTGAACGTGCCGGTCGCGATCGCGGTCCCGGTAGCGTCGTTCCACAGGGTGCCGGTGTGGACTCCGCTGGCGTTCGCGCCCTTGTAGAACCGGATTCCGGTGACGGTGCCGTTCACCGCGGGGACGAACCGGATGCCGAGTTCCACAGAGTTGGGGTCGTTGGAGTCCACGACGCCCGGCGGCGTGCCGGTGGCGGGGAACAGTGAGCACGGGCACTGGTACGACGGCGGTGTGGTGCTGGTGGTGAAGTTCCAGGTCACCGGGTGGCTCATGGCGCTGCCCCACGCGTCGGAGGCCTGGATGGAGGCGGTGAACAAGGTCCCGGCCGGCAGTTGTGTGCTCGGCGTGAACGTCACGGTGGTGTCGGTGCTGTTGTAGCTGACGGTCCCAGGTACCTGTGTGCCGGCGGCGGCGACGGTGAAGTGCACGGTGGCGGTGTCGACCGGCGCGGAGACGGTCGCGGTGATCGGGGCCGTGGCGGAGGCGCCGGTGGCGCCTGCGGCGGGCGCGGTGCCGGTGACGGTGGGCGGCGTGGTCGGGACCCGGGCGTCGTCGAAGATCACGTCTACCCAGTAGTTGGGGGCGTTGTAGCTGTAGCCGGGGAAGGCCGTCGGGCCGTCGTAGGTGTAAACACCGTTTCCACCGGCGCTGCTGCTCACGGCGGTGATCGGGGGCTCGCCGGCGGAGCTGTTGAGGAAGTAGCCGGCGTCGTAGGAGTAGTGGCCGTTGGGCGCGTAGTAGGACGCGACGTAGGTGGCGCCGGGTTTGACCGGTACCGGGTTGGCGAATATCAGGGTTTGCCATCCGGAGGCGGTCTCGTCGGTGAAGGTGCCGGTGGCCAGCAGTTGGCCGCCGTCACCGGTCCACAGCGCCCCGGTGTGGGTGCCGGTGTTGGCGCTCGCTTTGTAGAACCGGATGCCCTCGATCCAGCCGGCCGCCGACGGGCTCACCTTGACGCCGACCGTCACCGGGTAGAAGTCGCCGGATGCGTCGCTGTCCGGGGTCGCGTATTCCTTGAACACCGAGCAGGGGCATTTGCCGCCGTTACCGTTGTAAACGGCCATGTGCTGCGGATAGAAGCCGACCGGGACGCTCCCGGTAATGGTGTCGGTGGCGGTGTCGATCACCGAGACGGTGCGAGCGGTGTTGTTGTTGACATAGGCCTTGGTTCCGTCGGCGTTCATCACGACCCCGATGTCCCACGACACCGGGGACGTGATCGTGGCGGTCACCGTGGCGGTCGCGGTGTCGATCACCGACAGGGTCTGGTCACCCGGGTTGGTGACGTACAGCTTGGCGCCCGACGGGGTGAGGGCGGCGGCGCTCGGCGCCTTGCCCACCGGGATGGTGGTGAGGACCGAGTAGGTGGCCGTGTCGAGCACGCTCACGGTGTTGGCTACGTCGTCGGGGATGTAGGCCCGGGTGCCGCTCGCGTTGAAGACGACCGCCGACGGGCCGATGAAAGAGGTGATCGTGCCGGTCACCGTCTCGGTCGCGGTGTCGATCACCGCGATCTTCAACGGCCCGTATATGTTCTGCAGGATGGCGTAGACGTGGCCGCCGGAGGGATCGACGAACAAGCCGATGACGGAGCCTGCCACCGGGATGGTCGCGGTCACGGCGTCGGTGTGGGTGTCGACCACAGTGAGCTGTTCGGAGCCCCCGACGTAGAGCGACTTGCCCGCGGGGTCGACGGCCAACCAGGCGCCCTGCACCGGCCCGGTGACCGGCAAGGTGGCCCGGATCGCCTGGCTCTCGGTGTCGATGGCCACCACCGCCCCGGAATCGCCCTGCGTGTAGAGCGTGCTGCCGTCCGGACTCACCGCCAGGCCCAGCGGGTGCTTGACGTCCAGGATGGTGGAGACGATCGTGTCGGTGGCCGGGTCGAGCACCTTGATGTCGCCGCCGTCGAAGTTACCGGTGTCGTCGATGTAGACCAGCGACGGGTGGCTCTGGATGAGCGCCGGTGCCGCCGCCCGCGCCTGTGCCGCCGCCGCCCGCGCCGGACCACTCCCCGCGAGCTGGCCGCCGAGGGCCACGGCGGCGGCAAGGGCGGCGACGCCGACTCGGGTGCGCAGACTCCGGCGTGGTGCTGACCTGGCCATAGACGGGTCCCCCTGTCGATTCGGACACGGCGTCCGCGCCTGTGCCGCCGGCGGCCGGCGGCCGTTGACGTCGAGCAGCCTAGGGGAGCGCCGGGCATTATGTAAGAGTTCTGATGTTGTGGCCGACAGGGCTGTTCGGCGTGGTGGATTCGCCACAGCGTGGCTACCTGACGGTGCATCACGCAAGTGTTCCGGTCAGCGCGATGTCAGCGACTCGGCGTCAGATGACCGATGTGGCCTGCGCTTGGACCCGGCGACAGTGGCTGTGCGGGACCGGCTACGCCGAGAGCGGTCCATCGAGAACGAGGAGACCTCACATGACCCGGACATGGTTGATCACCGGTGCGTCGCGCGGCTTCGGGCGCCGCCTGACCGAAGCAGTGCTGGACGGCGGGGACCAGGTGCTGGCGACGGCCCGGCGGCCGGAGCAGCTGGACGATCTGGTCGCGCGTTACGGGCCGCGGATCGGCACCGCGGCGCTGGACGTGACCGATCCGGCGGCGGCCCGCGCCGCGGTGGCCGCGGCGATCGATGCCTTCGGGCGGTTGGACGTGGTAGTGAACAACGCCGGCTACGCCAACAGCGGCCCGATCGAGGAGATGGCGGAGAAGGACTTCCGGGAGCAGTTCGAGGCGAACTTCTTCGGCGTCGTGAACGTGACGCGGGCTGCGCTACCCGTGCTGCGGCAGCAGCGGTCGGGGACGTTCGTGCAGTTCTCGTCGGTCGGCGGCCGGGTCGGCGGCACCCCGGGAATGGGCGCCTATCAAAGCGCGAAGTTCGCCGTGGAGGGCTTCTCCGAAGTGCTGGCCGGCGAGGTCGCGCCGTTCGGGGTGAAGGTGATCATCGTCGAGCCCGGCGCTTTCCGGACCGACTGGCAGGGCTCTTCCATGGAACTGCACGCGGTAGGCGCTGACTACGAGCAGACCGTCGGTGCGATGAACCGCTACCGCGCCGAGAACAACGGCACGCAGCCCGGCGACCCGGCCCGCGCCGCGAAGGTGATCATCGACGTCGTCAACCACGACGATCCGCCGCGCCGCCTGCTCCTCGGCGCCCAAGCCGTGAGCCACGCCCTGGACGCGGGGCAGGCGCGCCAAGAGGAGACGCGCAAGTGGGCCGAGTTCAGCCGAGCCGCCGACTTTCCGGCACAGGACTAGCGCAGGACTGAGCGCAGGCCTGGCCGCAGCCCTGAGCCTCCCGCGAGCATCCGCGCCGCGTTGACGCACTGCATCCCCATAAGACCCGTCAGAAACGAGCTCTTTCATGAATCGCAAGACTTGGCTGATAACCGGCGCCTCCAGTGGACTCGGCAAGGCGCTCGCTGAACACGTCCTGGCTCAGGGCGACCAGGCCGTGGTCGTCGCCAGCTCCACCGCCGCCACCGCGGAGCTGGCCTCCCGCTACCCGGACACAGCGCTGGCGGTGCGCCTCGACGTCACCGACGCGGGTCTGCGCGTCGCGGGCGTCCGGGCGGCCGAAGAACGCTTCGGGGGCATCGACGTCCTGGTGAACAACGCGGCGATCGACTACATCGGCGCGTTGGAGGAACAGAGGGAGGAGGACTACCGGCGCCTGTTCGAGGTCAACTTCTTCGGGGCCGTCGA
>JABFWL010000050.1 GCA_013362315.1 Catenulispora sp. | reverse complement strand
AGGAGGATTTGCCTAGCGGCCGAAGGCGTTGGTCTTGAAAACCAAAGTGGCGAGAGCCACCGTGGGTTCGAATCCCACATCCTCCGCACGCCTCGCCTAGCGGCAGCCGAACGCCTACATTCAGCACCTGACCACGGCGATGGACGGGAAGACGCAATGGCCGCAAAGCTGATGCTCGTTGCGGCGGCGACCCTTGTGCTGGCTGGCTGCTCCTCGGGGTCGGGGCCCGGTTTGTCTGCGGATCAGCGGGACGGTTTGGCGCCGACGCGGGCCGCGATGAGTGTGCTGCAGTTCGTGATCGACACCGGGGCGACTCCTCGCCCTGATGTCGAGAAGCGGCCCAGTGCGGTGGCGGACGGGGTCGTTGTGACGAACGTGGAGTCACGGCTGCTCTACCAGATGGAGGCGACCCGTTACCTGGGTCCCGCCCGAACCACCTCAGTCGGGTCGGAGGCGGAGCGCGCGACAGGGGTCATTCAGCTTGTGCCCGGCCTGCAGGGCAGCAAGGGTCGGCCCGAAGGGAAGCCGGAGCTGACCGCGGACCGGGCGGCGGCGGCCGTTGTGGTGCAGGAACTGGCCGATGCCGGCTATGTGGACGGTCAGGTGTTCGGCGCCCCGGGGAAGGGCGGCGTGATCGAGCCCGGAGCGGCGGTCGACGCGTGGGTCGCGGCCCACGGTGCCGATCCGTTGGTGCCGGGTGCTGTGACGACTGTCGCCACGGAGAAGCAGCGCGTCCTCGGCCTTCTCCTGCTGCCATTGCCGTCGCCGTCGGCCGGCTGAGCGTTAATTCCCCCGGCCCGAGATCAAGGCCGTGTTACGGTGGACGGCGTCCCCGTCTCGAGGAGTGCGACATGTTGGGTGAAGACGACATCTCCGGCTGATCAGCCGCTCGTGTTTGTTCTTCATCTCCAGTCGACCTTTCCCGCATTGAGCCTTTGCTCTGCGGGCTCCTTACGAGGACGTCTTCATGCCTATCTCTCCCATTGTGGTCGCCGACCTTTCCTTCTCCTGGCCCGACGACACCCCGGTCTTCCACGACCTCACCTTCAACATCGACGCTGAGCGGGTCGGGCTGGTCGCCCCCAACGGTGCGGGCAAGAGCACGCTGCTGAAGCTGATCGCCGGTGAGCTCAAGCCGCGTTCCGGCTCCGTATCGCTCGGCGGCGTGCTCGGCTATCTGCCGCAGGACCTGCCGTTGACTGCTGACCGCAGTGTCGCCGATGTGCTCGGGGTGGCGGAGGTCGTCGCCGCGCTGGACGCCATCGAGGCCGGTGACGCCAGCGATCGCCACTTCGCTGTGATCGGGGACGACTGGGACGTCGAGGACCGGGCGCGGGTGGAATTGGACCGCCTGGGCCTGGCACAGGTGTCACTGCGCGACCCCCTCGCCACCCTCTCTGGCGGCCAGATCGTCTCCCTGGGCCTGGCGGCGCAGTTGCTGCGGCGGCCGGATGTGCTGCTGCTGGACGAGCCGACGAACAACTTGGACGGGCCCGCGCGGCAACGGTTGTACGACGTGCTGGACAAGTGGCGCGGCTGCCTCCTGGTGGTCAGTCACGACCGCCGGCTGCTGGACCGGGTCGACCGGATCGCAGAGCTCGATGACAGCCGTGTCCGGTTCTACGGCGGGAACTTCACCGCGTATCAGGAGGCTGTCGAGGCGGAGCGGGAGAACGCGGAGCGCCGCCTCCGCAATGCCGAACAAGACCTCAAACGCGAAAAGCGCGAGATGCAACAAGCCCGCGAGCGGGCCGAGCGCCGCTCCAGCAACGCTGCGCGAAACCTCGCCGACGCCGGCCTTCCGAAAATCGTCGCCGGCAACCTCAAGCGCAGCGCGGAGAACTCGGCAGGCGCCGCGCGCCAAATGCACGCCTCGCGTGTGCAGGACGCCCGCGAACGACTCGACGACGCCGCCCGCGCGGTGCGCTCCGATCAGCAGATCGCCCTGGAGCTCCCCGCGACCCGGGTCCCAGCCGGCCGCACCCTGTTCGTGGGCGAGCACCTCCGCAAACGCTTCGGCGACCGCGACCTCTTCGCCGGCGACGGCGCCGACCTCACGGTGCGCGGACCCGAGCGCATCGCCCTGACCGGCGCCAACGGTGCGGGGAAGTCGACACTCCTGCGGCTGATCAGCGGCGACCTGGCCCCGGACAGTGGCACCGTGCAGCACGCCGAAGGCCGCACCGCCTACCTCTCCCAGCGCCTGGACCTGCTGGACGAGGACCGCACGGTCGCCGAGAGCCTCGCGGCCGCCGCCCCGACCCTGACCGACGCCGAGCGCCTTCACCTGCTCGCCCGGTTCCTGTTCCGGGGCCAGCGCATCCACCTGCCGGTGCGCGCGCTGTCCGGCGGCGAGCGGCTGCGCGCGACGCTGGCGTGCGTGCTGTTCGCCGAGCCGGCGCCGCAGCTGCTGCTGCTCGACGAGCCGACGAACAACCTGGACCTGGTGAGCGTCGCGCAACTGGAGAGCGCACTGAACGCGTATCAGGGGGCGTTCATCGTCATCAGCCACGACGAGCGCTTCCTCGAAGAGATCAAGGTGGAGCGGCGGCTGACGTTGACGGACGGCCGCCTCGTCGCGGACCGGTAGCTCAGCTGCAGTGCAGCCGACCGCCACCTCAGCTGTAGTGCACGAGCGTGGGCCACAACCTGGACCACGCCTCGTGCGCCCCCGAGCACACCCAGATCGGAACCCCCTGCTCCTGGTTCTTCGCCCCGACCCCGTTGTCGACCACGCCTCGCCGCTCGCACCCCGCCAGGAAGTCAGGAGCCTGATCCGACCGGAAGCCGACGACCATCACCGGCCCGTCCTGATCGTCGTGAGGCACGCCGAACCGCTGGTACCCGTTGTGCGGCGCATACGCGAACGGCAGACGGTAGCCAGGCCCGAAGTGCGCCAGTGCCCCGGCCACCCCGTAGTTCTCGGCGAGAATCACGGCGCGCGGCCGCTGCTCCGCCGGGATGGTGCCATATGCCTCCGCCGCAGTGTGGACCAGCTCAGGCCACCCGATGGTCTCGCCGTTCTCCTTGTTGATGTTCATGAAGCCCGAGGAGACAAACGTCCGCACCGGTAGCGCCGGAGTGACCAGAACCGCGGTGGTCACCGCCGTCAGCACCACCGCCGCCGCCAGCCACGCCGCGCGCACCCGCTCCCGCCCACGGCCGAGCCAGTCCACGACCGCCACCGACCCCGCACCGAACAACAACGGCAGGAACCCGTCCGGGTAGTAACGCTTTCCCCCAGTGACCGCGAGCAGCGCAAGCAGCAAAGGATAGGCCCACGCAAGCATGCGGTACGGCCGCGTCTCGGCGCCCCGCAGCAGCCGCCAAAGCCCTGCGACCCAGATCGGCGTGGTGCCGGTGGCGGCCTCCAACTGGAACGGCAGCAGGTTCGCCCGCTCATCGCTCTGCCCGGAGATGTGGCCCATCATCTTGGTCTCGGGCCAGCCGTGCTGCCCCTGCCAGAGCAGATACGGCAGCCACAACACCACCGCGATCGCGGCGGCCGCCCACACCCACCGGTTGCCGAACAGGTCGCGGGGCCCTGATATCAGGGCCCCGACAACCAACACCGCAGCCAGGCCGGCCACCAGATTGTTGTTCAGCAGCCCCACCCCGGCGACCGCCCCGATCACCGGCCACAGCCAGTCCTGCCGGGTCCGCAACCATCGCAGGACCAGCCACAGGATCACCGACCACACCAGGAAGTCGACGGTCGCGGTCACGAAGATGTGCCCCAGGAACAACGTCATCGGCGTCGCGGCCGTCGCCGCCGCGGCGATCACCTGCGCGGCCCGCGTCCCCCGCAGCTCCCGCGCGCACAGCGCGGCCAGGAACACCATCCCCACCGAGCACAGCAGCGGCACGATCCGCACCGCCGGCACCGAGGTCCCGAACACCGCGGTCTCGCCGCGCAGCAGCAGCGGCGTCAACGGCGGCTGGTCGTCGTAGCCCCAGGCCAGATGCCGTCCGGCCTCGAGGAAGTAGAGCTCGTCGCGGTGATAGCCGTAACGCGCCGAAGTGGCCGCCAGATACGCGGCGGCCAGCGCCGCCACGGCCGTGACCGGGCGCCAGGCGAAGGTGGGAAGTGCAGCGGAGTCAGGATTCAGTGGTGCCTGAGCGCTCACCATTCCTGGATGGTCCCTTGACCTTGCCCCCGGGGTCAACGTTTACGGTCGTCCCATGAGGATCGGAGAGCTGGCCCGGGATGCCGGCGTCACCCCCAAGGCGGTCCGCTACTACGAGTCGCTGGGACTGCTGGCGCCGGAGCGGCTGGCCAACGGCTACCGCGACTACGACCGCCACGCCGTCCGCGTGGTGCGCGAAGTGCGCCGGCTGATCAGCCTCGGCATCCCGGCCGAGCGGACGCGGCCGTTCCTGGACTGCCTGGCCGACGGCGGCGAGGTCGACGACTGCCCGTCGTCGCTGGCGGGGTACCGCGAGGCGATCGCGGACCTCGAGGTGCGGATCCGGGACCTCACCGAGCGGCGGGACGCGCTTGCCAGGCGGCTCCGGGAAGCCGCGTGCCGGCGTCCGCCGGAGTCGGATCCCGTCACCGTTGAGCGCAGACACGAGGAGCCCGCTATGGACGACTACTACACCCTGCCCCTGGATCTCCCGGTCCCCGGAGACGACGGCGCCGCCGACCACCTCCCGGGCCGCGCCCTCCCGGACCTGTGGCTGATGAGCACCGCGCAGGAGATCGTCGGCCTCGACGCCCTCGGCCCCGGGCGGACCGTGCTGTACGTGTACCCGCTCACCCGCCGGCCCGAGGAGGACATCCCCGAGGGCTGGAACGCGATCCCCGGCGCGCGCGGCTGCACCGTGCAGGCCTGCGACTTCCGCGACCACCACGACGAGCTGCGCGCGGCCGGCGCCGACCGGGTCTTCGGCCTGTCCAGCCAGGACACCGACTACCAGCGCGAGCTCGCCGGCCGGCTCCGGCTGCCGTTCGCCATGCTGTCGGACCCCCGCCTGCGGCTGGCCGAGGCCCTGGACCTGCCGACCTTCGAGGCGCGCGGCCAGACCCTGTACAAGCGGCTGACGCTCGTCATCCGCGACGGGATGATCGAGCACTGCTTCTATCCGGTGTTCCCGCCGGACCGGCACGCGGCGCAGGTGCTGCGCTGGCTCGCGGACCATCCGGTCGCAGCGCCGGTCAGCTGACGGCCGGGCCTATGTCAGCCTGAGCCTTCGCAAGGTCCTGCGTCACCAGCGAGGCGGCCGCGTCCAGGTCCGCCTGCTTGGCGGCCGCCTGCTGGTACTGCACCGCCGTCTCGACCCAGCTCGCCAGGTCCGCCCGCGCCTGCTCCATGTCGCGGGTCCACTGGTTCAGGGCCGAGTGGTGGTGTCCGTACGCCGCCCCGGCCTTGTTCCCGGCCGCCAGGTAGCTGGTGTCCGACTCAAGGCTCGACGATATGCGGAACGCGGACAGCGCCGCCGCCGGGGACTTCTTGTCCAGGAACGCCTTGCCGTACGCCGCCGCGTCCGGGTAGTGGGTGGTGCCCACGATCTTCTGCCCGTCGGCGAACAGGCCCGCGTAGTGCTGGACCGACGCGGTCAGCAGCTTCGAGGCCTCCGCCGAGCCGGTGAGGCCGTCCGCGCCGGCGGCCCCGTCCGCACCGCCCGCCGCGCCGCCGTCGGCGTTCGGATCCGTCCGGCCCCGGTAGTCGGCCGCGACGCCGCCGGAGTCGTCGAATCCGCCGAGCGCGCTGATCACCGCGAGCAGCACGATCACCGCGGCGAGGCCGGACAACACGATCAGCCCCTGCCGCTGGCCCATCCCCAGCACCCGGCGCAGCGGCCGGCCGCGGCGTCCCAGACCCGGCGTCCAGTCAATCTTCGGCACCCGCAGCAACCTATCGGGGACCACCACCTGTTCACCAGGGTGTCGAATAGCAGCCGCGGGCCGCGCCGCCGGCGGCGGCGAACCTTAACGGCGCCCTTCACTTTCGCTTCAGCCAGGCACGGAAACCTCCGGTGCCATGACCGATAGCCCGCGACTCCCCAAGGGAGTCTGGATCAACACCTCGCTCGCCGTGGTCGTCGCCGCCGGCGGGGCGGGTGCCTGGGCCCTGCTCGGCTCCGACTCCAGCGGCAAGGCCGCCTCCAGCAGCCGCACCGTGGCGGTGCAGCGCGGAGACGTCACCGCCCAGGTCTCAGCCTCCGGCAACGTGACGCTGCCGACCCAGGAAAACCTCGCGTTCACCGCGTCGGGCACGGTGACCGAGGTCGATGTGAAGGTCGGGGACCAGGTGAAGGCCGGCCAGGTGCTGGCCAAGGTGGACCCGACCGACGCCAAACAACAGTTGACCGCCGCGCAGGCGCAGCTCACCACCGCGCAGGCGCAGCTCACCAAGCTGCAGCAGGGCCAGACCCCGCAGCAGCAGGCGCTGAGCCAGCAGCAGCTGAAGTCGGCCGGCGACAGCCTGGCGGCGGCCAAGACCTCGTACGCGGACCAGCAGAGTTCGATAGCCCTGGACACGGCGAACCTGGCGGCCGCCGTGACCACGGCCAAGGACAACCTGGCCGCGGACCAGGCGACGCAGTCCTCGGACTGCGCCGCCGGAGCGGCCAAGGCCGCGGCCTGCACGGCCGACGGCAAGCAGGTGGCGCAGGACGAGAACGCGCTGACGCAGGCGCAGAACGCGCAGAAGACCGGGACGCAGAAGAACACCCAGGCACTGCACCAGGCGCAGAACTCGCTGAACCAGGCGCAGAACTCCTACAACACCACGCTGGCGCAGCAGGCGGTCTCCGCGGCCCCGGCCACGCCGGACCAGCTGGCGCAGGCCAACCAGTCCGTGGTGAGCGCCCAGAACGCGGTCGCCACCGCACAGAAGGCCGTCGCCGGCACCACCATCACCGCGCCGACCGCCGGCACCGTGCTCTCAGTGGGCGGCGCGGTCGGGGACACGGTGAGCGCCGGGTCGTCGGGGTCGTCGAGCTCGGCGAGCACGGGTTCCTCGGCGTCGGGCTCGTCCGGTTCCTCGGGCGCTTCGAGCTCGTCCAGTTCCACCAGCAGCGCCAAGTCCGGAAGCGGATTCGTGGTGCTCGGGGACATGACGCAGCTGACGGTGCGTGCCCAGTTCGCCGAGACCGACGCCGCCAAGCTGAAGTCCGGCGAGTCCGCGCAGGTCTCGATCAACGCGATCCCGGGCTCGTCGCTGACCGCGACCGTGCAGTCCGTCGACCCGACCGCGACCGTGGTGTCGAACGTCGTCGAGTACGGCGTCACGCTCCAGTTCACCGCGGGCCAGCAGGACCTCGCCGCGCTGAAGCCGGGGCAGACCGCCTCGGTCTCGGTCGTCACCGACAAGGTGACGAACGTGCTCTATGTGCCGTCCTCCTCGGTGACGACGGTCGGCGGCCAGAGCCTGGTGACGGTGGTCAGCGGCAAGACCCAGACGCCGACGCCGGTCCAGGTCGGCGTGGTCGGCGACGCGGCCACCGAGATCACCTCCGGGCTGAACGAGGGCGACGAGGTCCTGCTGTCCTCGCGCACCACCGGCGGGTCCTCCAACACCGGCGGCCGCGGCGGGTTCACCGGCGGCGGCTCCGGCGGGATCGGCGGCGGCGCGCTGGGCGGCGGCCGGGGCGGATTCGGGGGGTGACCGGCATGGGCGGCACGGACGGTGCGGACGGCGCCGGCGGACCCCAGCCGGTCATCGAACTCGGCGACGTCCACAAGACCTACGGCATGGACGGCACCGCGGTCCACGCCCTGCGCGGCGTGAGCCTGACCGTCCCGACCGGCGACTACGTCGCCATCATGGGCGCCTCCGGCTCCGGCAAGTCCACGATGATGAACATCGTCGGCTGCCTGGACGTGCCCACCTCGGGCCGGTACCTGCTGGACGGCATCGAGGTCGAGCACCTCTCGGACCGGCAGCTGGCGCTGGTCCGCAACCGCAAGATCGGCTTCGTCTTCCAGTCCTTCAACCTGCTGCCGCGCACCAGCGCGCTGGACAACGTGGAGCTGCCGCTGGTCTACGCCGGCGTCGGCACCGCCGAGCGCCGCCGCCGGGCGAAGGCCGCGCTGGAACTGGTGGGCCTGGGCGAGCGGCTGAGCCACAAGCCGAACGAGCTCTCCGGCGGCCAGCAGCAGCGGGTCGCGGTGGCCCGGGCGCTGGTCACCGCGCCGTCGCTGATCCTGGCCGACGAGCCCACCGGCAACCTGGACAGCACCTCCTCGGCCGACGTCATGGCCCTGTTCGACCGGCTGCACCGGGCCGGGCGCACCATCGTCCTGATCACCCACGAGCACGACATCGCCGAGCACGCCGAGCGGGCGATCCGGCTGATGGACGGCCGGATCGTCTCCGACGAGCGCAACGGCGCCCGGGGCTGGCTCACCGACCGCCGCAGCGCCGGGAAGCACGAGAGCGCCGGGAAGCACGAGAGCGCCGCCAAGCACGGGAGCCTGACATGAGAATCCGTGAGGTCTTCCGCTTCGCCTTCGCCGGGCTGCGCGCGAACAAGCTGCGCTCGGCGCTGACCACGCTCGGCATCCTGATCGGCGTCGGCGCGGTGATCCTGCTCGTGGCCGTCGGCAAGGGCTCGGGCGCGCAGGTCCAGGCCAACATCAACAAGCTCGGCACGAACCTGCTGACGGTCTCCCGGCAGGCCGGCGGCTTCGGCCAGCGCGCGGCCCGCAACACCGGGACGCAGAGTTCTGTCTCAGCACTGACCACCGCCGACGCCCAGGCGCTGGTCGATCCGACGAACGCCCCCGACGTGCTGACCTCCTCGCCGGTGGTGACCGCGAGCCCGACGGCCACCTTCTCCGGCGCCACGCACCAGATCGCGCAGCTGGTCGGTACTGTCCCGGCCTACTTCTCGGCCACCAACTGGGACCTGGCCGAGGGCTCGCTGATCACCGACGACGACGTCACCGGGGCCCGCAAGGTGATCGTGATCGGCCAGACCGTGGCCACCGACCTGTTCGGCACCACCATGGACCCGGTCGGCCAGCGGCTGCAGATCAACAGCGTCCCCTACACCGTCGAGGGCGTCCTGAAGGCCAAGGGCTCCACCGGATTGAACGACGCCGACGACTTCGCGGTGGCGCCGCTGACCACCGTGCAGGACTCGCTGACCGGCTTCGGCTCGCTGAACCAGATCGTGGTGGAGGCCAAGTCGGCCTCGGCGACCACCGCGGCCCAGGACGAGATCACCTCGATCCTGTCCGCGCGGCACCACCTGAAGGCCACCGCCTCGCCGGACTTCCGGGTGCTGAACCAGCAGTCGCTGCTGGCCACCTCGGACTCCACCACCCATACCTTCACCGTGCTGCTCGGCGCGGTCGCGGCCATCTCGCTGGTGGTCGGCGGCATCGGGATCACCAACATCATGCTGGTGACGGTGACCGAGCGGACCCGGGAGATCGGCATCCGCAAGGCCCTCGGCGCCCCGCGCGCGGCGATCCTCGGCCAGTTCCTCATCGAGGCGGTGCTGCTGTCGCTGATCGGCGGCGCGCTCGGAGTGGCGGCCGGGCTGATCGGCACCCGGTTCACGGTGGCCGGGGTGAAACCGGTGATCGTGCCCGCCTCGATCGCGCTGGCCTTCGCGGTGTCGGCGCTGATCGGGCTGTTCTTCGGGTCGTTCCCGGCCAACCGCGCGGCCAAGCTGCATCCGATCCAGGCCCTGCGGCACGAGTAATCAACCACGAGCGGGAAAGGCGTAAGACAGATGTCTGAGAACCAGGGCGACCAGGGCGCGGGCACCGGCGGCTCCAACGGCTCCGCCGACGGCGGCGAGTTCGAGCTGCTGTCCGCGCCGCCGACCGCGCCGGACATCTCCGGGCAGTTGAAGGCGCGCCCCGCCGGGGCCGGGCTGCCGAAGGTGACGCTGGCGCTGATCGGCGTGGTGCTGGCGGTCGGCGGCTTCGTCGGCGGGATCGCGGTCGGCAAGTCCAACGCGGACTCGAAGCAGACCACGAACACCACCGCGGCCGGCGGGAGCACCCGCACCCGCGGCGGCTTCGGCGGCGGGCAGAACGGCGGCACCGGCCAGAACGGCCAGTTCGGCCGCGGCGGCACCGTCACCGGCACGGTGACCGCGGTGAACGGCACGACGCTGACCGTCACCGACTCCAGCGGCAAGCAGGTGACGGTCGACACCAACGGGCAGACCACCGTCACCATCGGCAAGACCGGCGCGCTGTCGGACCTGGCGAACGGTTCGACGGTCACCGTCGTCGGGACCCCGGACAGTAGCGGGAAGATCACGGCGCGTACGGTGCTGTCCGGCATCTCGAACTTCGGCTTCCCCGGCGGCCGCGGGAACCGCACCCCGTCACCCTCGGCGTCTTCGCCGGGTGGGTCAAACGGGTGATACTGGACGGGATGGACACCCGAGAATCCTCCCGCAGCCTGCTGGTCGTCGACGACGACACCGAGATCCGCGACGCGGTCGCGCGGGCCTTCCGCCTGCAGGGCTACCGCGTGCGCACCGCCTCCGGCGGCCTCGCGGCGCTCGAGCAGATCGCCGCGGAGGCCCCGGACGCGATCGTGCTGGACGTGATGATGCCGGAGCTGGACGGGGTGGAGGTGTGCCGGCGCCTGCGCGGCGTCGGCGACCACACCCCGGTGCTGCTGCTGACCGCGCGCGACGCGGTCGGCGACCGGGTCGCGGGCCTGGACGCCGGTGCGGACGACTACCTGGTGAAGCCGTTCGCGCTGGCCGAGCTGCACGCCCGGGTCCGCGCGCTGCTGCGCCGGGCCGACTACGACCCGGTCCCGGAGACCGAGCGGCTGGTCTTCGAGGATCTGGAGCTGGACCCGGAGTCGCGGCTGGCCTACCGGCGCGGCCGCTCGATCGAGCTGACCCGCACCGAGTTCGCCCTGCTGGAGCTGCTGATGCGCAACTCCGGCCGGGTCCTGCCGCGCGAGGTGATCTCGGACCGGATCTGGGGCTACGAGCTGGGTCCGGAGTCCAACTCGCTGGAAGTGTTCGTCTCGTGCATAAGGCGCAAGACCGAGGCCGGGGGCGAGCCGCGCCTGGTGCAGACGGTGCGCGGCTTCGGGTACACGCTGCGGGTCCCCGCGTGATGCGGGCCTTGCTGCGGCGGGTTCGCCGCACAGCGGTCAGTACCGGCGCGGAAGCGATACCGCTCGGAACCTCCTCGTACGTCGCCCCCGACCCGACTCCCGGCTCGGTCCCCGCCTCCGCCGTCAACACACCGACCCGCCGCACCCCGCTCAGTTTCTGGCGCACCATGCCACTGCGCGCCCGCCTCGCCCTGGCGGCGACCATCGCGGTGATCGCCGGCGTGGGCAGCGGCGTCACCGTCGGCTACGTGGCGGTGCGGCACGAACTGATCCAGCACGTCGACGAGGGTCTGTACAAGCAGGGCCAGCGCATGCAGACCTCGCTGATCAAGGGCTACGTGCGGCCGTTCTCCGACCGCCGGACCTTGTTCGGCGAGACGCAAGGCAACTGGCAGCTCATCACCGCCGACGGCACCCCCCTGGCCATCGCCCCCCGCTCGGACCGCACCGGCGTCGTGGTCCCGGCCACCCAGCGCATCATCCCGATCTCCACCCAGGACAAGGCGGTCGCCGCCGGCTCCCGGGAAGACCACGTCTACTCGACCCACCTGGGCCAAGACCACCTCCGGGTGCTGACCCTCCCGGTCGGCAACTCCCGCGCGGTTCAGATAGCGCTGTCGCTGTCCGGCGTGGACCGTCAGCTATCAACCCTGGGCTGGCAACTCTTCGGCGCAGGCATGGCCGGCATCGTGCTATCCGCCGCTCTGGGCTGGCTGGTCACCCGCACCGCGCTGCGCCCCGTGGCCGAACTGACCAGCACCGCCGAACGCATCGCCGCCACCCACGACCTGGCGCACCGCATCCCGGTCGCCGGCCCCGGCGAGCCCCGCGACGAGCTCGGCCGGCTGGCTGCCAGCTTCAACCTGATGCTGGACGCGGTCCAGGAGGCCACCGACCGCCAGCGCCAACTGGTCGCCGACGCGTCTCACGAGCTACGCACCCCTCTCACCTCCCTGCGCACCAACGTCGAAGTGCTGGCCAACGCCGAACGCCTGGATCCGGAGGACCGCGAAGCGCTGGTCTCCGGGATCATGAACGGGCTGGACGACCTGACCGCCCTGGTCACCGACACCGTCGAACTCGCCCGCGGCGAGGAACAGGCCGACCACTTCGAGGCCATCCGCTTCGACCTGCTGGTCCAACGCTGCGTCGACCGCGCGGCCGCTCATTGGCCCCGCGCCCGCTTCCAGTCCGACCTCGCCCCGTCCGAGGTGGTCGGCGTCTCCGACCGCCTGGCCAAGGCGGTCCGCAACCTCCTGGACAACGCCGCCAAGTTCTCCCCCGACAACGGCCTGGTCGAGGTCCGGGTGGCCGCGACTTCCCAGCGCGTGGTGCTGACCGTCCGCGACCACGGCCCCGGCATCCCGCATGACGACCTGCCGCATGTCTTCGACCGTTTCTACCGCGCGGCGAGTGCGCGCGACCTGCCTGGGTCGGGGCTGGGGCTGGCGATCGTGGCGCAGGTGGCGGCTGGCCATGGGGGTGGGGTGACTGTGCACGCCGCTCATGGGGGTGGAACGGAGTTTCAGTTGGCGTTGCCGGTGATGGTGTTGGGGCGTACCTGACATCAGGGCCATGAACCATGCAGGTGGGTCGGGTTGGTGCTGTGCCTCTCGTACACGGCCTCCCGCCCCCTCCGCGTCCATACGACATCGTCGCCGACGTCCCACCAGCCCTGCTCGCGGAGGGCGTAGCGGGAGACCTTCTCAGTCGCCGTGGTGACCAGGCTCGCGGTGATACGGATGAAGCGAGGTGCCATCTTGGTGCCGATATCGGCTTGTGCGGCGAGAAAGTCCGCGAAGGCCTCGGGGTCGAACTCAGACCCCTGCCTCATCACCAGAGCGCACATCACAGCATCTCCAGTGACCTCATCGGGCACCGCATATGCAGCCACTCCCGACACCGAGTCCCAGCGCGCCAGAATGGCCTCCAGCAGGGCAACAGAGATGTTCTCGCCGTCGACGCGCATGCGGTCAGCCTTACGGGCTGCGAAGTACAACCAGCCATCAGCGTCCGCGTAGAAGAGATCGCCGCTGCGGTACCGGCCGTCGGAGTAGCGCTCAGCATCAGCATCAGGGTTCTTCCAGTAGCCGGTGAAGCCGCCACGGCCGACACCCACGAGCTCCCCAATCGCAACGGCACCGTTCAGCAGCCGCCCGGCGGCGTCGAAGACGGCCGGCGGACAGGGTTCGCCGCTCTCCGGGTCGAGGATCGCCAGCGTCGGATCGGCGCGGCCGACCGCGGCACCGCGGGCCAGGACACCGGCCGGGAAGCTGCGCGGGGCGACGATGTTGATGCCGCCCTCGGACGCACCGTAGCCCTCCGACAAGTGGCAACCGAACCGCCGCTCGAAGCGATCCCGATCAACCGGCCCAGCCTCGGTGCCGAAGCCGGCGCGCAGCGTGTTGCTCGCATCGTCGGGCCGTTCGGGCGTGGCGAGGATGTAGGAGATGGCGCGACCGACGTACGTGAAGTACGTGGCCTGATACTCGCGGACATCCGACAGGAACCCCGAGGCGGAGAACCGGTCGCGCAGCGCCACGGCCGCGCCGGCGACCAGCGCCGGGGCCCAGTTGGCCAGGATCGCGTTGCCGTGGAACATCGGCATCGGGATGTAGCAGACGTCTGACGTCGACAGCGCGAACCGCTCAGCCATCACCGTGCCGGAGGCCGCCAGGCGGCCCTGCACGCAGGTCACGGCTTTCGGCGCGCCGGTCGAGCCGGAGGTGAAGTACAGCAGGAGCCGGGAGTCCTCGGTGACCGGCGCCACCGGTTCGACGTCCAGCGGTCCGATCCCCTCGAACGCCGCCAGAGCCTCGCTATAGCCAGGCTCGTCGACCACTAGAAGCGGGAGCGCGTCCTCATCGAGCCCCAGTCCGGCCAGCAGCGGCAGGTGCGAGCGCGAGGTGACCAGCAACTCACACTCGGCATGCCGGATGTCGCGCGCCAGCTCCGCGCCACGCCGCGTCGGGTTCACGCCGACCAGGGCCGCCCCGGCGAGGGCGGCGGCCTCGAGCCAGAAAACAAACTCGTCGGTGTTGGCCAGCAGGATCCCGATATGCGGCTCCATGCCCGACCGATGCCGCTGCCCGAACAACGCCGCCCTGCTCGCCGCGTGCGCGGCGATCTCCGCATGCTGATATCGCAACCCGTTGGGACCCAGAAGTCCGACCCCTGCCCGCCCCGCTTGGGCGCCGACCAGCTCCGCGACCGTGGCCATGCGGCGTATAGAAGGCCATCCCGCGTGAGGCCGCAAGAGGTTACGCTGAGTGCGTGGACGTGAACGTATCGGCAACGGTCAAAGTCCGAGTGACAGTCGATGCCGACAAGTGGGCGGCGGCCAGCGGCGTCGAGTCGGTGCAAGCCAGTGCCTCGCTCGCCACCGCACTCAGTGCGGCGCTGGAGCGGTTCTCCGATCTGGTGCCGGAGCTCGGCGCGGCCGGCGGTGAGACGAAGGTGGAGAAGCTGACGTGGACGGCGTCGACGACCAACACCGCGTTCCCCGCATAGCGGCGGCGCCGCACCGGTCGCAGGCATCGCACCGGCCGCAGCGGGCACACCGGTCCCAGCCGCGCGCCGGAGTACAGCAGACCACCCCGCGTTCATGGTAGGGATAACCGGGGGTTGAACTTCCCAGGTCGCACCATGGGATCCGGCTCCATGATCGGTGAGACTTCTAGCATGAAGCACTTCCTGCTGAGCCCGGTATCCGCGCGGACCGGCCGCCAGTACCTCTACGCCCTCCTGTCCGCGCCCCTGGGTATCGCGGGATTCGTCTACGTCGTCGTCACGATGTCCGTCGGCAGCGCGCTGAGCTTCACCTTCGTCGGCCTGCCGCTGATCGCCGGGGCGATCTTCCTGGCCCGCCAGTACGCCAAGTTCCAGCGCCGGCTGGCCGGCAGCCTGCTCGGCGCCGAGATCGAGACCCCGCCGCCGAACCACCGCCGGGCCGCCGCGCACGGCGTGCTGGCCAAGCTCGGCGCGGCGCTCGGCGACCTGCCGGCCTGGCGGGCGCAGGCGTACCTGCTGGTGCGCTTCCCGCTGGCCATCGCCTACATCCTCACGCTGGGCCTCGGTGTGGTCGAGGGCATCGTCATGACCCTGTACCCGCTGTGGTGGTCGACCCTGGACCCGAACAACAAGGACAGCAAGGGCGTGGTCCACCACTCCGGCCTCCAGCTCGGCGACAGCTTCTACTTCGACACCTGGCCGAAGGCCTTCCTGGTCACGCTGGCCGGCCTGGTGTGGGTGACCGCGGCCGTGTGGATCCTGAAGGCCCTGATCTGGCTCGACACGGTGCTGATGACCGCGCTGCTCGGCCCGACCCGCGGGGAGCGCCGCGTCGAGGAGCTGACCGTTAGCCGCGCGCACGCCGTCGACGACTCTGCCGCCGCGCTGCGTCGGATCGAACGCGATCTGCACGACGGAGCGCAGGCACAGCTCGTGGCGCTGGCCATGCAGCTCGGCGAGGCGAAGGAGAACCTGGACGCCACCGGCCCCGGGGCCACGAACCTGGACCTGGCCGAGACCCGGGCCCTCATCGACAACGCGCACCGCAACGCCAAGCAGGCCATCAACGAGCTGCGGGACCTGGCGCGCGGCATCCACCCGGCGGCGCTGGACAACGGCCTGGGCGACGCGCTGGGCACACTGGCTGCCCGCTCGGCGATGCCGGTCACGGTGTCGGTGGCGCTGGGCGAGCGGCCCTCGGGGGCGATCGAGACCATCGCCTACTTCTGCGCGGCGGAGCTGCTGACCAACGCGGCCAAGCACGCCGCGCCGACCCGGGCCGCGCTGACCGTGGTGCAGGAGTCCGGCAAGCTGGTGCTGACAGTGGAGGATGACGGACGCGGCGGCGCGCGGGTGGGCTATGCCGGCGGCCTGGCCGGGCTCTATGACCGGGTGCGGACGGTGGACGGGTCGCTCGCGGTGGACAGCCCGGTGGGCGGACCGACGCGGATCGTGGTGACGCTGCCGATGCGGGTGTGAGGCTCCGTGCCGGATCCCGGCGTGGGGCTCCCGGCGCCGGCCGGCTGGGGGACAATGGGGTCCGTGCGCATCATGATCGCGGAAGACTCAATCATCCTGCGGGACGGACTCGTCCAGATCCTGACCAAGCGCGGACACGAGGTGCCGGCCGCGGTGCCGGAGCCGGAGGCGCTGCTGGCGGCGGTCGCCGCCGAGCCGCCGGACGCGGTGGTGATGGACATCCGGATGCCGCCGACGCACACCGACGAGGGGCTGCGGGCGGCGCTGAAGCTGCGCAAGAGCCACCCCAAGGTGGGGGTGCTGCTGTTCTCGCAGTATGTGGAGACGCGGTACGCCCGGGACCTGTTCTCCGGGAACGCCTCGGGCGTCGGGTACCTGCTGAAGGAGCGCGTCGCCGACGTCAGCGACTTCGTCCAGGCACTGGTGACGGTCGCCGCGGGCGGCACGGTGCTCGACCCCGAGGTGGTCGTGCAGCTGCTCGGCTCGCATCCGACCGACGCGCTGACCGCGCGGGAGCGGGAGGTGCTGGCGCTGATGGCCGAGGGCCGCTCGAACGCGGCGATCGGCAAGCAGCTGGTGCTGGCCGACAGCTCGGTGGAGAAGCACATCAGCAACATCTTCACGAAGCTCGGGCTGCCGCCGGCCGACGAGGACCACCGGCGGGTGCTGGCGGTGTTGAAGTACCTGGGGGTCTGAGCCGACTCTGAGCCGGCTCTGAGCCGGCTCAGTGCTTCGGGCTCGAAGAAGAGCTCGAAGAAGCGCTCGGCGACGCGGGGCTGGTGGCCGCCGCCGTCACCGAACTCCACAGCTGCGAGTACCACGCGGTGGGTCCGCCGCTCTGGGTGGACGTCGGGTTCGGGACGCCCGTGGCGGCGTCGCCCGACCCGAGCAGGCGCAGTCCGGTCTCACCGGGCAGAACGTAGTGGAGTCGGCTGCGCGCCTGGATGCGGACGTAGTCCGGGTCATGCCAGCGCTCGAGTTCCTGGCGCAGCTGATCGACCTGCACGCGCTTCTCCGCGTTCTGCTGCTTGAGCTTCTCGATCTGCGAGCGTTGCGAGAAGTACTGCTGCAGCGGATACGCGAGCGCGAGGACCAGCGCGCACAACACCAACAGCAGAACCGCGGCCCGAGCCGTATAGCGAGTGCGGCGCTTGATGGGAGGGCGGGTGCCGGACCCGCTCGCACCGTCGCCGGCCGAGCGCGCAGATCCCGGCGCAGCGTCCATCCGCTGCGCCGGGACCGCGCTCAAGCGCCGGGGCTGCTCAGGGCCCTGGCTGGCCGTTCTCATGGGTCACGACGATACCGCGCCGGGCGGGGCAGCCCGGTCAGCCCCGTCAGCCCGATCAGCCCGTCAGCCCGATCAGCCCTCGTGCTGGAACCGCGGGAACGACGAGCGGCCGGCGTAGCGGGCGGCGTCGTCCAGCTCCTCCTCGATGCGCAGCAGCTGGTTGTACTTGGCGACGCGGTCCGAGCGGGCCGGGGCGCCGGTCTTGATCTGGCCGCAGTCCATCGCCACCGCCAGGTCGGCGATCGTGGTGTCCTCGGTCTCGCCGGAGCGGTGCGACATCATCGTCCGGTAGCCGCTGCGGTGCGCCAGCGTCACGGCGTCGAAGGTCTCGGTCAGGGTGCCGATCTGGTTCACCTTCACCAGCAGCGCGTTGGCCTGGCCGCCGGCGATGCCGCGGGCCAGCCGCTCGGGGTTGGTGACGAACAGGTCGTCGCCGACCAGCTGCACCTTGGCGCCGAGCCGGTCGGTGATCGCCTTCCAGCCGTCCCAGTCCTGCTCGTCCAGCGGGTCCTCGATGGACACCAGCGGGTAGGCGTCGACCAGCTCGGCGTAGTAGTCGATCATCTCCTCCGCGGTGCGGGCCTTGCCCTCGAACTCGTAGACGCCGTCCTTGTGGAACTCGGTGGCGGCCACGTCCAGGGCCAGCGCGATGTCCCGGCCGGGAACGTAACCGGCCTTCTCGATCGCGGTGGTGATCAGGTCCAGCGCCTCGCGGTTGGAGGGCAGGTCGGGGGCGAAGCCGCCCTCGTCGCCGAGGCCGGTGTTCAGGCCCCGCTCCTTCAGCACGCCCTTCAGGGTGTGGTAGACCTCGGCGCCCCAGCGCAGCGCCTCGCGGAAGCTGCCGGCCCCGATCGGGGCGATCATGAACTCCTGGATGTCGACGTTGGAGTCGGCGTGCGCGCCGCCGTTGAGGATGTTCATCATCGGCACCGGCAGGGTGTGCACGTTCGGGCCGCCGAGGTAGCGGAACAGCGGCAGCTCGGCGGAGTCGGCGGCGGCCTTGGCCACGGCCAGCGACACGCCGAGGATGGCGTTGGCGCCGAGGCGGGCCTTGTTCGGGGTCGCGTCCAGGTCGATCATCGCCTGGTCGATCAGCCGCTGGTCCGAGGCGTCCTCGCCGACCACGGCCGGGTAGATCTCGTCGAGCACGCCCTGGACGGCGTTCTCCACGCCCTTGCCGCCGTACCGGGACTTGTCGCCGTCCCGCAGCTCGACCGCCTCGAAGGCGCCGGTGGAGGCGCCGGAGGGCACCGCCGCCCGGGCGAAGCTGCCGTCTTCGAGCAGGACCTCGACCTCGACGGTCGGGTTGCCACGCGAGTCGAGGATCTCCCGGGCGTTGATGGCTTCGATGGACGCCACGTCGCATCTCTCCTTCAGGGGATTCTGGTGTCGCCCCGAGCCTATCCCGGCCGGCAGGGCGTCCCTTGAACCGCGCGGTCGAAGGGTGAGACGGGCTGGTGGGAGGGGCGGGCTCCGCGAAAACAGTAGGGCCACCCCCATCGGCATCCGCTCCCGCACCCCTCATCCTGGACCTATGATCACGACTATGGGGACCAGGGCCGCCGGCGGCCGCGATCAGGGCGCGGCGTTCGACCCTCGAAGTCCAGCGCAAGTCGGGGCGGGCATCCTGCTCAGGGGGCCGTTCACCGGGCGGGCGCTGCGGCAGCAGGGATACCTGGTGACGTCGTTCCTCGGCGGCTTCGCGCTGACGCTGTGGCTGATCGTCGCGCTCACGGTCGGGTCGACCCTGCTGTTCGTGCTCGCGGGACTGCCGCTGCTGATGCTGGCGATGACCTCGCTGCGGGCCTACAGTCAGCGCGAGCGGCGCCGCATCCTCAACCTCACCGGGGAGCGCGTTCCCGCGCCGTACCGGAACGCCCACCCCGCCGGGAAGTGGTCGACGCGGCTGCTCGCGTACGCCTCGGAGGCGGCGACCTGGCGCGACCTGGTGCACCTGGTGGTCGCGAGTGCGCTCGGCCTCGGGTGGTTCGTGGTCGTGGTCACGCTGTGGGGGCTGGCGCTCGGCTCGGTCTCGGTGCCGTTCTGGTACCGCTACCTGCCGAACCACCGCATCCCGCTGATGCACCTGAACGGCACCGAGTTCTATGTCAGCACCACCGGCGGCGTCGTCGCGCTCGCCGCGATCGGCTTCGTGTTCATGTGGTTCATGAGCCCGCCGCTGCTGGAGCTGGCCACCCGCGCCCAGACCGGACTCGGCCGCGGCCTGCTCGGCCTGAGCCGGCCCGAGCTGGACCGCCGGGAGGAGGCGCTGCGGGCGACCCGCAGCCAGGCGGTCAGCGCCGCCGAGGCGGAGCGCCGGCGCATCGAGCGCGACCTGCACGACGGCGCCCAGCAGCGGCTGGTCGCGCTGGCCATGGACCTGGGCCGCGCCAAGTCGAAGCTCAAGTCGGGCAGCCAGGAGGACTCGGAGGCGGCGGCGCAGCTGGTCGCCGAGGCGCACGAAGGCGTGAAGCTCGCCCTCAGCGAACTGCGCGACCTGGCCCGCGGCATCCACCCGGCGGTGCTCACCGACCGCGGCCTGGACGCGGCGCTGTCGGCGCTGGCCGGCCGGTCGCCGATCCCGGTCGAGGTGGACGGCTCGCTGCCGGGCCGCCCGGGCCCGGAGGTGGAGTCGGCGGCGTATTTCGTGGCCTCCGAAGCCCTGGCCAACATGGCCAAGCACTCGCACGCCACCCGGGCCTGGATCGACCTCGGCTACCACGACGGCCTGCTGCGGATGAGCGTCGGCGACAACGGCGTCGGCGGCGCGGAGTCCAAGGCCGGCGGCGGGCTGTCCGGCCTCGGCGACCGGATCGCGCCCCTGGATGGCATCCTGTCGGTGAGCAGCCCCATCGGCGGGCCGACCCAGATCATCATGGAGATTCCGTGCCAGATCCCATCCGTGTCCTGATCGCCGAAGACGCGGTCCTGCTCCGCGAGGGCCTGGCCCGCCTGCTGGACGACTCGGGCTTCGACGTCGTGGCCAAGGTCGACGACGGCAAGGGCATGGTGGAGGCGGCGGACGCCTACCGTCCGGACGTCGTCGTCGCGGACGTCCGGATGCCCCCGACGTTCACGGACGAGGGCCTGCGGGCCGCGGTCGAGGTCCGCGCCAAGCACCCGGACATGGCGATCCTGGTCTTCAGCCAGGCCGTGGAGGCCGCCTACGCGCAGGAGCTGTTCTCCAGCACCGCCAACGGCCTCGGCTACCTGCTCAAGGAGCGGGTGGCCGAGGTCGAGGAGTTCGTCGACGCCCTGAAGCGGGTCGCGGCCGGCGGGACCGCCCTGGACCCGGAGGTGGTGGCGCAGCTGCTGGGGCGGCGCAAGAAGAACGACCCGCTGGAGACGCTGACGCCGCGAGAGCGCGAGGTCCTCTCGCTGATGGCGGAGGGCCGGTCGAACTCGGCTATCGCGGCGTCGTTGTTCGTCACCGAGAAGGCGGTGGAGAAGCACACGTCGAGCATCTTCACCAAGCTGGACCTCACCCCGGCGGCGGAGGACCACCGCCGGGTGATGGCTGTTCTGCGGTACTTGAACGTCTAGGTGCGTCGGGCTGCCCCGCGGCCCGCACCTACACCTCCAGCAGCTCCCTGAGATACCGCACAGCCGGCGACCCATGCCCCAGCACCGCGTCATGCAGCTGCCGCTCCGGCCAGTCCGCATGCTTCGCCCGCAGGTCGCGCACCAGGTCCGCGACCTCGGTGTAGCCGACGTAATACGTCGACAGCTGCGCGGAGCTCAGCAGCGCGCGGCGCCACTTGCCGGCCGCTTCGCCCTCCTCCTGGAAGCCGCGCTCCATCATCAGCGCCATCGCCTCCTGTTCGGTCATGCCGTGGCCGTGGACGCGGCCGTCGAGGATGGTGTTGATGATCATGCGGAGCTGCATCTTCAGCTGCTGGAGCCGCACCGCCGCCGGGTCGGCGTCGCCGGGGTAGCCGTGGCGGGCCATCAGCTCCTCGGCGTAGACGGCCCAGCCCTCGACGAAGGAGCCGGACCACATGGCGGCGCGGACGGTCGTCGGCGCGGTGAAGCGCTGCGAGTGCTGGAGCTGCAAGAGATGGCCGGGCATGGCCTCGTGCACCATCAGGTTGTGGATCATGTGCACGTTGTACTCGCGGAAGAACGAGTCGACCCGCTCCTGGGTCCAGTCGTCCGGGGTCGGCGAGATCGCGAGGATGGTCTGCACCTCGGCGGGCTCCAGCGGTCCCGGCGGGTCGCAGTAGGCGACGGCCACGCCCCGGTTGATCTCCGGCATCGCGACCACCTCGTAGGGGTCGTCGTAGACGGTCACCAGGTCGTGGGCCCGGACGAACTCGAACTGCCGCAGCAGCGCGGTGCGCGCGTACTCCAGGATGGTGTCGTTGTCCGGGCTGGCCTCGGCCAGGCGGTTCAGCACCGTGCGGATCAGGGCTGAGCGTTCGGCGGCGGAGGCGGGCAGCTCGACGCCCTGATAGTCGGCCGCCGCCTGGGCTATCTCGCCGGTGACGCGTTCCAGGTCGGCCTCGGCGCGGGCCAGGATCGCGGCGGCGTCGGACTCGGCGTTCAGGGTCAGCGAGAGCTTGCGGGCGAACAGGTCGGCGCCGATGCGCGGGTCGCGGAACTTCTCCTCCCCCGCGTCGCCGGCCGCCAGCCGCTGCTTGAGCCACGCGATGTGGTCGGTCAGCGCCGCCAGGGCGGCGGGGCGGACCGCGTCGATAGCTTCCCGGGCCTCGGGCGCCTCGGCGAGGGCGGCGTCCAGTTCGGCGCCGAGCAGGTCGACCGTGCCCTCGAACTGGCCGACCGCGAGCTCCAGATGGATCCGCGACAGCGGCTTGCCCGCCAGCAGGTCCCGGTTCGCCGCGAGCGCCGCGGGCACCGCGCCCAGCCGGCCGGCGAACGCCGCCAGCCGGGTCGCCGCCGGTGCGTAGTCCCGCGCCAGCAGCGTGTACAGGGCCCCGCCGGGGTTGGCGTCGGCCGGGTTCCATTCGTGCTCGCGCAGAACGTCGAGGCGGAAGCGCTGCGCGGCCAGCTCGGTGGCCAGGATCGCGGCGTCCACCCGGTTCTGCCCGGACAGCGCCTCGACGTCGACGGCGGCCAGGTCCGCGGCGCGCGCGGCCAGCCACGCCGACTCGGCGGCCAGGCCGGCGGCCGAGCCGTCGGGCAGCCGGGCGTCGTGTTCGTGGAGGCCGAGAACGGTGGCGGCGTCAGGGTGGTGCTGCCACATCTCGGCGAGGATGGCGGCGGCTAGCCGCTCGAAAGAAGTGTCCTGGGTGTCGGCCATTCTTTGACCATAGACGACCGTTCAGCACTCAACAGAGGGATAGCCCTCCACTTCCGCGGCGCATACTCCCTATGCTGTCGGCTATGTCGGAGCAGCCACCTTGGGAGACCCATATACAGCCCGGGTGGGGGACACCCCAGCCCCCGCCCCAGCAACCGCAGCAGCCGCAGCAGCAGCCGCCGCAGGGTGGGGGTTGGAACCAGGGTCCTTACGCGCCGCCGCAACAGCAGCCTCAGTACCCGCCGCAGTTCCCGCAGCAGTACGGGCCGCCCGGTCCCCCGCGGCAGGACGCGCCGCCGTCCAACAGCGGCGTCGGCTCGTATCCGGGGTTCGGCCAGCAGCCCGCGCCGCCGCAGTTCTCGCCGCCGCAGATGCCGGGGCAGCCGATGCAGAGCGCGCCGCCGCCGTCCAAGGGCGGGCGCAACATCGTCTTCATCGTCGTCGGCATCGTGGCGATCATCGGCGCCGCGGCCGCGATCTGGTTCTTCACCAAGGACGACAAGAAGCCGCCGCAGCCGTCGGCGAACTCCTCGACCGCCACCACCCCGGCGACGAAGGCGGCGTCCACGCCGAACACCGCGGGGTCCTTCCCCGACAACAGCTACACCAGTCCGTCCGCCTCGACGACCGGCTCGCCGGCGCCGGCGTCCTCGTCCGCGCCGGCCGCGCCCGCCGGCGGCGCCGCCCTGGACAAGGACACGACGGACAAAACGCCTTTCACCCCGGCCGGGATGGTGGCGAACACCTTCACCGACAAGAACAACGTCGTCTTCACGCTCAAGGCCGCCGGCCCGCAGCCCTGCGACAAGGTCGGCGACGCGGTGGTGGAGGCAATCGTGAAGTCCTCCCGGTGCATCAACTTCATGGCCGCGTCGTGGGTCGACCCGCAGAGCCAGATCATCGTCAGCGCGATGATCATCCCCTATCAGGACGCGCCGACGTCGCAGAAGGTGTACCAGAAGCTCGGCGGCACGGCGCACACCGGTGACTACAACCAGTGGTGCCCGCCGCCCGGGCAGCCCGGCGCCGACGCCTGCGGCAAGCTGGCCAAGACCACGGTCGTCACCCGTGAGGGCAAGTTCGGCAGCTTCCACCGCTACCTGCTCATCACCACGGCGATGTACGCGGACCTGCGGCACGACGACGCGGTGAAGGACAAGCTGAACGCCGCCGCCGACGGGGCGTTCCAGAACACGCTCCCCGGGCAGTGACGCCACGAGGCGGCCCCTTGCAGAAGGGGCCGCCTCGGGCGGAAGAACGCCAACGGCTCCGAAGGGCCTCTCGCGCTACGCGGGAGGCCCTGCGCCGTCACCGGGAGCGAACGCGAGCGGCGGGCCGCTCAGCTCGCGTTGTGCTGCTTCTGTGCCGCGTCGGCAACAGGGGCGGCCGTGGTGTTCTCCACGGCGGGCGGCACGGTGGCCGCGTCGCGGGCCTGCTTGGCGACCTCCTCAGTCTCCTTCGCGCCCTGACGCATCTCGGACTTGAAGATGCGCAGGGACTGGCCGACCGAGCGGGCCATGTCCGGCATTTTCTTCGCGCCGAACAGCAGGAACAGCACAACGAGGATCACGATCAGGTGCCACGGCTGGAGTTCGCCAATCATGGTGGTTCTCTTCTCCCAAGTCAGGAACGAGTCATGAGGAGAAGTCGGCCGGTCCGCTTCGCCTACCACGCTCAGAGTAACCCGGACCCCCTACCCCCTGGCTAGCTCCTCCTCGGCCGTAATGATCCGGTTACGGTACCTTCGTGCGGCGGTCCGCAGGGCTTCCTCCGGATCCCAGCCCGCCGCGGACGCCGCGACCGCCAGAGCCAGCAAGTGTTCGCCCAGTTCATCCGCGGTGTCCGGGAGGTCCGGCGCGGGTCCGGCCGGGACCGCGAGATCCGCTTTGCGGGCTTTCGCCGCGAGCTTCGCCGCCAGCGCCAGTGCGGGATAGGTCATCGGCACCCCCTCGGTCACCGAATCGCGCTTCTTCTCGTCCGCCTTGATGACTTCCCAGTTGGCCGCGACGTGTTCGGCGGTGGGCGCCTCCACGTCACCGAACACGTGCGGATGCCGCCGGATCAGCTTGGCGACGATGCCGTCGGCGACGTCGTCGATGGAGAACGGATCCTCCTCGTGCTCCTCGGCGATCCGGGAGTGGAACATCACCTGGAGCAGGACGTCGCCGAGCTCCTCGCGCAGCGCGTCGCGGCCCGGGCCGGGCGTCGCCGGGTCGCCGTCCTCGATCGTCTCGACGGTCTCGTAGGCCTCTTCGAGCAGGTACTTCACGAGCGAGGCGTGGGTCTGCTCGGCGTCCCACGGGCAGCCGCCCGGCGAGCGCAGCCGGTTCATGACGTCCACCAGGTCCAGCAGCCGCGCGCCGGGCAGGTCGTAGGAGCCGGGCAGCACCTCGATCTCCGGCAGCGCCGGCAGCTGCGCCTGCACCAGCCGGTTCCCCAGGGACACGGCGAGTTCGCCGTCGTACTCCTCGTCCTCGGTGAGCCAGACGACGGTCCGCGCGGGCGTCGCGGCCTCCAGGAGGCGCTCGGCGGCCATCGCCGGGCTGTGGTCCGGCAGGGTCACCACGGCGCCGGTGGCCTGTTCCACATAAGGGATGTGCGGGTGGCCGCCGTCACCGGCGAAGACGACGTCGGCCTCGCGCAGCGCCTCCCACGCCGGCCAGGACAGCAGTCCCAGGGCCACGCGCGGGGAGGTGGCGAGGAAGACGATGCGGCCGGTGGATTCCGGGCTCGAGGGGTCGACGGCGGCCGGCGGCGGGGCTTCGGTCATGCAGTAGATCGTAGGCGGGGCCGGGGATCGAAGCCGCTGAGGTCGGCGGCCAGCAGGTCGAAGGCGCGGCGGGCGGTCCGGCCCAGGGCGTCCGCGAGCTCGGCCTGCGCCATCCCGTCCAGCAGCATGCGGCGGGCCGTGAAATACAGGACCCGGTAGGTGCCGGCGATCTGCGCGGCGACGACGCGCGCGGTCAGCTCCTCCTCCGGCCGGGCCTGGCCGACGAGCACGTCGGCGAGCGCCTGCTCGCGCAGATCCTGGATCTGCCGTTCCCGGGCGACCAGCGCCGGGCTGGCCTCGACCATCCGCGCGAACGCCGCGCCGAGGTGCCCGAGCGTGGGATCCCAGGCGGCGAGGCGCTCGGCGTGGAAGCGGCGGGCGGCGGCCAGCACCGGTTCGCCGGCCGGCCGGTCCGCGACGGCCTCGGCGAGGCCGCGGATGATGTGCTCCGCGCGGTCGAAGACCAGGTCCTCCTTGAGCGGGAAGTGGTTGGTCACCGTCATCTTGGCCACGCCGGCGGCCGCGGCGACGTCGGCGATCGTCACCTGCTCGAAGCCCCGCTCGGAGAACAGCGCGGTGGCCACCGCTGAGATCTCCTCGCGGGTCTGCTGCTTCTTGCGCTCCCGCAGGCCGGCGGGGTTCGTCGTCTCCATGCGGACAATCTTAGGCTTGACCTATTCATTTGGTCCAGCCTAAGATTAGGTCCGACCTAAGCAGTACGTCTTCGGGGAGGGCCCAACATGATCGCCACCGACTGCGCCGCCACCTCAACCGCCGAGGCCGCCACCACCGACACCGCCGTACCGCATCCGGTGCGGGAGGCGCTGGCGCCGCTGGCCATCGACATTGCGCTTCCGCTAGGCGGCTACTACCTGCTGCACGCCGGGTTCGGCGTCGGCACAGCCGCGGCGCTAGCCGTCACGAGCGTGGTGCCCGCGGTCCGGTCGATCGTGGGTTTCGCGGTCAAGCGTGAGGCGAACACGCTGGCCACACTGATGCTGACGGTGAACCTCGCGGCGATCGCGCTCACCTTCGTCTCCGGCAGCGCGCGGCTGATGATCGCCAAGGACTCGGCGGTCAGCAGCGTCATCGCGCTGGGGATCCTGTGGTCGGTGCGGGCCGGCAGGCCGGCGATGACCGCGGGCCTGAAGCCGTTCGTCACCAAGGGGAACGCGCAGCGGGTCGCGGCATGGGACGCGCTGAAGGACGACCCGGTGTTCCGGGCCAAGGAGAACCTCTACAGCCTCATCTGGGGCGCGGCGCTGCTCGCCGAGTGCGTGGCGCGAGTGGTAGGGGCGTTCACGCTGGCGCCGTCGACGATGGCGTGGCTGGGCACGGTGCTGTTGCTGGTGGCCATCGGCGGGGCGTGCGTGCTCGGTGGTGCGGCGGTGGAGCCGATCGAAAAGCTGATCGAGGCCCAGAACGCAGACCACTGATACGTTATATCGCGTCTGACCGGCCGTACCGGCCACCCTACGCACAGACACCACGGGAGGACTCTCATGCGCGGCAAGGGCATCAACTACGACACCGGCTTCTTCCCCGGCGGCACCGACTCCCGCCCGGACTTCGCCCCAGAAACGGCCCGCAAGGAGCTGCGGATCATCGCCGAGGAGCTGCACTGCACCGCGGTCCGGGTCTCCGGCGCGGTCCCGGAGCGGCTCGAGGCCGCCGCGCGCGCCGCCGCCGACGCCGGGCTGGAGGTCTGGTTCGCCCCGTTCCCCTGCGAGCTGACCCGCGAGGAGCTGCTGGAGTACCTCGCCGACTGCGCGCGGCGCGCCGAGCAGGTCCGCGCCGCCGGGGCCGAGGTGGTGTTCGTCGCGGGCTGCGAGACGTCGCTGTTCTGTCCCGGGTACTTCGACGGCGACGACACCTACGCCCGGATCAGCACCCTCACCACCGGCGGCCAGGAGCTGGGGAGCCGCTTCCCGGAGATCCTGGGCCGGCTGAACGCCTACCTGGCCGAGGCCGCCGCCGTGGTGCGCGAGCACTTCCACGGCAAGGTCACTTACGCCGCCGGGCCGTGGGAGTACATCGACTGGGCGCCGTTCGACTTCGTGTCCGTGGACGCCTACCGGGACGTGAACAACCAGGACTCCTATCGGGAACACGTGAGGGAGTTCTTCAAGCACGGCAAGCCCGTCGTGGCCACCGAGTACGGCTGCACCACCTTCGTCGGCGCGGGCGACCGCGGCGGGATGGGCTGGGCGATCCTGGACTTCTCGGAGGAGCCGCCGGTCGTCGCCGGCGACTATCTGCGCAGCGAGGACGAGCAGGTCTCGTACTTCACGGAGCTCTTCGACGTGTTCGAGGAGACGGGTTTCGACAGCGCCTTCTGGTTCACCTTCGCCACCTACCGGGCACGGCACGACGAGAAGGACCCGCGCAAGGATCTGGACCTGGCCGCGTACGGCACGGTGAAGATGACGGGGCCGGACACGCCGGAGCTGAACTGGCAGCCGAAGAAGGTGTTCCACGCGATCGCGGAGCGGTACGCGGCTTCCTGAGGGTTCAGGGCTTCAACTGGTTCGTGGACTTCGGGGTTTCACGAAACACAGAGCGCGCCGATCCCGCCATGGCTGGCGGGTCGGCGCGCTCTTCGTGTCTGGGTCTGGGGCTGCGTGGTTACTGCTGCTGCGGCTGCTGCTGCATCTGCTGCAGCGCCTTGTCGAGCTGCGCCGTGGTGGGGCGGATCCACGAGGTGTCGGCGGCGACGAGCGCGCGCTGCGAGGAGTCGAAGGCCCCGTAGCGCGGCGAGATCTTGATGTCGACCTCCTTGGCCGCCTTGTCCAGCAGCGGGATGATCGCCTTCTCCAGCGCCGAGGCGGCGGCCGGGTCCTGGGTGTCCGGCGCCACCTTGAGCTTGGCGGCCTGGTCGTCGATGACCGCCTGGATCAGCGCCTGGCGGTGCACGTAGGCCGGGACCAGGCTCGGCGAGAGCCCGTTGGGGTTCTGCGACTGCGCGATGGCCACCGCCACCGCCTCGTCGTCGCTGCCGTGGAACTGCGGGCCGAGCGCGGAGCGGGCCTTCTTGACCTGATCGGAGGACACCTTGGCGTCGGCGTCCGGCCCCACCTTCAGGCCGAGGTCGTCGGCGACCTTCTGCCACAGGGCCCGCTGCACCAGGAAGTTGATCTGGGCCTTGGCCAGCGCCGCGCGCTCCTGGTCGGTGACGGTGCCGGCGGCGGGCCCGCCGTTGGCCTCGGCCAGCGTCACATAGGAGGCGACCTCGCTCTGCACCTCGCGGTCCGAGGTGCGCTGGCCCTGCACCACGGCCGCGGCCCCGGCCTGCATCGGACCGCCGCAGGCGGTGGTGGCCAGCGCCACGGCCCCGCC
>JABFWL010000016.1 GCA_013362315.1 Catenulispora sp. | reverse complement strand
TGCGGAATACCGGGCTGCGCCACCGGCCGCGGTGGCGGGCTCTGCTGGAATCCGGGCGGCGGCAGGTTCGGCCGCTGGGCGCCGGGCACCAGCCGCAGCTCCTGACCGTCCACCGGATGCCCGAGCCGCACCACGACCGGGCCGGGCAGCGTCATCGGCTGGGTCAGCCGAGTGTTCTGTACGAACGTGCCCTGGCTGCTGACGTCCTCGAGGATCCACGCCCCTCCGCTGACGTAGAGCGCTGCGTGGACGCGGGAAGCCCGGGGCTCGGAGACGATGACGTCGACCTGGTTGGAGTCGCGGCCGATGACGACCCGGCGGGAGCCGTCGAAGACCCGCTCGCTCCCGTCGGGCAGGATTTGCAGGGTCAGCGGTGAGTTCTGTTCGGGTTGCTGGGACACGCCAGCCATCTTTTCGGCTCGGGCCTGCGCGCGGCAACGCACTTGCCGATGTTGGTGCGCCGGTCACAGACCCGGAAAGGGTTAATCCCGCTTCGCTCCCACACCGGCATACATCCAATACTGGGACAGATCCTCCGGCGGCTCGCTTTCGGGCCGCCACAGCGGGATCTGGACCAGGCCTGGCTCGACCAGCTCGAACCCGTCGAAGAAGCCGAGCACTTCCGCGTGGTCGCGCAGCGCGCCGGTCGCCGACGACCGGTAGATCGGCCGCAGCCGGTCGGTGTCCACCGGCAACAGGTCCGAGCTGGCATGCGAGATCACGAGATGGCTGCCCGGCACGAGCCGTTCGGTGAACGCCGCCACGATCCCGGCGGGGTCCGCCTCGGCTGTGACGAAGTGCAGCACCGCCGCCAGAAGTATCGCCACCGGCTGCTCGAAGTCGATGAGCGAGACGACGTCCGGGTGGTCGAGCACGGACTTCGGATCGCGCAGGTCGCCCTCGAAGACCCGGGTCCGGGCCTCATCGGCCAGCAGCGCCCGGCCGTGCACGGTGACCAGCGGATCGTTGTCGACGTAGACCACTGCGGCGTCCGAGTGCACGGACTGCGCGATCTCGTGCGTGTTCCCGCTGGCCGGCAGGCCCGCGCCGAGATCCAGGAACTGCTTCACGCCCTGGCCGGCCACGTAGCGCACCGCCCGCCCCAGGAACGCGCGGTTGGCCCGGGCCAGCAACGGCAGGCCGGGCATGGCCTCGGCCATCCGGTCGCCCACTTCGCGGTCGGCGGCGAAGTTCTGCTTGCCGCCGATCCAGTAGTCGTACATGCGCGCCGGATGCGGCGTCGAGGTGTCTATCCGCCCGGCCGCTTCGGCGCCGTCCGGATGGTCGGCGGCGACCGGGTCGGACCACGGGGTGCCGGCAGCGTTCATGGCGCCGGATCCTACCCCTGTTCGCCGCACGCTGATACGGCGGCGAGGGCGGCCGAGGCGACCGAGGCCGGCTGAGCGGTCGGGGCAGGCTGAGCGGTCGTGGCAGGCTAGGCGTTCAGAGCGGTCAGCCGGTGATCGCGTCGACGGCCCGGTAGATCCGCTTGGCCGAGACCGTCTCCGGCGTGCCGAGCTGCTGCGCGAACAAGCTCACCCGCAGCTCCTCCAGCATCCAGCGGATCCGCCGCACGTCGGGATCACTGCGGCGGCCCGCCGGAAGCCGGTCCAGCAGGAGCTGGTACTCGTCCTGCACGTCGTGCACCTGGTACATCAGCAGCTGATCCTGGTTCGGGTTGTCCGGCAGCTTCTCCAGCCGCCGCTCCACCGCGCGCAGGTAGCGCACCAGATGCGGCAGCTGGTCGAAGCCGGTCTCGGAGACGAAGCCCTTGTGGATCAGTGCCGTCAGCTGCGCCCGGACGTCGGCCAGCGCGGCCAGCAGGAACCGGCTGGTGGTGGCCTTCATCCGGCGCTCCACCTCCTGCCAGACCGCGAGGATCCGCTCCACCTGCTGCACGACCTGCATCGAGGTGTCGGCCAGGTCGGCGCGCACCGCGTCGTACAGCTTCTGATAGGACGCCTCATCCCAGGCCGGACCGCCGTTCTTGGCGATCAGGTGGTCGGCGGCGCAGGCCACGCAGTCCTGGAGCAGCGCCAGGGCGTTGCCGTAGGGGTTGTGGCTCAGCGCCAGCTTCGCCGGGTTGCTCAGCTTGCCGTTGATGTACTTGATCGGCGAGTTGATGTTCAGCAGCAGCATCCGCCGGGTGCCGGCGGCCATGGCGCGCCGCTGGTCCTCGGCGGTGTCGTAGAGCCGCACCGCGACGCTGTCGCCGGCGTCGGCCAGCGCCGGATAGGCCTTCATGGTCAGGCCGCGGCGCTTCTGCTCGAAGGTCTTCGCCAGCGTGCCGACCGACCAGGTCTTCAGCCCTTCCTGGGCCAGGCCGTCGGCGGCGTCGTTGATGACGTCCCGGGTCTTGACCTTGAGCTTGAGCTTCAGCGCCTCCAGGTCCTTGCCCTCGGCGAGCTTGCGGCCCTTGTCGTCGACGATCCGGAAGGTCATCTTCAGGTGCTCGGGGACCCGCTCCAGGTCGAAGTCCGCCGGTTCCACCCGGTGTCCGGACACCGCGCGCAGCTCCCGGGCCATGGCCTCCAGCAGCGGACCGTCGTTCGGGACCAGGCTCCGGCGCAGCGCCCGGGCGAAGTTCGGCGCCGGGACGAAGTTCACCCGCAGCGCCTTGGGCATCGACTTGATCAGCGTGGTCAGCAGTTCCTCGCGCAGGCCCGGGATCAGCCAGTCGAAGCCGTCGGCGGTGACCTGGTTGAGCACGGCCAGCGGGAGGTGGACGGTGACGCCGTCGGCGTCCGCGCCCGGCTCGAACTGATAGGTGAGCTTGAACTTCATCCGGCCCTGGCGCCAGGAGTCCGGGTAGTCCTGCTCCACCACGGCGTCCGCGCCGTCGTTGATGAGCATCGACTTCTCGAAGTTCAGCAGGTCCGGCTGTTCGCGCTGGGTCTTCTTCCACCAGGAGTCGAAGTGCCGCGCGGAGACGACGTCGGCCGGTACGCGGTCGTCGTAGAAGTCGAACAGGGTCTCGTCGTCGACGAGGATGTCGCGGCGGCGTGCCCGGTTCTCGAGCTCTTCGACTTCGGCGAGGAGCTTGCGGTTCTCGGAGAAGAACTTGTGGTGGGTCTGCCAGTCGCCTTCGACTAGGGCATTCCTGATGAACAGCTCACGGGAGACCTCAGGATCGATGCTTCCGTAGTTCACCTTGCGGGAGGCGACGAGCGGGATTCCGTAGAGAGTCACCTTCTCGAACGCCATGACGGCGCCTGCGGACTTCTCCCAGTGGGGTTCGCTATACGTTCGCTTCACAAGGTGCTGCGCGAGGGGCTCGGCCCACTCCGGCTTTATGGTGGCGACTACGCGACCCCACAGGCGAGTCGTCTCCACCAGCTCGGCAGCCATCACCCACTGTGGCGACTTCTTAAAGAGAACCGAGCCAGGGGAGATGGCGAACTTCGCATTGCGTGCGCCGATGTACTCGAAGGACTCCGTGTCCTTCAAACCGATATGCGACAGCAGACCGCTCAGCAGGCTGATGTGGATCTGGTCCGGGCTGGCCTCGACGCTGTTCGGAGTGAGCTCCAGCTGCTTGGCGATCTGCTTGAGCTGGCTGTGGACGTCCTGCCACTCCCGGATACGCAGGTAATGCAGGAACTCGGCCTTACAGAGCTTGCGGAACTGGTTGGAGGAGAGCTCTTTCTGCTTCTCCTTGATGTAGTCCCACAACTTGAGCCAGGCCAGGAAGTCCGATCCCTGCTCTTTGAAGCGCGAGTGCTTCTCGGCGGCGGCCTGCTGCTTGTCCGCGGGCCGCTCGCGCGGGTCCTGGATGGACAGCGCGGCGGCGATGATCATGATCTCCTTGAGTGCCCCGTTGCGATCCGCCTCCAGCACCATGCGACCGAGCTTCGGGTCCACCGGCAGCTGGGCGAGCTTGCGGCCGACCGGGGTCAGGCGCTTGCGGAGGTCTTGTTCCTCGGGGTCCAGCGCGCCCAGCTCGTGCAGCAGGTTCACGCCGTCGCGGATGTTGCGGGCGTCCGGCGGGTCCAGGAAGGGGAAGGCAGCGACGTCGCCCAAGCCGAGCGCGCTCATCTGGAGGATCACCGAGGCCAACGAGGTGCGCAGGATCTCCGGCTCGGTGAACTCTGGCCGCGAGAGGAAATCGTCCTCGGAGTACAGGCGGATGCAGATACCGTCGGAAAGGCGGCCGCAGCGGCCCTTGCGCTGGTTCGCCGAGGCCTGCGACACAGGCTCGATCGGCAAGCGCTGCACCTTGGTGCGGTTGCTATAGCGGGAGATACGGGCCGAACCGGGGTCGATGACGTAGCGGATGCCCGGGACGGTGAGGCTGGTCTCGGCGACGTTGGTGGCGAGCACGATACGGCGGCCGGTGTGCGGTTCGAAGACCTTGTGCTGCTCGGCGGAGCTCAGGCGGGCGTAGAGCGGGACGATCTCAGTATGGCGCAGGTTGCGCTTCTTCAGTGCGTCGGCGGTGTCGCGGATCTCGCGCTCGCCGGACAGGAACACGAGTATGTCGCCCTGGCCCTCGCGGCTCAGCTCGTCCACGGCGTCGCTGATCGCCTGGACCTGGTCGCGGTCGGCGGCGTCGCCGTCCAGTTCGGGGTCGTCCAGCAGCAGCGGCCGGTAGCGGACCTCCACGGGATACGTACGCCCGGAGACCTCGACGATCGGGGCGTCGTTGCCGTCCTTGTCCGCGAAGTGCCTCGCGAACCGCTCCGGGTCGATGGTCGCCGAGGTGATGATCAGCTTCAGGTCCGGCCGGCGCGGCAGCAGGCTCTTGAGATAGCCGAGCAGGAAGTCGATGTTCAGCGACCGCTCGTGCGCCTCGTCGATGATGATCGTGTCGTAGCGGCGCAGCATCCGGTCCTGCTGGATCTCGGCCAGCAGGATGCCGTCGGTCATCAGCTTCACCAGCGTGTCGTCGCTGGACTGGTCGGTGAAGCGGACCTTGTAGCCGACGGTCTCGCCCAGCGGCTGCCCCAGCTCCTCGGCGATGCGCTCGGCGACGGTGCGCGCGGCCAGCCGCCGGGGCTGGGTGTGCCCGATCAGCCCGGAGACGCCGCGGCCCAGCTCCAGACAGATCTTCGGGATCTGCGTCGTCTTGCCGGACCCGGTCTCGCCGGCGATCACCACCACCTGGTGGTCCCGGATAGCCGCCGCGATGTCGTCCCGGCGGGCGCTGACCGGCAGGTTGTCCGGATACGTGAGCTTCGGCACGCTCGCCCGGCGCGCCTCGGCCCGCCCGGCCGCGGCCTGGATCTCGGCCTCGATCTCCGCCGTGACGGCCTGCAGCGCCTTGGGATTGCGGATGCGTCGGGCGCCGTCGATGCGACGGGACAGGCGATGCCGGTCATGCGGCGTCAGCTCCGCGAGGCGAGCTGTGAGCTCGGCGAGCGGAGCCGTCTTGAGCTGAGATTCCATGGCACGTCAAGGATAGGCTGAGCGCGGCGATTCGTTCTTCTGGTTAATTGCGCGGGAGGCACACGATGGGGTTCGACCGGACCAGGGAGTCGCTGCACGGGATCGCCGAGCTGCTGCTCGCCGGCCCCCAGTACCGGCGCGACCACACCATCCGCCTGCGGGTGCTCCCGGGCGCGATCGCCACGGTCACCGCTCCGACGCTGCGCGCCGACCACCTGAACGTGTGGTTCGAGGGCACCCGCGTCGAGGTGCGCGGCGCGACGTACGCCGAGCTGGCCTCGCGGCTGGGCGTGACCGCCGGCGCTCCGGAGGGGCTGTACCACGACGGCTCCGGCGCCCAGCCTTCCGACCGTCCCGAGCTGGACCCTGAGGCCGCCTTGAGCCTGCTGGACGCGCTCTATCGAGGCGACCAGGCTTTGCGGGCGCTCGCGCCGGACGCGACACCGGTGCTGTGGCCGGAGCACTTCGACGTCGGCGTCACGGTCGACGAGGTCAACTACGGCGTGTCGCCCGGCGACGGCTATCTCGGGGAGCCGTACATGTATGTCGGACCGCACAAGCCCCGCAGCGGAGCGTTCTGGAACGCGCCGTTCGGTGCGGCGCTGCCGGTGGCGGCGACGGTCGAGGAGGTCGCGGCGTTCTTCGCTGAGGGACGGAGTGCTGCCAGCTAGGGCTTGGGCCTAGGCCTTTGTCGAAGGACTAGACGGTCTCGCTGACCTTCCCGCCTTCCACCGCCAGGCGCCGCGTCGTCTGCACCGCCTCCAGCATCCGGCGGTCGTGCGTCACCAACAGCAGCGTGCCCGGGTAGTTCGCCAGTGCCGACTCCAGCTGCTCAATCGCCGGCAGGTCCAGGTGGTTCGTCGGCTCGTCCAGCACCAGCAGGTTCACGCCGCGCGCCTGGAGTAGCGCCAGGGCCGCGCGGGTGCGCTCGCCGGGGGACAGGGTCGCGGCCGGGCGCAGCACGTGATCCGCCTTGAGACCGAACTTCGCCAGCAGCGTGCGGATGTCGGCCGGCTCCAGCTCCGGCACCTGCTCCTCGAACGCGCGCAGCAGCGCCTGCTCGCCGAGGAACAGGCCGCGCGCCTGGTCGACCTCGCCGACCACCACGCCGGAGCCGAGCGAGCCCGAGCCCTCGTCGAGCGGGATCCGGCCGAGCAGAGCGGCCAGCAGAGTCGTCTTGCCCGAGCCGTTCGCCCCGGTGATGGCGACCTTCTCGGCCCAGTCGATCTGCAGGCTCACCGGCCCCAGCGTGAAGTCGCCGCGGCGGACCACAGCCTCGCGCAGCGTCGCCACCACCGAACCCGAGCGCGGCGCGGCGGCGATCTCCATCCGGAGCTCCCACTCCTTGCGCGGCTCCTCCACGACTTCCAGCCGTTCGATGCGGCGCTCGGTCTGCCGGGCTTTCGCGGCCTGCTTCTCCGTGGACTCCGCACGAGCCTTCGCCAGCGTCTTGTCGTTGTCCGGCCGCTTCTTCAAGGCGTTCTTGACGCCCTTCTCCAGCCAGTTGCGCTGCATGTGGGCCCGCGCTTCGAGCCCTGCCTTGGTCTCGGCATAGGCCTCGTACTCGTCGCGCGCGTGCTGCCGCTCGACCTCGCGCTCCCGCAGGAAGTCGTCGTAGCCGCCGCCGACCTGACGGATCACCTGCTGCGCCAGATCCAGCTCGACCACCCGGTTCACACTGCGGGCCAGGAACTCGCGATCGTGGCTGATCAGCACCACCGGCGCGCGCAGCTCGGCGACGAACCGCTCCAGGCGCTCCAGACCGTCCAGGTCCAGGTCGTTCGTCGGCTCGTCCAGCAGGAAGACGTCGTAGCGGCTCAACAGCAGCGCGGCCAGGCCGGCGCGCGCCGCCTGCCCGCCGGACAACGCGGTCATCTCCAGGTCCAGATCGACCGCCAGCCCCAGATCCGCCGCCACCGCCTCGGCGCGCTCCTCCAGGTCCGCGCCGCCCAGAGCGAGCCAGCGCTCCAGGCTCTCGGAGTAGGCGTCGTCGGCCCCCGGTGCGCCCTCGACCAAGCCCTCGGTCGCCGCGTCCAGCGCCTCCTGCGCGGCCGCGACACCGGTCCGCCGGGCCAGGAACTGCCGCACCGTCTCCCCGGCCCGGCGCTCAGGCTCCTGCGGCAGGTGGCCGACGGTGGCGTTCGGGGGACTGAGCTGCACAGAACCCTGCTCCGGCTTGTCGAGGCCGGCCAGCAGGCGCAACAACGTGGACTTGCCGGCCCCGTTGACGCCGACCAGCCCCACCACGTCGCCGGGGGCGACGACCAGGTTCAGCCCGGAGAACAGCACACGGTCGCCGTGCCCGGCGGTGAGTTCCTTGGCGACGACCGTGGCGCTCATGGCGGCATGACTCCCATGCTGTGCGTGCTGTTGGTGATCGGTATGACGGCTGTTGTGGCAGTGCGCACTGACCCTAGCGCCCGCGACCAGGCCTTCGCTTAGTATTGAACACATGTTCGATCACAGCTGGTTCCAAGGCTCCCTGCTCGACGCCGACACGCCGGAAGCCGTCGGCGCCCTCGGCGACAGCGTGGAACGGATCCCGCTTACCAACGGCGCCTGGATCGACCTGCGCCGCGGCTGGATCACCGGAGCCGACGAACTGTTCGCCCGCCTAATGGACTCGGTGCCGTGGCGCGCCGAGCGCCGCATGATGTACGAACACATGGTCGACGTTCCCCGCCTCCTCTGCTTCTACGAGAACGGCGCGGAACTGCCTGACCCCCTGCTCATAGAAGCGCGCGCGACCCTCAACAGCCACTACGCCGCCGAACTCGGCGAGCCCTTCACCACCGCCGGCCTGTGCCTCTACCGCGACGGCCGCGACAGCGTCGCCTGGCACGGCGACACCATCGGCCGCGGCTCCACCCAGGACACGATGGTCGCTATCCTCTCCCTCGGCACCCCCCGAGCCCTGACCCTGCGTCCCCGCGGCGGCGGCGCCCCCACCCTCCGCTACGAAGTCGGCCATGGCGACCTGCTGGTAATGGGCGGCAGCCTCCAGCGCACCTGGGAACACGCGATACCGAAGACGGCGCGCCCGCTGGGACCGCGGATCAGCGTGCAGTTCCGGCCGCGCGGAGTGCGCTGAGGGGGAGTGAGGAGAACGGAAACGGCCGCATATCACTTGATATGCGGCCGTCCCATGGTGTGGGCGATACTGGGATCGAACCAGTGACCCCTGCCGTGTGAAGGCAGTGCTCTCCCGCTGAGCTAATCGCCCTTGCTGTTGTCGCCCGAACCCCGGTGGGGCCGTTCCGACGTCCGTAACCTTACCGCATCCGTGAGGTCTCGTGCGCACCCCTTTCCCCTTGGGGCGCGGCGTGTGGTGCGGCTCGGGTAAGGGGCGGCGACACGCCCGGGATCGCGGAAATGGTCACCCTGTGTGACCGGTGGTATACGGTGGGTTCTGTCCCGATTCGGGGGATTGCGCCGCGAGTGCGGCCGCGGTCCGGCGCGCACGTCAAGGTCTTGTCCTCGACCTGATGGCCTACGCACAACGCCGTATACCGGGCACACGGGTTTACCGACCACCGGACCGTGGCATTCC
>JABFWL010000566.1 GCA_013362315.1 Catenulispora sp. | reverse complement strand
TGCGCAGCACGCCGTCCCTGCTGAAATCCCACTGCCGGCGCAGGTCGTCGGGCACCGCGAAGCCTTCGGTGTCCCGGCCTTGGGGCCGCTCGTTGGGCACCAACAGGCGTCCGACTTTCGAGGAGACCACATACTGCGCAAGACCGGCCCCGGTGAGCAGGCCGTGCAGGAAGCCGGCGGCGAACGCGTCGCCCGACCCGATTCGGTCCAGCACGTGCAGGCCCGGCATTCGCCGTCGGGAACAGCAGCCATGCCTTCTTCCGTGTCACAATCTGCGCATATCGTCGCGATGGATGTGTTGGACGTTCGCTTTCCCACGTCACAAGACCTCGACGGGTCGGATGCGATGAACCCGGAGCCGGACTACTCCGCGGCCTATGTGATCTTGCGTACCGACGACCCCGCTGGACACGAGGGTCACGCGCTGGCGTTCACGACCGGCCGCGGCAACGACGTGCAGGCCGCGGCCATCGCGGCCCTGGCGCCCTACGTGGTCGGGCTGTCGGTGGCCGAGCTGTGCGCCGACCTCGGCGGATTCGCCCGCACCCTCGCCCACGATCCGCAGCTTCGCTGGCTGCGTACCGTCCTGCGGGAAACGGCCGAGGGCTGGGAGGCCGCTCCATCAGCCCTCGGCCGATCCGGTGCGGTAGGCGATGATGACCAGGTGGACGCGGTCGCGGGCGTCGAGCTTCGTCAGCAGATTGCGTACGTGCGTCTTGGCGGTGCCCAGGCCGATGTAGAGCCGGCGGGCGATCTCGTTGTTGGTCAGGCCTTCGGCGACCAGCGTGAGGACTTCGCGCTCGCGGTCTGTCAGGGCCTCAAGGCCTGCTGGGACCGATGTCGGGGTCGGGGGTCGTGCGGTGAATCTGGCGATCAGTCGCTTGGTGATCGCCGGGGCGAGCAGGGTGTCGCCGGCGGCGATGGTCCGCACCGCCTCGATCAGCTGCCGCGGCGGTGTGTCCTTGAGCAGGAAGCCGCCTGCTCCGGCTCGCAGTGCTTCGTAGACGTACTCGTCGAGGTCGAAGGTGGTCAGGATCAGGATCTTGGCCCCCGGCTCGGCGGCGATGATGCGGCGGGTGGCCTCGATGCCGTCGAGCCGGGGCATGCGGATGTCCATGAGCGTGACGTCGGGACGCAGGGTGCTGGCGAGTTCGACAGCCTGCTCGCCGTTGTCCGCCTCGCCGACGACCTGGATGTCCGGGGCGGCGTTGAGGATTCCGCTGATGCCGACCCGCAGCAGGTGCTGGTCGTCGGCCAGCAGAACGCGCCGGCTCATCGGACCGCCTCGGGCCTGTGATCCATGGGTGTGGTCGGTGTATCTGTCGCGTGCTCTGAAGGTGGCAGCGGCAGGCGGGCGCAGACGCGGTAGCCGCCCTCGCCGGTGGGTCCGGCGTCGAGTTCTCCGCCGTAGAGCGCCGCACGTTCGCGCATCCCGGCCGTGCCGCGGCCGGGGCTTCGCGCGACATCCGGGCCGGGCTTCGGCTCTGGCTTCGTAGCGTCGTTGGTCACCTGGATCTCGAGGCACTGCTGGCCGAAGTGGAGGTGCAGTTCGGCCGTTTTGCCGACGCCGTGCTTGATCACGTTGGTGAGAGCCTCCTGCACGATCCGGTACGCCGCGAGGTCCTCGCCGGGCCGCAGGGCGCGCTCGGCCCCGGCCGCGGTCATGCTCACGTGTACTCCGGCGTGTGCCGCCAGTTCGATCAGGCGCGGCAGGTCGCCGAGTCCGGGCACGGGCGTGCGGCCCGCTTCCTGCTCGGCGCTTTCCGGCTCGCCGTCATCGGCGCGCAGCACGTCCACCATGCGCCGCATTTCATCAAGGGCTTGGCGTCCGGTGGCCTCGATGACGGCGAGCGCGGCCCGGGCCTGTATCGCACCGGGCGTGGCCGTGGCCTTCTCGGCCGCGCCGTCCTCGAGCAGTATCCCGCCGTAGCCTGCCTGCACTGTGATCACGCTCATGTGGTGGGCGAGGACGTCGTGCAGTTCCCGAGCGATGTCCATGCGCTGCCGAGCTAGCTGATGACGTGCCCGCTCCATTTCGGTGCGTGCCTGCTGCGCCTGCGCGCGTAAGGCGAGCGCGGTGTAGCGGCGGTTCATCCCCACAGCGAACCCGATCGCCCAGAGCACGAGGTAGGCCGAGCCGAACAGCACCGCGCCGCCGGTGTGCCTGAAGTCGGGCAGCGCCGTGGCCGCGGCTGCGGTCAACGCCGTGCTCAGTGCCGCGATCGCCCCGGGCGGCCTGGCGCGCGAGGCGCGGGTATAGAGCGTGAAGCCGAGCGGGACCAGCGCGGCGGATGCCGAGCGCGGCTGCCACGCGGCGACGGCCCCCAGCGCGATCAGCGAGACCCCGAACGCAGCCGTCGGCCGCCGGGAGCGCGCCGCGATCGGCCAGGCCGAAGCCGCAGCGCAGGCCAGCGCACCGAGCAGGGGCAGTACGCGGTCTGCGTGCTTGGCTAGCAGCAGCCCCGACGCCACGCCGTAAAACAGCGCCGCCGCGCCGTCCGCAACCCGCCACCACGCCGTACGTATCTGCGTGAGCAGCGGCGGAACAGCGGGAAGTTCCATACCCGCCAGCGTAGGCACGCATGGCTGGGCTGGCATCGTTCCACCGGCGTATGCCCACGGGCATAGGCACCACCTTGCCGCAGGCAGATGTGCCGACCCGGGGGCGGCGGGCACCGTGGAGGCCGGCGCGCCAGGCGCGACGCGTGAAACCAAGAACCACACGGCAAACCGACGCCCAGGCGCCAGTCGCCAAGCACTCATCCGAGTGGCCGACGACCAACAACACCCTGGTTCCTATGAGGAGTACACCGTGATCATCAACGTTCGCCGTCGGTTCCAAGCGAGCCGGCGCAGTTCCGCCCTGGCAGCGATGGCCTGTGCCGCAGTAGCACTCACATCCTCGGCGTCCACCGCTGCGGCGGACAACGAACCAACGGCCGAACCTGCGCAGGACACACCCATTCACCTGACGCTTCCCGCGCCAACCGGCCCGCATCGAATCGGGAAGACCGTGCTCCACCTCACGGATCCCTCGCGGCGTGAACCCTGGGTGCCATCGCATCCCTTGCGAACACTGATGATCAGCATCTGGTACCCCGCACAGGACGCCACTCGTTATCCGTCAGCGCCCTACATGCCTGCCGCCTCCGGCGCCGAGTTCCTCACCAACGACACCGGGCTGCGCCCGGGCCAGGCGGCACTGCCCACCACGCACGCCCATGTGGACGCACCGGTCGACCGACACTGCGGCAAAGTCCCAGTCGTGGTCTACGCCACCGGGAAGAACGCCACCCGCGACAACACCACCATCATCGACGAAGACCTGGCCAGCCACGGCTACATCGTGGTCACCATTGACTTCCCCTACGACGCCAGCGAGGTCGAGTTCCCCGACGGGCATATCGTCAACGCGATCCCTGACTCCGCCCGCGGCGACGGATCCGTGATGCTCGCCGAGCGCGTCGCCGACACCAGCTTCGTCCTGAACCAGCTCGACGCGCTCAGCCACGGTGCCGACCCCGATACCGATCACCACCCGGTGCCACGCGGACTGGCCGAGGCACTCGATCTGACCAGGATCGGCCTGTTCGGCCACTCCCTCGGCGGCGTCAACGTCGCCTCCAGCATGTACGCCGACTCCAGATTCGACGCCGGCATGGACATCGACGGCGGCGCCGTGGGCCCGGTGATCGAAGCCGGCCTCGACCGCCCCTTCCTGATCGTGGACGGCAACAAGTCCAGCCGCGCCACCCTGCCGGACTACCAAACGTTCTGGACCCACCTGCACAGCTGGCACCGCGACATCGCCCTGCTCGGCTCCGGCCACGACTCCTTCACCGACCTCGAGGCCTTCTACCCACAACTCACGCCGGTGCTGCCCCTGCCACCCTCCGAACTCCTCCACCTCTTCGGCACCATCACCCCCGACCGAGCCGTCGCCTGGCAACAGGCCTACCCCAGAGCCTTCGCCGATCAGATGCTCACGCACCACCAGCGCCGACTGCTGGAGCAGCCCTCATCACGGTTCCCGGAAGTCGTCTTCGTTCCATGACCGGATCCGGCGGGCCCGCCTTGCACCGTGTCACATCCTTCGAGCCCCGGAGCCCGCTGATCCGCCTCTGCCACCAGCCGCGCAGTCTTCTCAGCAGCCTGCATGGCCGATACCGGCAACACCCGGCTTCGTGACATGTCGCAGTACCCTGATCATCACCGTCTTGTGCCGCACTCTCGTACTCGTGGATCCCTATCGGCACCCTCAAACTCCCGGCACAGGCTGTCACCTCAAATTCCCGCCGAAGCCGCGTCTGTGGCGTCGCAGCATGCTGGCTCAGCGAGCCTTGCGAGCCTCCTGCCACACGGCGCTGTCGACGAAGAACGTGTCGAAGCGCTCCTGCATACCGCGCAGCGTCTCCGGCGGCTCCAGGCCGGCACGTGTCTGTTCGACCAGGTGGAAGTACTCGAAGCGCTGCACTCCCGGGGTGATCACGATCAGCGCCTCGGCGGTCGAGCCCGCGTGCGCGCCGAAGGCGTGGTTCAGGCCCGGCGGCACGATCAGCAGGTCGCCGGTGTCCGCGGTCTGCACCTCGTCGCCGACCAGGACGTCGAGGCGGCCGTCGAGGATGTAGAACAGCTCTGACGAGCCGCCGTGGTAGTGCGGGACCGCGCTGTCCGCGCCGGCGGCCAGCGCGACCCGGTGGCTGCTCAGCGCGCCGCCGGTGACATCGGCGTCGGCGAGCAGGAAGTGGCCGAGCGAGGCGATGTGCTCGGCCTCGTCGGCACGGATCAGGACCGGCGGGTAGAGGGCGGTGTGTTGGTTCGTCATGCCTCCAGCCTGGCTCCGAGCCGTATCACCAGTCCAACAGATGTTTCCGCTTCTGTGCATGGCTACGATCGATGCATGGAGCTCAGGCAGCTGGAGCAGTTCGTCGCGGTGGCCGAGGAGCGGCACTTCACGCGGGCCGCGGCGCGCGTGCACGTCGGGCAGTCCGGCCTGAGCGCGGCCATCGCGGCCCTCGAACACGAACTCGGCGACGCCCTGTTCGTCCGCAACAACCGGCAGGTGACGCTCACTGCCGCGGGACTCGCGCTGCTGCCGGCCGCACGGCGCGCGCTGGCCGCCGTCCAGGACGGCCACGACGCCGTCGCCGGCGTCCGAGGCGTCCTGCACGGCCGACTCCACGTCGGCGCGATCCAGACGTTCAGCGCCGTCGATCTCCCGGCCGCGCTCACCGCCTTCCGGCGCCGACACCCCGCTGTGACCGTCCGACTCACCCACGACGCAGCCGGTACCTTGGCCCGCGCGGTCGCCGATGCCGACCTCGACATCGCTTTCGTCGACGGGCCCGTTGAGGCGCGCCTCACTCGGGTTCCGCTCGGTCGCGACCGCCTCGTTCTGGCCGTTCCGGCCGGCGACCCGCTGGCGCGCGCGGCCGAGATCGGACTGGACGATCCCGCGCTGCGCGATCGCGACTTCATCGCCTATCGCCTGGACTCCGGGCTGGAGGCCCAGATCTCGACCGCCTGCGCGGCGGCCGGCCTGGCCCGGCGGATCGTCGCCGAAATCGTGAACCTGACCTACCTCGTCGAGTTCGTCCGGCACGGCGCGGGGTTGGCGATCCTGCCACCCGGCGCCGTCCCCGCCGGCGCCGAGCAGATCCGCACGGTCCCGATCACGCCGGCGATGTACCGCGACTTGTGCGCGGTCGTGCCCGGCCGACGTCCGCCGACCGGGCCCGCGCAGGCGCTGCTCGACGCGGCGTTGGAAGCGGTTTCGAGTGCCGCTACTTCGAGCGCCGGGCCGTGATCAGCCGTTCCCGGTCGAACATCGGCGCGATGAGCCGGTAGGCGCCGGCGTCGAGCAGCAGCAGCCCGACCGCGAACAGGACCGCGAGCCGGAACGTCGGCGTGATCACGTTGAACGCCATCAGCGCGGTGATCGCCAGCGGCGGCAGGCTGGCGAGCGTCCCCAACTGCTGCGCGACACGCACGTCGTCGGCTCGCACCGACACCGCGATCCCGGCCCAGATCGCCCAGCCCGCCAGCAGCGGGACGAACAGCACCTGCGCCAGGATCCGCGGGCCCTCCAGCGTCGCGTCGGCGATCTGCTGGTGCGCGAACAGCTTCACGGCCAGCAGGAAGACGCCGAGCATCGCGTAGGCGAGGGCCGCCGCCGGGATCAGCGCGGCCAGCGCTTTGCCGATGAGCAGCTCCTCGCTGCGCACCGGCGTGGTGAGCACCGGCTCCAGGGTGCCCTGCTCGCGTTCGGTGACGATCGAGGTCGCCGAGATCGTGGCCGGCAGGATGACCGGGACCAGCAGCAGGAACAGCATCGTGGAGCCGACGCGGGCGTCCAGCGCGCTGCGCGTGAGGCTGGTCGGCGCGGCGAAGATGTTGATGATCGGGTTGACCAGGAAGACGATCGGCAGGACCGTCATCGTGCCCAGGATGAAGCGGTTGCGGCGGTAGTCCGTGATCTCCTTGCGGACCACGGCGCGCACGCGTGTGGCGTCGATCCGGCCGGAACGCACGGCCTGGACGGCTTTCAGCGCACTCATCGCCGACTCGCCTCCACATCCTCGTTGACGAGTTCCAGATAGACGTCTTCCAGCGAGTGCCGGGACTCGCCGACCGACAGGACGTCGGCCTTCGCGTGGACCAGGGCCCTGACGACCTCGGGCGCCGCGACCGCCGGATCGGAGACCGCCAGGTGGTAGGCGGCGGCCGCGGTGCCGTCGGCATCCCAGCTCTCGACGCCGGGCAGGCCGGTGAAGACCCGGTCGGGGTCCGGCAGCGGCGCGGCCGTCGTCACGGTCAGACCCTTGTTGAACAACTGCTCGCGCAGCTCCGAGGGGTTGCCGATGGTGCGCAGCGTGGTGTTCAGGATGGCCACGCGGTCGCACAGCGCTTCGGCCTCGGCCAGGCGGTGCGTGGTGAAGAAGATGGTGACGCCGCGGTCGCGCAGTCCGCTGATCAGGTCGTGCACGCCGCGCGCGGCGACCGGGTCCAGGCCCGAGGTGGGCTCGTCCAGGAACAGGATCTCCGGATCGTTGAGCAGCGTCCGGGCCAGGCCGACGCGCTGGCGCAGACCCTTGGACAGGCTGTTGCACGTGTCCCGCGCGCGGTCGCTGAGGTTGACGGCCTCCAGCGCGTTCTTGATGCGCTCGGCGCCGTTCGACAGGTGGTGCAGGCCGACGAAGTACTGGAGGTTCTCGGTCACCGACAGCCGGCCGTACAGGCCCGGAGCCTCCGTCATGATGGCGATGCGCTTGCGGATCTCGACCGCGTTGGCGGCCTCCAGCGGGATGCCGGCGACGGTCGCCCGGCCGGAGGTCGGCGTGATCAGCGTGCCGAGGCTGCGCACGGTCGTGGTCTTGCCGGCGCCGTTCGGGCCCAGGAAGCCGAACACCTCGCCGCGGCCGACGGTGAAGGACACGTCGGAGTACGCGGTTCGGGAGCCGAAGGTCTTGGTGAGCTTGTCGACGACGAGTACGGGGTCTTCCTGCACCCTGGTCATGGTTCTTCCTCGGGATCGGGTGGCGGATCTTCTTCGATCTTGGGCGGCCTTCCCCGCCGGGGCATGGTCCCGACGTTCGACGGCAGCCGCCCGGCCTGGGACAGGGCCTGGCGCAGCAGGTACTCGATCTGGGCGGTGGTGCTGCGCAACTCGTCCCCGGCCCAGCGGGCCAGCGCGTCGTGGACCGCCGGGTCCAGGCGCAGCAGGATCTGCTTGCGGTCGGCCATCTTCGCTATTGGTAGAGCGTGCCGGTGTTGACCACCGGCTGCGTGGACTGTTCGCTGCACAGCACGACGAGCAGGTTGCTGACCATGACGGCCTTGCGCTCCTCGTCGAGCTCGATGATCCCCTCCTCGCCGAGGGACTCCAGCGCCGAGTGCACCATCCCGACCGCGCCCTGCACCATCCGCTGCCGGGCGGCGACGATCGCCTCGGCCTGCTGGCGCCGCAGCATGACCTGCGCGATCTCCGGGGCGTACGACAGCCGCGTGATGCGGGACTCGACGACCTCGATGCCGGCCAGCGCGACCCGCGCGCCGATCTCCCGCGACATCTGCGAGGTGATCTCGTCGGCGTGCTCGCGCAGCGAGATCTGGTCCTCCCCGCGGGCGTCGTAGGGGTAGCTGGTCGCGGTGTGCCGGACGGCGGTCTCGGCCTGGATGGCGACGAACTGCACGAAGTCGTCGACCGCGTAGACGGCCTGCGCGGTGTCGCGCACCTGCCAGACCACGACGGCGGCGATCTCGACCGGATTGCCGTCGGCGTCGTTGACCTTGAGCGTCGCGGTCTCATGGTTGCGGACCCGGGTGGAGACCTGCCGGCGCGTGGTCAGCGGGACGACCCAGCGCAGTCCGGTGCTGCGGACCGTGCCGCAGTAGCGGCCGGCCAGCGCGAGGACGCGGGCCCGCCCCGGCGCGACCGGCGTCAGGCCGAGCAGGAGGAACACGTCGGCGACGATCAGCACGACGTGCAGCGCCGGTCCGCCGCCGCGGATCACGGCGGCGGCGATGATCGCGGCGACGGCCAGGACGAGCGGAGGCCAGCCGTTGATGTTCCAGGCGCTGTACTCGGTCAGCGGCACCTCGGCGGCGGGGACGACCGGAGCCGGTGGGTTCGGCGGGTTCCGCGGGTTCGGCACGGGTGGTAGTGGCGGCGGTGGTGGTGAGACGGAGTTGGTGGACATGGCGGACGTCTCCTCGGGCGCTGGGCCTTGGCGTGCTCTCAAAAAAACTCTAGCAAAGTGATATCACTTTTAGCACCGAAGCAGATGCTTCGGTGCGCGGCGGGCTGGAAGCTTCGTCCTGGGTTCGCCGCTGAGCGCATCGAAGATCGAGGAGATCGAGGAGATCGAGGAGATCGAGGAGATCGAGGAGATCGAGGAGATCGAGGAGATCGAGGAGATCGAGGAGATCGAGGAGATCG
>JABFWL010000017.1 GCA_013362315.1 Catenulispora sp. | reverse complement strand
TGGCTGGCCCTGCTGATCGCGCTGCTGCTGATACGCCCCAAGGGGGCCCTGCTCGGCGAGGCGGTGCGGCTGCTGCCCGACCTGCTGCGGCTGCTCAAACGCCTGGCCGGCGACAAGACCCTGCCGCGCGGGGTGCGGGTGCGGCTGGCGCTGCTGATGGTCTACCTGGCCAGCCCCATCGACCTGATCCCGGACTTCCTGCCGGTCATCGGCTACGCGGACGACGCGATCATCGTCGCGTTCGTGCTGCGCGGCACCGTGCGGCGGGCCGGCATCGACGCGGTGCGCGCTCACTGGCCGGGCACCGACGACGGCTTCGCCGCCCTGTCCCGCCTGGCCGGACTCACCCGCACCGACGCCGCCGCGTAGGCGGCCGGGCCCCCGGCGGCAGGCGCGGGCACTGCGGTGAGGCGGAGTGTGAGGGGCATGCCCGCTCCGTCGCCCTCGACGGCGACCGGCAGACCGAGCCGGGCAAGGGCCCCGGGGGGATCGGCGTCCCCGCCGGCCGTGTGCAGCCATACCTCGTCCACCGCGGCCGACCGGGCGGCGTCGAGCAGTTCACGCAGGAGTCAGGTCGCCCAGGCCGCGGTCCCACCCAGGCCGGGGCGAGAAGCGGCACGAACGGCCTCAGACTCGCCTCTCCGGCTCGGTGCGACGCATCGACAGCGCCGCACGGCCTCGACGCGCCCATGGGATAAGGGTCAGACTCCCTTTCAGCCGCTGCCGGGTCGCACCGGCCTCCGCGACAACCCCGTCACCATCTCGAACGGGACGATCTGGGTGAGTACCCCCAGGTGTCCGGTACGACCAGGCTCTGGGCTGGCGTGATGCACGCGTGATGACGCGGCCCCGATGCCGCGAGCTGGCGGCCGCTGCTTGTCAGTCGCCGGCCGGGCGGAGCGGGAGGACGTTGTCGGGGGCAGGTTGGTCCTGGCTGTCAGGTTGCCGGAGGATGAGGACGGCTGCCGCGAGGGCGATCTGTTCGGCTCGATTCCGGGACTCGGCCTCGGCAGCACGGGAGTCCTTGAGAGCTTCCTTCAGGCGGACAACCTCTTTGCGAAGCCGCTTTTCGACTTCCGGCGTCTGGTGCGTTTCGGAACGCACCCGCGCGTAGAACTCCTCCTTCAGGTCGGCGTGGCGCTTCTGCAGCGCCATACGGTGGACACCGGCCTCTGCGGCGAGCGCGACCGCCGTGAGGCTGCCGTTGGAGCAGGTGGGCTCGCCGGCCAGGAGGCGGTCCATGGCCGCGCGGATGCGGGAGCGTTCGTCCTCGTGCTGCTGGTTCATGCGATGGCCTCCTCGGCGGACTGGGCGGCGGCGTCGTGGGCGTCGGCGAGAGCGCGGAAGCGCTCGGCTGTTCGGCGAATCCGGTCGCCCAGGGGCTGGGGCATTAGGGCCGCCTTCGCATCGAGCCGGTCAGCGTGCTCTCGTGCTGCCTGCGCGTGGCTGTCGGTGCGGACCGCGTTGCCGCAGCCGAGCTGGCAGGCGAACTGGTTGGGTGCCGTCGCCCCGGGATCCGGGTCGCACAGGGCGGTGTCGCGCTTGAACTCGCAGATGAGGAACGCGTCCGGGTTGTCGAAGAGCACGAGGCCGTCGCGTGAGAGGAACTTGGCGGCGGCCTTCGGTGTGGTCAGGGCGCCTTCGTAGCTGGGGATCGAGGTTGCTCCGATGAGAGCCCGCCGCGTGGCGGGACCGGAGATCTTCTCGCCGGCCGCCGCGGCGTCGCGCAGCCGGGCTGCTGTCTGCGCGGCGGCGAGAGCGGTCTCGACGTCGAGCTCCCCGTGGAACCCCCGACGCTCGCGGGTGCCGTAGCCGGTGGAGGTGCGGGCGTCCAGGGCGGTGCGCATGTGTCCGTACTGGATGGCGAGGGCGACCAGGCCGCCGGGGCGGCGGGCGATATGCCAAGCAAGGGTTCTGCGCAGGCGGCTCAGCCCAAGGTTGCCCTGCGGGTCCTCCGGCACCATCTGGGCGGGCAGGCCCTGGGCGGTGGCCTCCTGGTTGATCCATGACACGAGATTCTCGACTCGGCGGCCCAGGCTGGCGCGCTTCAGCGCACCGTGGTGCTTGCGCTGGCCGATGACATCGTGATGGGTGGAGCTGAACAGTAGCTCTCCTTCGGGGACGATGCGTTCCAGGACGCGGATGGCGTTGACGACGGGGGTGATCGCGACCCAGGGGACGGCGCGCTCCTCACCAGCGGAGATGTGGTGGCCGTCGGAGTCGCGGACGTTCTTGTAGTGGTGGGCTCGGATCAGATGCCGTGGCATGGAGCCGTCAGGGTTCGGTTCCGGGTCCGGACAGCAGCCGGACCGCAGCGATTGGGCT
>JABFWL010000143.1 GCA_013362315.1 Catenulispora sp. | reverse complement strand
CTGGCGCATGTTCCCCGAGGGAACTGAGGCTCCCGCTGAAGGCGCCGGCTCTTCGCAGGCCTTTGACTTGCTCTTGACTTTGACTGAAGCCCAGCCACCTCACCGACAGCCAGCGAAGGAGGACCCACCGGTGCCGGGACCGTGCACACGACGACCGCCAGCCGAAAGATCGACTCCCACCACGAACCCCGAGACCGTATCCACCCGCGCTTCGTAAACATCGCCTTTAACCACAACCCAACCCCAGCCCGCATCGCAAAGCCTCCTCTCCCTCCTCCCCACCACCCCTAAGCCAAGCTCTGCTCGCACCAGATCGTCTTCCCGCTCGTACTGTGCCGCGTCCCCCAGCCGCTCGTCAGCTGCGCGACGAGCAGCAGACCCCTGCCCCCCTCGTCGTAGGCGCGCGCCCGGCGCAGATGCGGAGCAGTATCGCTGGCGTCGGTGACCTCGCAGATCAGGGAGGTGTCGCGGATCAGTCGCAGCTTGATCGGCGGCTGGCCGTATCTGATGGCGTTGGTGACCAGTTCGCTGACGACCAGCTCGGTGACGAACGCGGCCTCGGGCAGGCCCCAGGCGTCGACCTGCTCAAGGGCGAACTGCCGGGCGTGCGCCACGCGCGTCGGCTCGGGCTCGATGTCGAGGTCGGCGATGTGGTCGGAGGCCAGCACGCGGGTGCGGGCGAGCAGCAGGGCGGCGTCGTCGGCGCGGCCGGGCGGCAGCACGGCGTCCATCGCGGTGCCGCACAGGGCGTCCAGCGAGTCGGCCGGCTGGACGAGCGCCTGGAAGAGCTCTTCGACCCCCCGGTCGATGTCCCGCTCGCGGCTTTCCACGAGCCCGTCGGTGAACAGGGCGAGCAGGCTGCCCGCGGGCAGCTCCACCTCGGCGCATTCGAACGGCAGCCCGCCGATGCCCAGCGGCGGCCCCGGCTGCAGCGGCACCGGGGTCCGGGTCCCGTCCGGGGCGATGACCAGCGGCAGCGGATGGCCGGCACTGGCCAGCGTGCAGCGGCGGGAGGCCGGGTCGTAGACCGCGTACAAGCAGGTGGCCCCGGACTCGCCCGGGGTCTGCGGATCGTCGGCGGGCTCGTGGTCGCCGAGGTGGATGACCAGGTCATCCATGTGGGTGAGCAGTTCGTCCGGCGGCAGGTCCACGTCGGCCAGGGTGCGGACCGCCGTGCGCAGCCGGCCCATGCTGGCCGAGGCGTGCAGGCCGTGGCCGACGACGTCGCCGACCACCAGCGCGACCCGGGCGCTGGACAGCGCGATGACGTCGAACCAGTCACCGCCGACTCCGGCGTCGGTGCCGGCCGGCAGGTAGCGGGAGGCGACCTCGATCGCCTCCTGGTTCGGCAGCTGCTGCGGCAGCAGGCTGCGTTGCAGGGTCAGCGCGGTCGTGCGTTCGCGGGTGTACCGGCGGGCGTTGTCCAGGGCGCTGGCCGCCTTGCCGGTCATCTCTTCGGCCAGGATGAGGTCATCGGCGGTGAAGATCTCCGGCCGGTCACCGCGGGCGAACGTCACCACGCCGAGCAGCGTGCCGTGCGCTCGCAGCGGCACGGTCATCCGGCCGGTCAGCCCGTCCTCGGCGATGGACGCGTCGATCGCGGGCAGGCCCGGCGGCCAGCTGGCGGGGTCGGCGGCCAGCCCGGGGCCGAACGCCCATTCGCCGCCCTGGCTGGGTTCGGCGGCGAGCTGGACCGCGGATCGGCCGGTGACCATGCAGACGGCGGCGACCGAATCGGGAGCGTGGCTGACCGCCGTCGCGGGTGCGGGGAGACGGTCTGTGTTTTGCGACGCGGTTTGGGACGCAGTTTGCGACGCGGTCTGCGACCCGCCGTGCCGGGCGACACGGGTCAGCGTGACGGGTTCGCCGGGGGCGGCCGCGACGGTGGGCGGTTCCTGCCCGCGCAGCACTTCGTCGAACAAGTCGACGGTGACCTCGTCGGCGAATCCCGGCACCGCGGTCCGGGCCAGTTCCCGGGCGGTGCCGACCACGTCGAGCGTCCGGCCGATGCCACGGCTGGCCTCATTGAGCAGGAGCAGGCGCTGCCGCGCCCAGTACTCCGCGCTCATGTCGAATCCCCAGTTGGCGACCCCGCGGATGATGCCCTCGGCGTCTCGCACCGGCCATATGCTGGTGGCCCAGGCGTTGGCGTGGGTGCTGCCGAGCGCGCGGAAGACGGTGATCAGCCGCGCCGGCTCGCCCGTCCGGACCACCTCGGCCAGCTTGTCGGTGTACGCCTTACCCTCCAGTTCGGGGAAAAGCTCGCGGTACTTCTCACCGAGTACCTGCTCCTCGGAGTGCGCTATCACCCGGCACGCCGAGGCGTTGACCCACAGGAACCGCAGCTCAGGGTCGTAGACACCGAGCGCGAACGGACACTGTTCGAAGGCCCGGTCGGCGATCACCGGCCGACGGCCCCACCGCTGCAGGGTCACCACCTGGCCGAGCACCTGATCACCGGCACCGCACAACGGCTGCGACGTCACCACCGCGTCCACCGTGAACCCGTCCCGGTGGCGCACGGTGAACAGTCCGGGCTCGATACCGCCGTCACGGCTTCCGGGGAAGCCCGGTGCGGCATCGACCAACAGATCCGTCACGGGACGCCCGACGACTTCTCCCGTCGTCCAGCCCAGCAGCAGCCGCCCGCCTTCGCTCCAGCCGCTCACCACGCCGTCCAAACCGACCACGGCCACAGCGGTGGGAGCGTCCTGCATGCCAGCCGACTCCACGTGCCATGCCTCCGTCCGGACAGCCACGCCCGCTGGGACGGGCCTCCAGCGTCTGTTTCCAGCGTAGATCCGGTTCAGCTCCGCCCGCCCCTCGGCTGCCGAGGCCTGGCAGGCACCCTCGGGGCCGCCCGTCAACGCGCGAAGAGGATGCCCCCACTGGTGCTCTCGGCTGAGCTGAGAGTCATCTGCGCCTCGACCGTGAACCCGGCATCCGCGAGCCACCCGGCCATCCGGGAGGGCTGGCGGCGATGCACGTACACGTTCATCGGGTGGCCGCCGTAGCCCTGCGTCTTCAGCTTCGATTCGTCACCGACGTGGAAGCCGAGCAGGAGCGGGGCGCCGGGGCGCAGCACCCGGCGGAAGTGCCCGAGGACCGAGCCGAGCTCGTCGTCGGGGATGTGGATCAGCGAGTACCAGGCGAGCAGGCCGCCCAGCGAGCCGTCGGCGAGGTCGAGGTCCGTCATGGAGCCGACCTTGAACCGCAGGCCGGGGAAGTCCCGCCGGGCGACCTCGACCATCGCCGGAGACAGATCGATCCCGAAGGCGTCCACGCCGATTCCGTGCAGGAAGGCGGTGATCCGCCCCGACCCGCAGCCCACATCGGCGACCGGACCGCCGCCGGCGGCGTGCACCTGCTCAGCGAACAGGGCAAGCAGCGCGCGTTCGTAAGGACTGTCGTCCAGGAGACCGCGGAGCATATCCGCATAACTGGCGGCGACGGTGTCGTAGGACGTTCGAGTCTGCGCCAGCCAGTCTTGATCGCTCATGCCGGAACACAGTAGTTCGACGACGCTGACCCACACGACCCGCCTACCACACCGGACCGCCCCCCGCGCCCAGACCCACCCGCTACTCGTCTGGGCGATCACCCCTGTCCCCCCAGCAGGAAAAAATCTCTCCCGTGTTCCATAGTGTTGCGTAGGTCACAAATACGGCCGTAATGGTACAACACGAGCAGAAAGGGCGCGGGCTCGCGCTCACGCTCCAGTGGAAGAGGTGCGTCGTGCACAAAAAGACAGTCCTCGCGGCGGCGCCGGTCATGATCGGCGCGCTCGCGCTCAGCTCGTGTTCCAGCAGCAAGAGCAAGCCCGCGTCGGCGGGCGGCGGAGGCAACAAGCCCAGCTACACGATCGGCTTCCAAGGCCCGCTGACCGGGCCGAACGCGCAGCTCGGCATCAACATCGACAACGCGGTGAAGCTCGCGGTGGCGCAGGCCAACGCCAAGGGCGACCTGCCGTTCACGCTGAAGGTGGCGGAGGCGGACGACCAGGGCGACCCGGCCAAGGGCCCGACCGCGGCGCAGCAGCTGATCGGGAACAGCAACGTGATGGGCGTGGTGGGCCCGACGTTCTCCGGCGCCACCAAGGCCGCACAGCCGCTGTTCACGCAGGCGAACCTGGCCTCGGTGAGCGCGTCGGCGACCAACTCCTCGCTGACCGATCCGGCCAACGGGTTCAAGACCTTCTTCCGGATCGTGCCGCCGGACTCGACCCAGGGCACGGCGGCCGCCGACTACATGGCCAAGGCCCTCAAGGCCAAGTCCGTGTACCTGATCGACGACAAGTCGGACTACGGCGTGGGCCTGTGCGGGAACATCAAGACCCAGCTGACCGCCGACGGCGTCAACGTGGTCAGCGACAGTGTCGCGGCCGGGACCAACGACTACTCGGCGGCGGCGACCAAGGTCGCGAACTCCGGGACCCAGGCGATGTACTACTGCGGCTACTACGCAGACGCCGCACCCCTGGCCAAGGCGCTGAAGAACACGCCCTACACCGGCAAGACACTGAGCGGCGACGGGTCCAACGACCCGAAGTTCATCTCGCTGGCCGGTTCGGCGGGCGAGGGCTGGCAGTTCACCTGCCCCTGCCTGTCGGCGGCGGCGTCCACCGACCCGACCACGCAGCAGTTCGTGAAGGACTACACCGCCTCGGCGAACCAGCCTCCGGGAACCTACTCCCCCGAGGGCTTCGACGTGGCGAACACGCTGATCACGGTGATGAAGCCGCTGGGTACCAACGTGACCCGCGGGGCAGTCGTCACCGGGCTGCGCAGCGTCGACTTCAAGGGCCTCACCAAGCAGATCAAGTTCCAGCCCAACGGTGAGGTCACCGAGAAGAGCATCTTCGTCTACCAAGTGAAGAACGGCCAGATCACCGAGGTGGGCACCGTCGACAAGCTGATCGCCAGCTGAGTCCGGTGCGGTCCCGGCGGCCCGCGGCCGCCGGGACCGACCACCCCTTCCCCAGGAGGGTCCCCGCCCATGTGTCTGAGCCAGCACTTCTGGCAGTTCCTGATTCCCGGGATCACCCTCGGCTGCCTGTACGCGCTGATCGCGATCGGGTACACCCTGGTCTACGGCGTCCTGCAGCTGATCAACTTCGCGCACAGCGAGGTCTTCATGACCGGCGGCTTCGCCGGGCTGTTCCTGGTCCAGGCCCTGGTCACCACGGGGGTGACTCCGCACGGCACGGAGTCGGTGCTGTACGTGGTGCTCGGGATCTGCTGCGGCGCGATCTTCGGCGGCATCGTCGCCTTCCTGCTGGAGCGCGTGGCCTACCGGCCGCTGCGCCGCCGCAACGCCCCGCGGCTGATCTACCTGATCACCGCGATCGGCGCCTCGCTGTTCCTGTTCAACCTGGCCGGCAAGCTGTTCGGCCGGGACAAGGTCAACGTCCCCGAGCTCTACACCAACGGCGTCGTGTTCACCGTCTTCGGCGCGCAGGTGCGGGTCCAGCAGATCATCATCGTGTGCACCGCGCTCGGCATGATGCTGATGCTGGACGCCGTGGTGAACCGGACGAAGCTCGGCGCCGGCATCCGCGCGGTGGCGCAGGACTCGCAGACCGCGAGCCTGATGGGCGTCAACATCAACCGGGTCATCTCCCAGACCTTCGTGATCGGCGGGCTGCTCGGCGGCGCCGCCGGGTTCCTGTTCGGCACCTACCTCAACGTGCACTACCAGATGGGCTTCCTGCCCGGCATCAAGGCCTTCGCGGCCGCGGTGCTCGGCGGCATCGGCAACATCCGCGGCGCCATGATCGGCGGGCTGCTGCTCGGCATCGTCGAGAGCCTGAGCCAGTCCTGCATGTCCAGCCAGTGGATCGACGTGGTCGCCTTCGTGGTGCTGATCCTGGTCCTGATGTTCCGGCCCACCGGCATCCTGGGCCAGCGGCTGGGGAGGGCGGCATGAGCCAGGTCGGCGGGCTGCCGGTCCGCGTGAAGCGCTCCCGGAAGGTCGATCCGCGGCTGGTGCGGCTGTTCGGCTGGCTGGTCCTGGGCGCGCTGCTGCGGCTGATGACGGTGACCACCGAGGGCACGGCGACCGACCACACGCTGGTCCTGGACGCGGCGTTCAAGTCCACGGCGTTGATCTGGTGGCTGCTCGGGGCGGTCGCGGTCTGGGCACTGACCGAGCTGTGGCGGGCCCGCAAGGTCGGGTCCCTGGTCTCCGACCGCACCGCCGGTGCGCGCAAGCAGTGGCGCACCGTCTCGGACCGCAAGCTGACCCGTCAGCTGGCCGTGCTGGCGCTGGTGCTGGCGGCGCTGATCATCCCGAACCTGATGTCCGAGTTCTACCAGCGGGTGCTGGTCGACCAGGTCGCGGTGTTCGTGCTGCTGGCCGTCGGCCTGAACGTGGTGGTCGGCTGGTCCGGCCTGCTGGACCTGGGCTACATCGCGTTCTTCGCGATCGGCGCCTACACCACCGCGTACTTCACCGGCTCGCTGCCGGTGACGCCGGGGTTCAGGCTGAACCCGTTCGTCATCCTGCCGATCGCGGTGATCGTGTGCCTGATCGCCGGCCTGCTGCTGGGCGCGCCGACGCTGCGGCTGCGCGGCGACTACCTGGCGATCGTGACCCTGGGCTTCCACGAGATCGTGCAACTGTTCCTGGTGAACAAGAACAACTGGACCGGCGGCAACCAGGGGGTGTCCAAGCCGATCCCGCACTTCTCGATCAACATCTTCGGGATCCACTACCAGTGGACGCTGGACTCGATGCCGTACTGGTACCTGTTCATGGGCATGCTCGCCATCGTCGTGTTCCTGTTCGCCAGACTCGAGCACTCCAAGGTCGGGCGGTCCTGGACCGCGATCCGCGAGGACGAGGTCGCCGCGGCGGCCAGCGGGGTGCCGACCGTGAAGTACAAGCTGATGGCGTTCTCGATCGGCGCCTCGACCTCGGGTCTGGCCGGGGTGCTGTACGGGTCGCGGCTCGGCTACATCAATCCCGCGAGCTTCCCGGTCGTCCTGTCGATCACCGTGCTGTCCTACGTGATCTTCGGCGGCATGGGCGCCATCATCGGCGTGATCGCCGGTGCGGCGTTGCTGACGTTCCTGCCGGCGGTGTTCCAGGAGCAGAACCTGGTGCGGCAGGAGGACATCCCGATGTGGATCGGCGCGATCCTGGTCGTGATGATGCTGTTCCGGCCGCAGGGCCTGATCCCGTCCAGACGCCGGCGCCGGGAGCTGCGCCTGGCGCAGCAGGGCATCGCCGACGCCGACGCGATGTCCGAGGCGCCGGAGGGGCGGCAGTGATGAGCGACACCGGTCACGAGCCGCGGCACGCCGCCCCGACCCCGCCGCTGCTGGCGGTGCGCGCCGTGACGCTCCGCTTCGGCGGTCTGACCAGCCTGAACGATGTGAACCTGACCGTGGAACGCGGGGCGATCCAGGCGGTGATCGGTCCGAACGGCGCCGGCAAGACCTCGCTGTTCAACTGCCTGACCGGCGTCTACACCCCGCAACTGGGCAGCATCGAGTTCACCTCCGACGGGGTGACCACGCAGCTGGTCACCGGCACCGAGCGGCGCCGCCGTAGCAAGAAGCCGCACATGGTGAGCCGGATCGGGGTGGCCCGCACGTTCCAGAACATCCGGCTGTTCGCGGCGCTGTCGGCCTTCGACAACGTCAAGATCGCCGCCGAGACCCGGCACCGGACCGGGCCGGTCGGCGCGATGCTGCACCTGCCCAACGCGCAGGCCAACGACCGCGCCACCGACGAGCGCACCGAGGATCTGCTCGACTTCGTCGGGCTGGAGGGCGTGGCCGACGAGCTGGCCTCCTCGCTGTCCTACGGCGTGCAGCGCCGGCTGGAGATCGCCCGGGCGCTGGCCACCGACCCGCAGCTGCTGCTCCTGGACGAGCCCGCCGCCGGAACCAACCCGACCGAGAAGCGGGAGCTGGAGCAGCTGATCCGGCGCATCAACGCCGAGCGCGACATCACGGTGCTGCTGATCGAGCACGACATGCGGCTGGTGATGTCGATCGCGGACCGGGTCACGGTCCTGAACTTCGGCAAGGTGATCGCGCACGGCCGGCCGGCGCAGGTGCAGCAGGATCCGGTGGTCGTGGAGGCGTATCTGGGATCCGCCGACGAGACCGAGGCGGAAGGCGGCGAGGAGGCGGACCGTGGCGACTGACAGCACCGCGAACGCACCCGGAACATTCGCCGCGACGGCCACCGAGCGCCCGCCGGTCCTGGAACTGCGGGGCCTGCACGTCGCCTACGGCGCGATCGAGGCGCTGAAGGGCATCGACCTGACCGTGCGGGACGGCGAGGTGGTGACGCTGCTCGGCGCCAACGGGGCGGGCAAGACCACCACGCTCCAGACGGTGTCTGGCCTGCTCCGTCCGACCAACGGCGAAGTCCGGTTCCGCGGCGAGCGGGTCGACGGCCTGCCCCCGCACGAGGTGGTGCGGCTGGGGATCGGCCAGGCACCCGAAGGACGCCGGGTGTTCCCGCTCATGACGGTGCTGGAGAACCTGCGCATGGGCGCCTACCGCTTCCGCGGCGTTCCCCATGGGGACCTGGACCGGGTGTTCACGCTGTTCCCGGTGCTGGCCGAGCGGCGCAACCAGCCCGCGGGCACCCTGTCCGGCGGCGAGCAGCAGATGCTGGCCATCGGCCGCGCCCTGATGACCCGGCCCAGCCTGCTGCTGCTCGACGAGCCCTCGATGGGCCTGGCACCGCTGATCGTGAAGCAGATCTTCGACATCATCCGCGAGATCAACGCCCAGGACACGACGGTGCTGCTGGTGGAGCAGAACGCGGCGCAGGCACTGAAGCTGGCCGACCGCGGCTACGTGCTGGAGACCGGCTCGATCGTGATGAGCGCACCGGCGGCGGAGCTGCTGAGCAGCCGCCGGATCAGGGCGGCTTACTTGGGCGAGACAGCCGAGTGACGGCACTCTAGCATCTACTTTCCATA
>JABFWL010000375.1 GCA_013362315.1 Catenulispora sp. | reverse complement strand
GAAGGAGGAGCGCGGAGCGCGGGTGTTCGTGGACTTCAACCAGAACGCGCCGCACAAGACGGTCTTCGGCGCCTGGTGCGTCCGGCCCCGGGTCGGCGCGCAGGTGTCCACGCCGATCCGCTGGGACGACCTGGCCGCCGTCCAGCCGGACACGCTGACCATCGCCACCGTGCCGGAGCTCGTGGCCGAGCACGGCGACCCGTGGGCGGAGTACGACGCCCGGCCGCAGTCGATCGAGCCGCTGCTGGAGATGTCGCGGCGGGACATGGCGAACGGGCTGATGGACGCGCCGTGGCCGCCGGTGTATCCGAAGATGCCGAACGAGCCGCCGCGGGTGGCGCCTAGCCGGGCGAAGCATCGTTGACGGGGTCAGTGGCGGAATCAGCGGTGGGACCGGCGGAATCAGCAACAGGATCGGCGGCGGGATTGGCGACGGAATCAGTGCCGAACTCGGCCCGCACCCCGAGCAGACGCACCGGCCGCTGCTGGTCCAAGCCGGCCAGGACTTCCAGGGCGGCGCGCTCGATCTCCTCGGCAGCGGCAGTCGGGCCCGGCAAGGTCAGGCTGCGGGTCTTGGTGATGAACGGCGCGTAGCGGATCTTCACTCCGATCCGGGTCGCCGGGCGGCCTTCGTCCACGACGTCCCGGGCCACGTGCCGCGCCAACTGCCGCACGTGCTCCGCCAGCTCTGCCGGGTCGGTGAGGTCTTCCTGAAAGGTGACCTCCCGGCTGCGGGACCGCGGGACATAGGGAGTGTCCGATACTTCGGTGTCGCCCGCGCCGTTGGCCAGCAGCCAGAAGTAAGGACCCATCTTCGGTCCGAACCGCTGCGCCAACATGTCGGGATCGGCGCGCGCCAGCTCGGCGACCGTCCGCAGCCCCAGCTCGGCGAGCTTCTTCGAGGTCCGCGACCCGATGCCCCACAAGGCGGCGGTGGGCCGCTCGGCCATCACCTCGGCCCAGTTGTCGGCCGTGAGCCGGAACACCCCGGCCGGCTTCGCGAACCCGGTGGCCGTCTTGGCCCGCAGCTTGTTGTCGCCGATGCCTACCGAGGAGGACAAGCCGGTCTCGGTGAGCACCGCCTCGCGGACCCGGGCCGCCAGCGCCTCCGGATCCTGCGTGCGCGCCCCGAGGAATGCCTCGTCCCACCCCACGACCTCCACGACGACCGGCAGCCGTCGCAGTACCTGCATCACCTCTTCAGAGGCTTCCTCGTAGGCCGATCGGTCCGCCGGGAGGAACACCGCGTCGGGGCACTTCCTCGCCGCCAGCTTCATCGGCATTCCCGAATGCACTCCGAACTCCCGCGCCTCGTACGACGCCGTGGCCACCACGCCCCGCCGGGCCGGATCCCCGTCCCCGCCGACCACCACCGGCCGCCCCCGCAGCTCCGGCCGCCGTGCGACCTCGACGGCGGCGATGAACTGGTCGAGGTCCACGTGCAGGACCCAGTCCGGGACAGGCATGAGTCCAGTATGTGGGGGTTTATCGGGGTTCACATCCGGGCGATGCCGGTTTACGCGCCAGCGGCGCGATCACTCGATCGGGCCGCTCCGGCATGCCAGCAGCCTGAGACGCCCGGGGCGTCAGTCGCGGCCCTGCTTTCGTTCCGTTCCCGCTCACGGCGGGCGATGACGCCATTGTCGTACCTCCCGATGGTCAGCACGTTTCGTCGAAGGCAAGAGGTCAGAGGTGCTCACTACTGTGGAGTCCATGACACCGGACGAACTGAAAGCGGCCTGCCTCTCCTACCGGGGAGCGGAAGAGGACTTCCCCTTCGGGCCGGAGGCCTCGGTGTTCAAGGTCGCCGGCAAGGTGTTCGCGATCAGCCGCCTGGACGCCGAGCCGCTGGCCGTGAGCCTGAAGTGCGATCCGGAGAAGGCGACCGGCCTGCGGGCCGCGTATCCGGCCATCATCCCGGGCTACCACCTGAACAAGAGGCATTGGAACACCGTGACGATCGACGGATCGCTGGACGAGCAGATGGTCCTCGACCTGATCGAAGACTCCTACGATCTGGTCGTGAACTCGCTGACGCGGGCGCAGCGAGCCGCGCTCCATGCCGGCGACGAGGCGTGATCTCGGGCTCGAACACCTGACGACCGGCGTCGACCGTTCGGGCTAAACAGAGCGCCGCCACAGCCCGCACCGTTGAACATCGCTTCCCGTCGCTGACAGCCTGGGGCCAACCACCACAGATCGACTGAAAGCGGCCCCACTATGCTCCGTCCACGTCCACACCTCTCCGTCGCAGCCGTGACCGGCCTGCTCCTGTGCCAGGCCGGCGCCGCGGCGGCGGCCGCCCACCCGCGGACCGACAGCCACTCCACCGGCGGTATGCGCGGCACCGTCGAGCAGCAGATCAACGGCTACACCGACGCCTGCGGGTCGGCCGCGGCGATCACCCTCGCCGCCGAGATGCTGGCCCGCCTCGGCGTCGGCTCCGTCGCCCTGTTCACCGGGCCCGGCCGCACCGGCACCGGGTGCGTGGTGGTGACCGGCGACGGGCAGCCCATCGGCACCGACTTCCAGATCACCCGCATGACCGCCGCCAGCGTCGCGAACTACACCGACGAGCAAGTGGCGATCTACTCGGACCTGACGGACAAGCTCGACGCCGTCGTGCCTCCCCACTCCACCGCCGACATCAAGCCGGTCGACGTCAACTTCGCCAGCTACCCCGAGGGCACCACGCCGCCCCCGGACGACCGCGGTCTGAACCCCAGGGCGGTCTTCCAGTTCCCGTCCTGAGTTCGGTCGCCAAGGGCCCGGCTCCGCACCCGGAGCCGGGCCGGAGCCGGGCTCGGAAGGCACCAGCCGCCACGGGCGGCGCCGGGGATGGCAAAATGGAGCATCATGCCACGTCCATCGACGCTCACCCAGGTCGCTGCGCGCGCCGGGGTCTCGTTGACGACGGCGTCGAAGGCGATCAACAACACCGGCCGGATCGCGAAGGAGACGCGCGAGCGCGTCCTGGAAGCCGCCCGGGAACTGCGGTTCGTGCCCAATCCCGGCGCCCGGAGCCTGCACACCGGCCGCACCAGCATCGTCGGCGCGCTCATCCTCGACTCCCGCGCCCAGCGCTTCGCGATGCCCCTGATCGTCGGGGCGGACACGGCCCTGTCCGAGATCGACCTGTCCATCATCGCCTGCAACGCCAAGGGCGACGTCGACCGGGCCCGCGCCCTCGTCGAGATGCTGCGCCAGCGCGCGGTCGACGGCCTGATGGTGATCGGCGAGCACCAGTTCCTCTCGCCCTCCCTGACGTCCCTGATCGACCGCCCGGTGATCTACGTCCACGGCGAGACCGCGGACCCCGGCGACACCGTCTACCTCCCCGACGACCGCGGCGGCATCCGCATGGTCGTCGACCACCTGGTGGCCACCGGCCGTACCCGCTTCCTGCACATCACCGGCCCCAAGCGCTCCCGCGCAGTGCAGCAACGAGTGGCCGGCCTGCGCGCCGCCATCAAGCGCACCGACGCCCGCCTCCTGGCCCCCATCGCCTACGGCGAGTGGTCCCAGCGCTGGGCCCGCGAACCAGCCGCCCACCTGCTGCGCGCCCACCCCGAAACCGACGCCGTCATCTGCGGCTCCGACCAGATCGCCACCGGCGTCGCCGACGCCATCGCCGCCACCGGCCGCCGCATCCCCGACGACATCGCCCTCACCGGCTTCGACAACTGGCCCGTCTTCGCCGAAGAGATGCAGCCGCCCCTGACCACCGTCGACATGAACATCGAGCAACTCGGTGCCCACGCCGCCGAAGCCCTCATGCACGCCATGAACGGCGCCGTCATCCAGCCCGGAATCCACCGGCGGCCTTGTTCGCTCATCATCCGGGAGTCCACGGCGACGGCTGGAGGGTGAGGAGGGGCTGGTACGCCCCTTCGGGCGCTCGGCCGCCGGGCGGATCGCAGAGTCCTGGCGCGCCTTTCATCGGTGCCGCCTGACCGATAGCCGGCCGTCTTACCAGCTCAGCCGTGGCCATCAGGTAAATGGCCACGGCTGTCGAACGCTTCCTAGATGGGACAGTGCGCCTCGCTCAGTGAGCGGTCAGCGTCCACAGATGATCGGCGGTGCCGTTGTCATCCCACTGGAGCACCTGGGCGCCGGAGCTCTTGCTCATGCCGTTGACGCCGAGGAGCAGGCCGCTGTTGTAGTTGGCGATCTTGTAGTGGCCGTTTCCGTCGGGGATCAGCTGCCAGAGGTGGTCGGCAGTCCCGTTGTCGCCCCAGATCAGCGCGGTGCCGCCGTCGCTGGTGCTCATGTTCGTGATGCCGAGCAGCAGCCCGCTGGCCTGGTTGACGATCTTGTACAGTCCCGAGCCGGCCGGGGTCAGGGTCCAGTTCTGGGTGGTGCTGCTGGACGTGGTGGCCTGCACGGCGAGGGTGCCTTGGGCGGTGGCGGAGTTGCTGGTGTCCAGAGTCAGGCCGCTGTTGACGTTGGTGATGTGGTAGCGGCCGGCCAGGGAGGTGGGGCTGCCGGTCGGGGTGATCACCAGGTGGTATCCGTAGGCGGCGTTGGTGGCGACCGGGACGGTGATGGAGCCGCCGGTGACCGGGTAGGTCGTGTCGGAGATGGTGATGGGCCCGGAGACGGCGCTGGTGCGGCCGAAGGAGGGGGTGTACTCCAGCTTGACGTTGACCGTGCTGCCGAAGGCCGGCAGGGCGTTGAGGCCGTTGACGGTGACGGCGCTCGCGCCGCTTCCGCCGCCGAACAGGACGCTGACCTGGTCGCCCGCGGAGTCCACGGCCGCGGCACCGTCGATGCCGGTCTGCGCCGGGGGCGTGGTGACGACCATGTGGCCGCTCATGTCGCCGTACCACTTGTACAGCCAGTAGGCGCCGTTGGGCGCACCGCCGGTATCGGTCAGGAGGTCGCCGAGGGTGCCGTAGTGGTTCCAGAAGGCGAGTTCGGCGTCGTGAACGCCGGCACGCTCGAACTTGGCGATGTAGCCGGCCAGGGCGCCGGGGACGCCGACCTCGCTGGTGGAGGCGTACTCCTCGATGGCGATCGGCCGCGGGCTGATGCCGAGGCCGGCTTCCAGGCTGCGGTAGGCGGCCACGTCCGCGGCGATGTTCTGGTCGCTGCCCAGTTCGTGCCAGCTGATGATGTCGGGCACCGTATTGCTGGCCTTGGCGTCATTGAGGAAGGTGCTCATGGCGTTCCGATCCCAGTGGGAGTAGCTGGGACCTTGGATCGCGTGGGCCGGGTCTTTGGAGCGGACCTCGTTGAAGGTGCGGGCCCATCCGGCGTCGAAGCTGCCGGCGGCGGAGGTGTTCCAGGTCCAGTCCGGCTCGTTCCAGAGCTCGTAGGCGGCGATGTTCGTGGCGCCGGAGGCTTTGACGGAAGCGGTCTGCTTGTCGACGGCGGACAGCCAGTCGCTCCAGCTGACCCACTTGTAGGGGAAGTTCGGGTACCAGTCGGGCATGCGGACGACGACCTTCGCGCCCGCCTTGGCCGCCTCGGACGCGACCACGAGGGCGTCACCGCCGGGGGCGGGCTCGCCGTTGGGCAGCTGCGATCCGCCGGGCGCCATCTGCACGAACGTGTTCGGCTTCAGCGGCTCGACCAGGCTGTCGGCCGGAACGGTGGCGGTGTCCAGGCCGTAGAGGCCGCCGGAGGCGACGTGGGTGACCGGGCGCAGCGTCTGGTTCGCGGTCACGACCAAGGTCGTCGAGGCGCTGGGGGCGGCGTGCGCGGGGGCCAGGGCCACGGCGGCTGTGACGGTGGTGAGACTGAGCGCGCCGAGCAGCCCGAGGGCCCGTCTCGGCCGGCTCTGGATGGTGTTCATGCGGTGCTCTCCTTCGTTGCGGGGTGGGGGAACGGATGGAGCAGCTGGGGGTCGGTCAGTCCTTGACCGCCCCGGAGGTGACGCCGGCGGCGATGTAGCGCTGGGCCAGGACGAGCAGGACCGCGGCCGGCACCGAGCCGACGACGGCGGTGGCCATGATGGCGTTCCACTCCTGGTTGTTGTTTCCGATGTAGTGGTAGATGCCGAGCGTGATCGGGCGCATGGCTCCCCCGCTGTCGAGGGTGTTGGCGAACACGAAGTCCGACCATGCCCACAGGAAGCTGAACAGCGAGACGGTGACCAGGGCGTTGCGGCTGACCGGCAGGATCACCGACCAGAAGGTGCGGACCGGGCCGGCGCCGTCGATCCGGGCGGCGGCCGTGAGCTCGCCGGGGATGCCGGACATGAACGCCACGAAGATCATGACGCCGAACGGCACGGCGATGGTGGAGTCCGCCACGATCAGCCCCCACCAGGTGTTCATCCAGCCCAGGCTGAGGAAGATCCCGTAGAAGCCCATCGCCATCACGATCCCGGGGATCATCTGGGCGATCAGCAGCACCAGGCTCAGCAGCCCGCCGCCGCGCGGACGCAGCCGGGCCAGCGCGTATCCGGCCGGTGCCGACAGCAGCAGGGTGAGCGCCACCGTGCCCAGCCCGATGAGCAGGCTGGTGACCAGATAAGGCCCCTGATCGTGGAGCACGGCCTGGTAGCCCGAGAACGTGGGGTGCAGCGGCAGCAGGTCCGGCGGCGTTTTGCGCATGTCCTGCTGCGGGGTCAGCGAGACGTTGATCATCCAGTAGACCGGGAACAGCATGACGGTGGTCAGCACGACGCCGAGGACGGTGCTGCGGGTGCTGCGGATGGTGCCGGTGCCGCGTGTGGTGTCGGTCGCAGCGCTCATGCGGGCTGCCTCCTGGTGACCCGGATGTACAGGAGCCCGAAGGCCAGGGCGATGACGATGAGGATGTTGCCGACCGCGGCGCCGGGCCCGAACTTCGGCAGCAGCGAGCCGAAGCCCAGCCGGTACGACCAGGTGGCCAGGGTCGTCGAGGCGTCGCCGGGGCCGCCCTTCGTCATGATCCAGATCAGGTCGAAGACCTTGAGGGTGTAGACGAACCCGAGCAGCAGCACGATCGCCGAGACCGGGCGCAGCAGCGGGAAGGTGACGCGCCGGAACCGCTGCCACGGGCCGGCCCCGTCGATCGCGGCGGCCTCGTAGAGCTCCGGCGGGATGTTCTGCAGGCCGCTGTGCAGGATGACCAGGTTGAACGGGATGCCGATCCAGATGTTCGCGATGATCACCGAGGTGAGCGCCCACGTCGGCGAGGTCAGCCAGTCCACCGGGCCGACGCCCACGAAGTGCAGGGCGTAGTTGAGCAGGCCCGACTCGCTGTTCATCATCCACGCCCACGTCGAGGACGAGACGATCAGCGGCAGCAGCCACGGGATGAGGAACAGCGCGCGCAGCAGCCCGGAGAGCCGGAAGCGCCGGCTGAAGAACACCGCCAGCGCCAGCCCCGCGCCGTACTGGAAGGCGATCGACACCAAAGTGAAGACCAGCGTGTTGCGAACGGCCGTCCAGAACGTCGGGTCGTCGAAGACAGTCTGGAAGTTGTCCCAGCCGGAGAAGGGCGCGTTGCCGTTCACGAAGGAGCGGACCGTGTAGTGGTGCAGGCTCAGGTCGACGTTCCGGTAGAGCGGATACACGTAGAACGCCGCCAGGTAGACGACCAGCGGTGCGACGAAGGCCCAGGCCACCACCTGGCTCTTCAGGTGCTGGCGCCGCTTCGCCGAGCGGGCGGCCGCCGGTACGGCGGTCGCCCTGGGCACGGCCGGGGACCGCGGTTCGCGGTCGGCGCGGGCGAGGGACATCTGTCAGCCCTTCTGCGCCGCCTGCTGCGCGGCGTCGAGCGCAGCCTGGGGGCTCTTGCCGCCGGACAGGGCGGCCTGGACCGCGGTGTACAGCTGCTGCGAGATCACCGGGTACTTGGTGCCGAGGCCGTTGCTGGTGCGGCCGCGGGCCGCGGCGACCGCGTCCACCCAGGGCTTCAGCGCGGGATTCTGCTGCGTCTGCTGGGTCTGCACGTCGCCGGTCGGCGCCACATAGGACAAGGTGGTGTCGGTGGCGAGCAGGTTGGCCGGGCTGATCAGACAGTTGACGATCTTCTTGTCGACGTCGTAGCGGGAGCTGTCCTTCTGCACCGGGACGGTGACGAACTCGCCGCCGGTGGGGGCCGGCGCGGATCCGCCGTCCTTGCCGGGGATGTTGATGATCCCGTAGGGGAAGCCGGCCTTCGCGGCGTTGGCGAGCTGCCAGGTGCCGTTCTCGCCGAAGGCGTAGTCGCCGGTGGCGAACTCCTGCCAGCTGGTGGTCTGGGTGTTCTGGAGCACGTCGCTGGGGGCCAGGCCCTGGGAGACCCAGTCCTTCCACAGCGTCACCGCGGCCACGCCGTTGGCGGCGTTGAGCTTCGTCAGGTCGCCGCCGGCGCCCCAGAACCAGGGCAGGAACTGGAAGCTGCCCTCCTCGGTGCCGATCGCGGAGAACGTGATCCCCTTCTTGCCCGCCGCCTTGACCTTCTGCAGCGCGGCGGTCAGCGAGGCCCAGTCCTTGATGGAGGTGGGATCGACGCCGGCGGCCTTGAGGACGTTCTGGTTGTAGTAGAGAGCCAGGGTGTTGGCACCGATCGGGACGCCGTAGTCGGCGCCGTCGACGGTGCCGGCCCCGATGATGTTCTTCTGGATGGCGGAGGTGTCCAGGCCCAGATCGCTGTTCTTGTTCAGGACGCCGCCCTGCACGAGGGTCGAGACGACCGGGTTGTCGACGAGCACGACGTCGGGGGTGTTGCCCTGCTGGGCGGCGAGCAGCACCTTGTTGGCCACGTCGCCGGTGTCCATTCCGGTGCGCTTGATGGTGACGCCGGCCTGGGTGCCGCAGTCCGCCACCCGCTTGCCCCAGTCGGAGGAGGCGTCGAACTGCGGGTACGGGTCCCAGAAGGTGTAGGTGGCCGAGCCGGAACCCGAACCGGAGCCGCCGCCGGAGCTGCCGCCGGAGGAGGAGGACGAGCAGGCGGCGGCGGAGGCGAGCGTGCCGCCGGCCAGGAGCGCGGCGACGATCGTGCGGGGCGTCTTTCGCATGGTGGTGACCTCGGTGG
>JABFWL010000465.1 GCA_013362315.1 Catenulispora sp. | reverse complement strand
CACAACCGAGCGCAGCTACAACCGAGAACGGCCCAACCGGTGAAAGGGGCGCCTGAGCGCCTACCTTCCCCCACATATCGTCGGCATATGCAAAACCACATACGCGCCGGCAACACGATCCTGTCTTGACTGACCCCATGCCCCACCGTGAGTCCCTGACCGTAGGGCCGATCAGTCCTGCCGAACATCTGGCGTTCGTGCAAGCGCAGCCGTCGGTCAGCTTCCTCCAGACGCCGGCGTGGGGGCAGGTCAAGACCGAGTGGCGCAGCGAATCGCTCGGTTGGTACGACGGCCGGCAGCTGTTCGGCGCCGCGCTCGTCCTGTACCGTCCCGTGCCCCACATGGGGCGATACACGCTCGCCTACCTGCCCGGCGGCCCGGCCATCGACTGGACCGGCGAGATCAGCGCCTGGCTCGATCCCCTGGCGGCGTACCTGAAGGCCAAGGGCGCGTTCGCGATCCGCCTCGCGCCGCCGGTGCGCACCGACACCTGGAGCGCGGCCCAGGTCAAGGCCGGCATCGCCGATCCAGACAGCCGACGGCTCACCGACCTGGCGAGCCAGCACTGTGATCCGGTCGGCCAGCGCGTGACCGATCAGCTCCGGGCAGCGGGCTGGCTACCGCAGAGCCCTGACGACGGCTTCGGCGTCGGCCAACCGCAGTTCACCTACGAGCTCCCGTTGGCCGGCCGGACCGAAGCCGACCTGCTCGCGGGCATGAACCAGCTCTGGCGCCGCAACATCAAGAAGGCGGCGAAGGAAGGCGTCGAGGTCGAAGCCGGCGACGACCTGAAGGCATTCCACGACCTCTACGTGCACACCGCCGAACGTGACCACTTCACGCCGCGGCCCCTGCACTACTTCGAAGACATGTTCGCGGCGATGAGCGCCGAAGACCCCTGCCGGATCAAGCTCTACCTCGCTCGCCACCAAGGCGACCTGGTCGCCGGCGCCGTCCTCGTCCGCGTCGGCGGCCACGCCTGGTACACCTACGGCGCCTCCTGCACCGAGAAGCGCGAGGTTCGCGGCTCGAACGCGTGTCAGTGGTCGATGATCCGCGACTGCCTGGCGGCCGGATGCAGCGTCTACGACCTCCGGGGCATCACCTCCACCCTCGATGCCGCCGATTCCCACAGAGGCCTGATCCAGTTCAAAGTCGGCACCGGCGGCCAAGCGGTTCGGTACGTCGGCGAGTGGGACCTGCCGCTGCGCCCCCTCATCTACCGCGCATTCGACCTCTACATGCGCAGACGCAAGTAAGCGATCCCACTACACCAGCGCAATCGCCCTACACCAGCGCAGCGGCGACCTCATCGAGCCGCGCTGCTCGCGACGCCTTGACCAGCACCACATCACCGGCAGCGACATGGGTACGCAGCCAGTCGACCGCGGCGTCGTTGCCGGGCACCGGCACGGCGCGCTCCCCGGCGCCGGCGCCGATCGGTCCGGCGGCCTCGCCGACCGCGATCACGACGTCGGCGCGCGCGGCGGCGTATCTGCCGAGCGCGCGGTGCTCGACCTCGCTCGCGGCGCCGAGTTCGCGCATCTCCCCCAGCACGGCGATGCGCCGCGCGCCCTGGATCGCCGCCAGGGCGTCCAGGGCGGCGCGGGCCGAATCAGGGTTCGCGTTGTAGGAGTCGTTGAGCAGCGTCGCCCCGCACTCCAGGTCCCGCAGTTCCATCCGCCACTTCGACAGCGACGCGGTCTCCAGTGCTGCTGCCGCCGCCGCCAGCGGCACCCCGGCCGCCAGCGCCGCCGCTACGGCGGCCGCCGCGTTGAGCGCCTGATGCGCACCCACGAGCGGCAGCGTGACCACGACTGAAGCCGCGCCGGACCGGAGTGTGAAGGACGGCCGACCGAGCCGGTCCAGCGCCAGATAGAGCACCCGCACGTCGGCGTGCTCCGAGCGGCCGAAGGTCAGCACCGGGCCGGCGGCGAACGCCCGCATCGCGCTCACCCGGGGATCGTCGGCGTTGAGCACGGCCGTGCCGCCGGCCCTCAGCCCTCGCACCAGCTCCCCCTTGGCCTCGGCGATGGCTCCGCGCGAGCCGAACTCGCCGAGGTGCGCCACGCCGACGTTGAGCACCACCGCGATATCCGGCGCGACCAGGCCGGTGAGCGCGGCGAGGTCGCCGACATGCCGCGCTCCCATCTCCAGGACGAGGAACCGGGTGGCCGGGTCGGCGCGCAGCATGGTGAGCGGCACGCCGAGCTCGTTGTTGAGGGAACCGGCCGTGGCGACCGTCGGCGCGGTGCCGCCGAGCACCGCCGCCAGCAGGTCCTTGGTGCCGGTCTTGCCCTGCGAGCCGGTGACGCCGACGACGGTCAGCTGGTCGCGCAGGCGGGCCACGACATGCGCGGCGAGACTCTGCAACGCCGCCTGGGCGTCCTCGACCACGACGGTCGGCAGCGGCGTGGGCCGGGAACCGAGGACGGCCACCGCGCCGGCTTTCCCCGCTTGGGCGGCGAAGTCGTGGCCGTCGACCTGATCGCCGGCGAAGGCGACGAACAGACTGCCGGGCTCGGCCTGTCGGCTGTCGAGCACGGCCGGCGCGGTCACCCGCACGGTGCTGTCCCCCGCGACGGTCCCGCCGACGGCCGTGGCGATGTGGCCGAGGCTCAGACCCGGCTCCCCAAAAGTCATGCCCCAAGCCAAAGCAGACCGGTGTTGCCGGAGCGTATCGAAATTTCCATACACAGCGGCAACGCCGCAGTGCATTGACTGGGCGACATGACCGGCATCACGATCTACGGATGCGAGCAGGACGAAGCCGCATTGTTCCGACGGTTGGCGCCTCCTCTCGGAGTGGTGCCGACCATCACCGACGCGGCGGTGACCGAAGCCACCATCGAGCTGGCGTCGGGAAACCGGTGCATCAGCGTCGGCCATAAGGCGCGCGTCACCGACTCCACTCTCCGTGCGCTCAGCCAGGCCGGTGTCACCTACATCTCCACACGGAGCATCGGCTACAACCACATCAACGTGGAGTACGCGGAGCACGTCGGTATCCGGGTGGAGAACGTCGCTTATTCACCGGACAGCGTGGCCGATTACACGCTGATGCTCATGCTGATGCTGATCCGCGATGCGCGATCCGTCATCCATCGTGCGGAAGCCAATGACTACCGGTTGAGCGAGGCACGCGGCAAAGAGTTGCGTGATCTGACCGTCGGCCTGATCGGGACCGGCCGTATCGGCACCGCGGTCACAGCGCGACTGCGCGGCTTCAGCTGCCGGATCCTGGCGCATGACAGCCAGCCCCAGTCGCGGCTCCACGGTTCCGTCGAATACGTGCCGCTCGACGAGCTGCTTCAGCACAGCGACATCGTCACACTTCACACCCCGCTCAACGCCGGCACACACCACCTCCTGAACCCTCAGCGCGTCGAGCGGATGAAAGCCGGCGCCTTCATCATCAACACCGGTCGTGGCCCGCTTCTGGATACCGAGGCTGTCGTCTCGGCTTTGGAAGCCGGCCGGCTGGGCGGTGCCGCCTTGGACGTCCTCGAAGGCGAAGAAGGCATCTTCTACGCCGACTGCCGGAACGGCCCCATCGAGAACGAGCTGCTGCTGCGGCTGCAGAAGCTGCCGAACGTGCTCATCACCCCGCACACGGCCTACTACACCGACCACGCGTTGAGCGACACCGTCGAGAACTCCATCATCAATTGTCTGAAATACGAAAGCGGGACGCGGAATGGATAAGGTGAGAATCGGCATCCTCTTCGGAGGCGGCTCCGAAGAACACCCCGTCTCCGTCAAGTCGGCGCGCGAGGTGGCCAAGAACCTCGACACCGACAAGTACGAGGTCTTCTATATCGGCATCACGAAGAGCGGCGCGTGGAAGCTCTGCGAAGACGCCCCCGACGCGGATTGGGAGACCGGCCGCTGCCGACCGGTCGCCTTGTCGCCGGACAGCAGCGTGCACGGCTTGCTGATCCTGGAAGACGGAAAGTACGAAACGATCCGGCTGGACGTGGTCTTTCCGGTCCTGCACGGCCGTCTCGGCGAAGACGGCGCCATGCAGGGCTTATTGGAGCTCTCAGGCATCCCCTATGTGGGCTGCGATGTCCAGACGTCCGCGCTGTGCATGGACAAGTCGCTCACCTATCTCGTGGTCGGCAGCGCCGGCATCGCGACGCCGAACTACTGGATCGTCACGCCGGACCGCGACGTCGATCCCGACCGGCTGCCCTACCCGGTCTTCGTCAAGCCGGCCCGTTCCGGATCGTCGTTCGGCGTCAGCAAGGTCACCACCAAGGAAGAGCTGCCGGGCGCGTTGACGGCCGCACGGCAGTACGACTCCAAGGTGCTGATCGAGGAGGCCGTCGTCGCCAGCGAGATCGGATGCGCCGTCCTGGGCGACGGCACGGAGCTGATCGTCGGCGAGGTGGACCGGGTCGCGCTGTCGCACGGCTTCTTCCGGATCCATCAGGAGAGCTCGCCGGAGACCGGCTCGGAGAACTCGACGTTCATCGTCCCCGCCGACATCCCGGCGAAGGCGCGGTCGCTCGTCCAGGAGACGGCGAAGCTGGTGTACCGGACGCTGGGCTGCCGGGGCTTGTCGCGCGTCGACCTCTTCTTGAAGGAAGACGGAAGCGTAGTACTCAACGAGGTCAACACGCTGCCAGGGCTGACCTCCTACAGCCGCTATCCGCGCATGATGGCCGCCGCCGGCCTGCCACTGTCCGAGGTGATCGACCGCCTGGTGGCGCTGACCATGACCGGGCGGCTGGGGTGACTGTGATGACCTCGCTGAACGACGGCTTCGTCTTCGTGGACGAGATCACGCAAGGGATCCGCTGGGATGCCAAGTACGCCACGTGGGACAACTTCACCGGCAAGCCGGTGGACGGCTATCTGGCCAACCGCATCGTCGGCACGACCGCCCTGTGCGCGGCGCTGGACAAGGCACGGATCCAGGCCGAATCGCTCGGCTTCGGCCTGCTCCTGTGGGACGGTTACCGGCCGCAGCGTGCCGTCGACTGCTTCCTGCGCTGGTCGCGGCAGCCGGAGGACGGCCGGACCAAGCCCCGGCACTACCCGAACATCAATCGGACCGAGATGTTCGAGAAGGGGTATGTCGCAGCCAAGTCCGGCCACAGCCGAGGGAGCACCGTCGACCTGACGCTCTACCACCTGGAATCCGGCGAGCTCGCCGCCATGGGCGGCGACCACGATCTGATGGATCCGGTCTCGCACCATGGAGCGCGCGGTATCGGAGCGCTGGAGACCCGGAACCGCGAACATCTCTGTTCCATCATGGAGGCCAGCGGGTTCCGCCGCTACGACTGCGAGTGGTGGCACTACACCTTGGAGGAGGAACCGTATCCGGACACTTACTTCGACTTCCCGATCGGGTACTGAATCGTGTCCTGGATCGCGTGCTGACCGGGACGCGCCAAGCGCACGGTGACGCACAGGCCGCCGGCGGCGCGGGGAGCGAGGGTGAGCGTTCCCTCGTGGGCTTCGGTGATGCTTTTGACGATGGCCAAGCCCAGACCGACACCCGCGTGGTCGCTGTGGACACGTTCCGTGCCGCGCTGGAACGGTTCGGTGAGAGTCGACACGAGCCGTGAACTCAGAACCTCGCCCGTGTTCTCGACGGTCAGCACCACGCCTTTGCGCCGGACGGCGGTCGTTACCCACACGATGCCGTGTTCCGGGCCGCTGTGCACGATCGCGTTGTGCATGAGGTTTGTGACCAACTGCAGCAGCAACGCGGGAGAGCCGATGGCGCTGGTCACGTCGCCTGCGGTGTGGATCGTGACGCCGCGCTTCTCCGCGAGCGGAAGCAGCGTCTCGACCGCTTCTTCGACAAGCAGGGACAGGTCGACCCGTTCTCTGGTGAAGGAACGGCGGTCGGCGCGGTTCAGCAGCAGCAACGCCTCCGTCAGGCCGATCGCCCGGCTGTTGACCGTGTGCAGGCGCTCGACCAGCTCGCCGCCGGCTCGGTCCGGGTCATTGCGGGCCACGTCGAGCAGCGTCTGGGTGATCGCGAGCGGGGTGCGCAGCTCGTGGGAGGCGTTGGCGGCGAACCGCTGCTGCTCGGCGACGTGCGCTTCGAGCCGCGCGAGCATGGAGTCGAAGGCGTCGGCGAGTTCGCGGAACTCGTCCCGGCGGCCGGCCAGCTCGATCCGGTGCGAGAGCGATCCGGCCGCGGCCCGGCGGGTGGCGTCGGTGATGCGGGTCAGCGGGGCGAGCATCCGGCCGGCGAGCAGCCAGCCGCCCACCAGCCCGAACACCAGCAGGAACGCCATCACCGCGGCGGCCCTCGGGGCGAACACGCGGAGCAGGTTGTAGCGGACGGGGAAGACGCCGGAGAAGTTTTCCTTGCCGGCGTTGAGGAGCATCGCGCGCTGCGGGACGTAGGCGAGCAGGAAGAGCCAGACCGCGGCGATCAGCATGGTGCCGGCGATCATGAGGAAGCCGGCGTAGCTGAGGGTGAGTTTGAGCCGGACGCTCAAACCGGGGGTCCTATCCATCGTCGCCGTCTCCGTGGCCGTGTTCGTGGCGGTTCTCGTGCTCGGGGCGGGCGCCGTCGTGCTCGGGGCTGCCTTCGTCGATGCGGTAGCCGACGCCGGGCACTGTGGCGATGACCCACGGTTCGCCCAGCCGTTTGCGCAGCGCCGACACCGTGATGCGCACGGCGTTGGTGAACGGGTCGGCGTTCTCGTCCCAGGCCCGCTCCAGCAGCTCCTCGGCGCTGACCACGCCGCCCTCGGCGGCGACCAGCACCTCCAGGACCGCGAACTGCTTCCTGGTCAGCGCGACGTAGCGGCCGTCCCGGTAGACCTCGCGGCGGAACGGGTCCAGCCGCAGGCCCGCGAGCTCGCGCACCGGCGGCCGGCTGTGCGCCCGCCGGCGGTCCAGCGCTCTGAGCCGCAGCACCAGCTCACGCAGCTCGAACGGCTTGGTGAGGTAGTCGTCGGCGCCGAGCTCGAACCCGGAGGCCTTGTCGTCGAGCCGGTCGGCGGCGGTGAGCATCAGGATCGGGATGCCGCTGCCGGAGGCGACGATGTGCCGGGCGACCTCGTCCCCGGACGGCCCGGGGATGTCGCGGTCCAGGACCGCGATGTCATAGGAGTTGACGCTCAGCAGCTCCAGCGCGGCGTCGCCGTCCCCGGCGATGTCGGCGGCGATGGCTTCCAGCCGGAGCCCGTCGCGGATGGCCTCGGCCATGTAGGGCTCGTCCTCGACGACCAGTACACGCATGATCCACAGGCTACGATCCGCGGCATATCGTGCGCGTACCGGAATTGCATACTTGGTACATGCCCATGACAATCCGACGAGCCGATCTCGGCCGCGAGGCCGACGAGATCGCCAAGCTCCTGGTGGACTACCTCACCGCCGCGCTGCGGCAGCTCCGCGAGACGTTCGGCGTCGAGGACTCGCCGACCGACGTCGCCGGGGTGCGCGCCTGGCTGGCGGAGTACGGCGACGATCCCGGCAAGGCGCTGTTCGTGGTGGAGGATACCGCCGCGACCAGGGCGGACGGCCGGCTGGTGGGGGTGGCCGGGCTGCGGACGATCGGGTCGGGCGTCGTCGAGGTGAAGCGGATGTACGTGGTGCCGGAGTGCCGGGGGATGCGGGCCGGCTCGCGGCTGCTGGACCGGTTGCTGGAGGAGGCGGCGCGGCTGGGCGCGTCGACTGTGCGGCTGGACACGGCCCGGTTCATGGCCGACGCGCAGCGGCTGTATCGGTCGCGCGGGTTCGCGGAGCGGACGCCGTATGAGGGGACGGAGATTCCGGCGCATCTTCAGCAGTACTGGATCTTCTTCGAGCGGGGGTTGGCAGCGCAGGTGTGATTGCGAGGTTCTGCCACGCACGGGCGATTCGGGCTGGGCGATCCCGCTCGGGGCCTGTTATCGCTCGGCCGCAACGGGCTGATGGCAAGGTGCCCGTCGAGTCTTCACCCGCTGAGCGGAACGCAGCCGGGGCCCGACACATGGTCGTCTCGGCCCCCGGCTGCGAGAAGGAGTGCGCCTCGTCCCGCATCGCCCCCCAGCGAGCCCTCTCGATGTGGTGAAGCGAATCCTTCTTCCCTCCTCCGCAGCCGTTTCGACCGGCAAAGGCGAAGTCCACGATGCGCGTTCCGCGAACCGCTCCCGCAGTCAACGCGGTGGGCTGGTGCCAGCATCGCGCGATTGGGGCGGCGGCCATAGGGACGAAGTGCCCGGCAATCTCAGGGCCGAAAGACTCTATATCAACCCTCTTGTCGGTGCCCGGCTCGTTTCATCGCCACCGCCTCATCCAGTGCGGACGGCGGTCACCGCGAACCGCTCGACGGCTTGCAGGTGGCCGCCGGTCGAGGCGATCACGGTGAGGACGGGTTCGGTGGTGCTCGGGACGGTGACCGTGACCCGCCACGGCGCGGCGGTGCCGCCCGCGGGCAGGCCCGGCCGGTCCACGAGCGGTGCGGGCTGCGCCAGGGCGCGTATCTGCACCCTGATGCTCTCGTCGATGCCGGTGATCGCGCCGCCCACGGTCAGCGGTGAGCGGAGCGTGGATCCGTAGGCCGGCGTGGTGAGGGTCAGGGTGGTGTCGGCGGTACCGACCACCTCCCAGGGCGCGTCCGGCTCCGATCCGTAGCGGACGAGGTGGATCACCGCGGCCGTGGTGGTGTGCGCAGGCGTGGCCGGCGTCAGGAAGCCCACGCCGACGTGGGCGTCGCGGCCGCTCGTCAGGACGGTGGAGACGGCCTTGTCGATCCCGGTGAAGCCGAGGTACCCCTGGGTGAAGGCGAGCGCGGTCTGCTCGGCGTCCAGGTGCCAGGGTTGCGAACCGCCGGCGGCGTACGCCCGCTCCCATTCGCGCGCCTGGTCCAGGGCGGCGAACGGCCACAGCGGGAGGTTCACCGGCGAGCCCAGCGGCGCGGTCTGGGCCGCTGGGGTGCTGGGGACTGTACTGGTGGCCGTTCTGTTGGCTGCACTGGTGGTTGTGCGGGTGACCCCCGGTGCGCTCGGATCGGAGGTCGGCATGGACGGCGTCGGTGTTGCCGGTGTCGTCGATGTTGCCGGTGCTGCCGGTGTCGTCGGTGACGCGGACGATTGCGACGTCGTCGCCGACGTGCTCCCGGCCGATCGGTCCTTGGGGGTCGAGCCACCCCCGCCGCATCCCGCCGCCACCAGGGCGACCAGGGCTGTGGCGAGCGCGGCGCGGCGAACGCTTTCCGTGATCCGCAGTCGTGCGCTCATAGCCTTCACGATGGCGCGGCGAAGCCGGCCGCGACAGAGGCCAAAGCCCTGATCGCTCGGCGGACGCCGTGGAGGTAGGCGACCCGTGGGGCTGATGGCCAATCCACCCGCGGTGGACGTGGACTGCGCGCGTGTAATGCGGGCAAGATCGCCATTATGACTCTGGAACCGGTCAACCTGTCAGAAGCCCTCGCCTCCTTTGACGACGTCTACAGCCCCCGGATCGTGGCCCGGATGAACGACTACGACGTCCGGATCGCCCATGCGAGGGGCGAACACGTCTGGCACGTCCATGACGACACGGACGAGTTCTTCCTGGTGCTCGAGGGCGGCTTCGACATCGCGCTGCGGGACGCCGACGGGACCGAGCGCATGGTGCAACTACGCAAGGGCGACACGTTCGTGGTCCCGAAGGGGGTGGAACACAAGCCTTCGTCGGAAGGCGGATCCATCCTGATGTTCGAACCGTCCGGGACGTTGACGACCGGGGACAGGTTCACCGGCGAGGTGCCCGACCATGTCGACAGTACGGTCGGGCACGAGCTCTGACGGTTGTCGCTGACGCCTGGCTTCAGTTGATCCGTGCCAGATAGCCGTTGTTGACGAGCCACATGACGTTGATCTGGGCCGGGGCGCCGGGGACGAGGGTGGCGTCGAGCTGGTACTGCAGGCCGCCGCCGGGCTGGGCGAACCAGGCCGCGATCGGGCCGGCGTCCACCTGGAACGGCTTGAGCACGCGGTAGTCGTGGTAGTTGCAGGTGGCGGCCGGATTGCTGTCGAGGCTCTGCGGCGGGATGGCGCGGTTGGCGTAGGGCAGGTACTCGGGGGCGAGGAAGGAGCCGTACTCGCTGCCGAAGCGGTCGATGTCCTGGCCGGGCAGCAGAGTCTGGTGCCACTCGATCGGGGTGCCGCCGGGGGTGAGGACGTAGCCGTTCTTCGGCGGGTAGATCCAGCCGCCGGCGCCGCCGTTGGCGGCGGGATCGTAGTACTTCGCCAGGAAATCGGCGTCGCTCAGGCCGCCGGTGCGGCGATAGCCGATGAGTTCGAAGCCGACCCGGCCGATGGACGGAAGGTCCGCGGGGCCGAGGCGGGCGTCGTTGTCATGGTAGGCGGCGGAGCACTGGTCGATGGGCGTCGCCGAGGAGGCGGCGCCGGACGTCGTCGCGGCGGCCGGCCCGATCGAGCCGAGCAGGCCGGCGGCGGCGAGGGCCAGGGCGGTGAGCATTCTGCGCATGAATGACACAGAACCCTGATACGTGGCTCGGGGTCAACCGGCGGTGGGACACGTCACTCGATCGAGTGCAATGGGGCGGCCGGACGGATGCAACAGGGCGGACGGACGGCCGCCATGGACGCCACGGACAGAGCCCCGCTCCCGGCGCGAGACCGTCGCGCCGCGGCAGCAGCGAAGATCAATCTCGCCGAGTGAAAGGACGGCATCAAGCGCGGCTTCTTCGGCTACGACTACCGGGAGCTGCAGGTCGATCCGGACTGGCGGCCGGATGAGTCCAAGGCGTTCTCGCTGGTGATGCAGCCCGGCGAATGTGTGATCTTCTGGTCCACTCTTATGCACGGCTCGCTCCCGCACCAGGGCGGCAAGAAGGACTACCGTCGGGCCCGGCGGTGCCGGTGGCCGACGAACCGGCGGCCACCGGCGCCGCGGCCCGCACGCCTGGCTCGACGCTGGGCCGCACGCCTGGCTCGACATCTGGCTCGACGCTCAGGAGGTGTGGCCGCGCGGAGCTTGCTCGCATGGCTGAAGGTGACGAGCCGGCCCGGTGTGCAGTGGCTGCACACCGGGCCGGCTCTGGTTCCGGATTCAGTTGTGTCGTGCCGTCAGCGGCTGCTGTGCGTCGTCGACCTCTGACGGGCTTGGTCCGAGCTTCGCCTGCGGGTCAGCTGGCGGTGCAGGTGAGGGTCGGCTTGGCGTTGCTGCCGCTATAGGTGCCCTGGAAGCCGAAGCTTGTGTTCGCACCTGGAGCGATGGTGCCGTTGTAGCTCATGTTGGTGGCGGTCTCGCTCCGGCCGCTTTGCTGGTTGGTGGCGTTCCACATGCCGGTGACCTGCTGGTTGCCCGACCAGGTCCAGGTGACCTTCCAGTTCTTGATCGTCGTGGTGCCGGTGTTGGTGACGGTCACGTTGGCCGTGAAGCCGCTGCCCCAGTCGCTGCCGATCTGGTACGCGGCGGTGCAGGTGGCGCCGCCGGTGCCGCCGGACGTGGTGGCGGTGACCGGTGCCGAGGCTGCCGAAGCGTTGCCCGCGGCGTCGCGCGCCTTCACCGTGTACGTGTACTGCGTCGAAGCGGACAGACCGGTGTCGGTGAAGCTCGTCGTCGCCGAAGAACCGGCCAGCGTCGAGCCGCGGTAGATGTCATAACCCGTGACACCGACGTTGTCGGTCGAGGCGTTCCACGTCAGGGACACACTGCTGCTCGTCGTCGATGCCACCGTCAAGCCGGTCGGGGTGCTCGGCGGCGTGGTGTCGCCGGTACCGGCCGAGGTGGTGGCCGTCACCGGTGCCGAAGCCGCCGAAGCGTTGCCCGCGGCGTCATGCGCCTTCACCGTGTACGTGTACTGCGTCGAAGCGGCCAGACCGGTGTCGGTGAAGCTCGTCGTGGCCGAGGTGCCGGCCAGCGTCGAGCCGCGGTAGATGTCGTAGCCGGTCACGCCGACGTTGTCGGTCGAGGCGGTCCAGGTCAGCGAGACACTGCTGCTGGTCGTCGAGGCGACCTTCACGCCGGTCGGCGTGCTCGGCGGGGTGGTGTCGCCACCGCCGCCACCGATGGCCGGGTAGGCGTTCTGCACCAGCTGCTGGAACTGGAAGGCGAACCACTGCCCGGCGGGGATGTCGTAGCCGGGGATGGCGTCGGTCGGGTAGGTGCCGCCGTTGCCGTCGGTCTGCGTGCCGGCCGGGTCGCAGTGCGGGTCGCCGTGGCTGTGGCTGGCGGTGGGGTAGTCGCCGTCGGATTCGCCCGGCGGCTTGATCCACACGTCGGCGATGATGTGGTCGCCGGCGCCGTAGGGGTTGGCCTGCGGCCTGGCGCCGATGCCCGCGCCGTTGATGTTGCACCAGTCGCCGCGGAACGGCCGCTTGTCGACCTTGTTCGCGGTGACGTAGCTGTTGACGTCGGTGGGGCTGGAGTTCAGAGCGGTGGGCCGCCCGGCGCCGCCCCAGCCGTTGCGGGAGGTGTCGATGATCATGCCGATACTGGCCGGGAAGCCGCTGTTGACGAACTGGGTGTACATCGCCTCGTCGAAGCTGTGCTCGTCGAAGTACGGGTTGTACTGGTAGAAGTTCGCCGACTTCAGCGGCTGGCCGCCGACGTTGAGGTTGGAGTCGGGCAGGAACGGCTCATCGGAGGGCGTGGTGTTCGCGGTGTCCGAGACGAACCCGTCCACGGTCGCGTACCCGCCGGCCGCGGCCTGCACGACCTTGACGTATTCCGGGCCGGCGCCGGACATGTTGTTGGGCCAGCCGAGCCACCCGGAGTGGCCGATGTCCAGATAGTTGTAGACCTGCGGGCCGATGCCGTGCAGCTTGCCGAGGGCGTAGGCGATGCCCTTCTCGTAGTACGGCGTCGCGGTCGCACACGCGGTCTTGCTCTGGTTCGTGACGGCGTTCGGCAGCGAGTCCGGCTCGACGAAGTTCACGATCCGCAGGTTGCTGTACGCCGACGCACCCTCGATCCCCACGATCGCGTCGATGTACTGCGACTCGTACTGGGTCAGGCCGGCGTCGGTCGCCGGGATCTCACCGTTGGAAGCCAGCGCCGCGCAGTCACGGCCGGGCAGGTCGTAGACGACCACCTCGACCAGCACCGGGCTGGAGCTGCCGGCGGCCTGCGCCGCGGCCTTGTCCAGGTGCGCCTTCAGGCCCAGATGCGTGCTGTCGCCGGCGATGGCGCCGATGTGGTCCATCCAGATCGCGGTCTGGTAGGTACCGACCTTGGCCTCCGCCGAGCTGCCGTCGGCCGCCGCCTGGGACTGGACCTCGGACACATAGTCAGGATTCAGATACGGCGACGAGCCGGAGAACGGGTTGGACACATGCGCCGCCGCCAAAGCAGGTGCTGAACCTGCTGGGGCGGCTTGTGCCGGCTGAAGGCCCCACCAGGGCATCAGCAGTGCGGTCCCGACAACGAGCGCAAGGGACGAAGCCCGAGTCGGACGGCGGTGATCAAACACTGGTCACCATTCCTTCAAAAATGGGTGGGCTGCGGACGGCCGATGGGGCGACCGCCCGACGGAACTGCGGTCTGAGATCACCGCGCAGCACCCAAACTACGAATCACGAAACAGGCGTCAAACAGTCAGTCCTGCACACGGGCTCCAGGCTGGTTGGAGACCGAAATCTTCGTGAAACTTCCACGCCCGGGGTGCGCAACCGGTCCGCGCCGGAAGTCGGCGCGCGGCGTGCGGACCCCTACAAAGTCATTCCCCAGTGTTTCCCCCGTAGAGTGCTGTTGCCATCCAGGAGGAGCTTGCGTGCACACCATTTCTGACCAGGCCGGTAAGCGATTCGGCGGCGTGGCGGCAGCGCTGCTCGCGCTGACCGTGGGCTGCGTGCTGGCCGACTCGGCCGTGGTCACCCTCGCCCTGCCGGAGATCCTGGTGCGCCTGCACACCACGGTGGGCCAGGTCGCCTGGGTGCTGATCGCGTTCAACCTCGTTCTCGCGGTGGTCGCACGCCCCGCCGCGTGGTTCTTCAGAAGGCGGGATCCGGCTGTGCTGTGCGCAGTCGGTATCGCGGTGTTCGCCGGAGCGTCGGCACTGTGCGCGGTGGCCGGATCCCTGGACGTTCTGATCGCCGCCCGGTCGGTGCAGGCGGTCGGTGGCGCGTTCGCGGTGGTCGGCAGCCTTCCGCTCCTGGTCGAGAAACTGACCGAGCGGCGCGGGACGGCATGGTGGATCGCCGCCGGGGTGTTCGGAACCGCGCTCGGCCCGATGGCCGGCGGGCTGCTCACCGACGCGTTCTCGTGGCGCTCGATCTTCGTCGTCCAGGTGCCGATAGCGGCACTCGCCGTTCCCGCCGCGCTGGCCATGCGCCGCAGGAACGGGCCGGGGCTCGTTGAGAACCTTGAGAACGCAGAGCGACACCCCGTGCGGATCGGGCCGAACGTCGCCCTGGCGCTGCTCTCGGCGGCGCTGACCGCGGCGCTGTTCCTGTTCGTGCTGCTCCTGGTCGACGGCTGGCGCCGGTCGCCGGCGGTCGCGGCCGTCACGGTCTCGGTGATACCGCTCGCGGCGCTGCTCGCCCGGCCGCTGGCCCGGGCGCTGGGCTCGGGACCATTGGCTCAGACGGCATCGGGATGCCTGCTCATCGCGGGCGGCCTGGCCGGGCTGGCCCTGCTGCCCTCGGCCGCCCTCGCGTGGACGATCGCGCCCCAGTCGCTCGTCGGACTCGGACTGGGCCTGACCCTGGATCCCCTGACCCTGCAGGCGATGGACGGCCGCCTGCCGCACTTCCTGCACGGCAGCTGGACCATCGCGGCCCGGCACGCGGGGGTGGTCCTGGGACTCGCGATTCTCACGCCGGTCTTCACCGCGGACCTGCAAAGCGCCCAGCCGCCCGCGAAAGAGGCCATCACCGCGTTGGTGCTGAACGCGCCGCTGGCGCCCGAGGACAAGATCGCGATCGCTCAGGGACTGGCCGACCGGCTGAAGGAGGACCAGGGCCGGGTGCCCGATCTGGACCCCGCTTTCGCGAAGCTGAGCGTGCCTGCGGTGGAGAAGGCCACCGCGGCGCAGCTTGAGCGTGATCTCAACGTCCAGCTCCAACGGGCAGCCACCCATGCGTTCGGCAACGCCTTCCTCATCGGTGCCGGACTCGCGCTCACGGCGTTGCTGTTCCTGATCCCGCTGCGTCGAGGGGGCGTACGATGACCGGCGTGACCCGCCTGCGAGCCGGGGCGTTGCCCGTTCTGGCCGCCGCGCTGGTGGCCGGGGTGCTGGGGGTCCAGCTCGCCAACGGCGGCGGCCACTACAGCCCGCTTCGTCCGGCCCACTCCTGCGTCATACAGCCGGCCAGCTCGGTGGCGACAGGGATCGACGGCCTGACCGAAGAACTCGTCCTGACCGGGGTGAACGCCGCCGCCTGCCAGATCGGCGTGTCGCGTGAGGCCTTCGCCCTCCAGCTCACCGAGCCCGGCACCCACACCGACGCGCAGATCAACGCCTTGCGATCCGGACTGCTCACCGCCGTCGACATCCTGAAGGCGGCCGGCAAGCTGCCCCGGGCGTCGCAACTCGCCCGCGAGGCGATCGACATCTCGAACCTGAGCAGCTTGCGCAAGACCGCGCTCCGTGCGATCCCCGACGCCCTGATCGACAAAACCCTGACAACCGACGACATCCTGCGCCGCACCATCAACGATCTCGACCTGCGCACCCTGCTGGCGAACCTGGGCAACCGTCAGGACATGACCACCCAGGTGGACGCGGCCGTCATGAAGGCGGTCATGGATCGCCTCAAGGATGACGTGCATTGCTGTTGATCGTCCGGCGGATCAGTCCATGGTCTTCGGACTCCACGGCTCGGCTGGACGGCCGCCTGACTTGATGCCACAGCGCATCCCGCTGCGGTGCGGGAGCGCGCTCGAACATATCCGCTACCTGGACGAACAGCCTTCGGAACCGGTGTTGGCGGCACTACTATCTGCGCTATGCGGCCGGCCCCCGATGATGTCTTCACTGGCCGGGTCGCAGAGCTCAGCAGCCTCGCCGCCGCTCTCGCGCCCGGTGCTGCCGGTGCTGTTCTCATCGGCGGGGCCGGGGTCGGCAAGACGCGGCTTGCCGCGCGGGCCGCGCGGCTCGCCGATGGCGGGGGTGCTCCCGTGCGGAGCGTTCGCGCCACTGACAGCTCCCGAACGCTGCCGCTCGGGGCGTTCGCCCCGCTGCTGTCCGAGGCGATCGGCATGGCGCCCGACTTCAGTATCCTGATCAAGGCCGCGGAGCTGGTGCTGCCCGTTGACCAGCCGGACACCGTTCTCGTCGTCGATGACGCCCATCTGCTCGACCCGCTGTCCGCCAGCCTTCTGCTCCACTTGCGGCTGGCGCGTGACGCCCGCCTGCTCGTCACCGTTCGCAGCGGCGAACCGTGTCCGGACGCCGTCACCGCGCTGTGGAAGGACCACCACCTGCCGCGGCTCGACATCGGTCCGCTCAGCGAACCCGACACTGCCGCCCTCATCGAAGAACTCCTCGGCGGCCCGCTGCAAAGCAATACCCGTACTCGCTTGTGGCGTCTCACGGCCGGCAATCCGCTGTTCGTCCACACTGCCGTCGACGCCGCACTCGCCTCCGGCGCCCTCGCTCCGGTGGCCGGGCTGTGGCGGTGGCGCGGCGCTCTCGCCGCCACGCCGCGCCTGGTCGAACTCATCGCCGAGCGCCTTGACGCCCTTGATCCGGCCGTCTACGCCGCCGTCGAAACCGTCGCCTACGGTGAACCGCTGGGCGTGGAGCTGCTGCGTCGCCTCATCGCCGATCCCACCGCCATCGAGGCCGCCGAACGGGCGCGGCTCATCCGACTGGCGCCCGACGGCCGCCGCATCGAAGCGCATCTCGCGCATCCTCTGTATGGCGAAGCCGTGCGTGCGCGTACGCCGAAGAGTGCCGAGCGCCGCATCCATGCCGCCCTCGCCCAAGCCCTCGCGGCCACCGGCGGCCGCCGTTCCGGCGACACGCTGCGCCGGGCCCGGCACACCCTCGACAGCGCCGAACCCGCCGATCCCGACCTGCTCACCCGAGCCGCCGTCCGGGCCATCGGCCTGTACCAGCTCGACCTCGCCGCCCGCTGTGCCCGGGCGGCCGTCGACGCCGGCGGCCCCGTCGAGGCCACCATCATGCTCGGCACGGCCCTGTCCTGGCTCAACCGCGGCGCCGAAGCCGAGGCCACCATGGCCGCCGACGTCCACCGGGCCACCACCGAAGACCAGATCACCACCATGGCCTTCATCCGCGCGGCCAACCTCAACTGGGTCATCGGGCAACCCCGCCCCGCGGACCGGGTGCTGACCGAAGGCCGCGCCCAACTCCGAACGCCGCAAGCCCGCGCCGTCCTCGACGCCTTCAGCTCCGCCTTCACCGCCCACCGCGGCCACAGCGACCGAGCACTCGACATCGCAGAAGCCGTACTCGCCACCCCGGGCTGCCCGCCGGTGGCCGAAGTCTTCGCCCAGTTCGGCACCACCGAGGCACTGGCCGTCATCGGACATGCCGACCAGGTCCCCGACCGCATCGCGGCCGCCCACGCCGCCGCCGACCTGCTCCCCGCCGAACTCGGCATCATGCGCCACGGCCTGGGCATGAGCCATCTCAACGCACTGCTCCTGGCCGGCCGCCTCGACGCCGCCGACCAAGCCGTCGACTTCTACGCCGGATACACCGACCGCACACTCGCCCGGACCGGCATCATGCTCATGTACGGCTACCACGCCACCAGCTATTTCCGCGGCGCCACCGCCGCCGAACGCGGACTCCTCACCACCGCCGCCGGCCTCATCCACGACGCCCTGGCCGGATTCAGCGAGGAAGACCCCGGCAACTTCGCCACCCTGGCCTGCCTGTCCCTCGCCCGGGCCCACGGCGCGACCGGGGACGCGGCCGCCACGGCCGCGATCATCACCGAACTCGGCCGGCACTACCGGCCCGCCACCCAGGGCATCTTCGAACCCGTCGTCCGGCTCTGCACAGCCTGGCTCGCCGCTGCCGAAGGCGCTGTCGGCAACGCCCGTGCCACGGCGCGCGACGCCGGCAACCACGCCGTCCGCCTGGGCCAGTACGCCGTCGAAGCCGTCGCCCTGCACACCGCCGTCCGCTTCGGCGATCGGACCTGCGCCCCGCGCCTGCAAACCCTGACGAACCACGTCGACGGGCCGCGCGTGCGGCTCGCGGCGCACCACGCCCAGGCCCTCGCCGACCGCGACGCCGCCGAACTGCTGGCGGCCGCATCCGCGCTCGCCGACGCCGGCCTGCTGCTCATCGCCGCCGAAGCCGCGGCGCAGGCCGCCGTCGTCCACCGCGAGGCCGGCGACCTGCACGCCGAACAGACCGCGTTGGCGCAGGCCCGGCAGCACCTGGCCGCCTGCGAAGGCGCTGACACCCCGGCGCTGCGCGAGGCGCTGCGGCCCTCGCCGCTGACCGAACGCGAACGCGAGATCGCCGCCCTCGTCGCCGCCGGGCTCAGCAACCGGCAGATCGCCGAACGCCTCGTCGTGTCGGTGCGGACCGTGGAAGGACACGTATACCGGGCCTGCGTCAAACTCGGCGTCGCCGACCGCGCGGCGCTCGCCGAACTCGCCGGGCAGCCGAAGCAAAACAGGTAGTCCACTACGCGTGACCCCCGCGTAGCGGCGCTGCGAGCCTGGGACGGAGTACGGGACCGGCTACGCCCACGCTTCGCTCAAACACCACCCACATTCCCAGGGGGGACCACGTGTCCAGCATCACAGCGCACAACCCACCGTCGCGCACCGGCGCCCGCCGGCGCCGCATCACCGCCGCCGCGATCATCAGCGCCCTGATCGCCGCCACCACCACCGCGGTCGCGACCGCCCCGGCCCACGCCACCGGCCAGGGCGGCAACGGCGTCATCGCCTTCCAGACGCCCAGCGGCGGCGGCTTCGGCATCGCCGTGGCGCGCGCCGACGGCAGCGGCCTGCACATCCTCAACCCGCGCGGACCCGGAATGACCTCGGCGCCGCTGCTGATGACCCCGGCGGTGTCGCCGGACGGAACCCGCATCGCCTTCGCCGAAGCCGACGGCTCAGGCGCCATCTGGACCGTCGGCGTGGACGGAACCCACCTGGTGCGGGTCACCACACCGGCACCGGGCCTGGGCGACCTCAGTCCGGCCTGGTCACCCGACGGCACGCGGTTGTACTTCACCCGGGGCCGCAGCGGACCGCCGGCGGTGTCCCAGATCATGACCGCCTTCGCGGACGGCACCGGCCTGGAGACGCTGTTCCCCGGCACGAGCGGATTCCTCGACAGCACCCCCGACGTCGGCCCCGACGGCAGCGTCGCCTTCACCCGCAGCGACGGGCCGAACCCCGGCGTCTGGGTGCGCAAACCCAACGGCACGGCGGCCCTGTTCGCCGCGCAGGCGATGAACCCCTCGTTCAACCCGCAGGGCACTTTGATCGCCTATGACGCTCCCGTGGCCTTCGCCGGGCGAGGCATCTACTACCGGCCGGTCACCGGCGCGTCCGAAACCTTCATCCTGGGCACCGGCTTCGGCACCGATCCCTCCTGGTCGCCGGACGGCTTCAAGATCGTCTACCAGGACGCGGGCCCCAACGCCGGATTCCACCTCAAAGTCGTCGAGGTCAACAGCGACACCATCACGGACGTGAAGACCGGGGTCCCGACGACGACCAAGGAAATCGCGCCCTCCTGGCAGCCCATCGCCAACGTCGCCATCGACCGCATGGGCGGTGCGGACCGGATCGACACCGCGATCGACGCCTCTCGCCTCGGCTATGACGACGCGGGTACCGGTGGCCGCCAAGCCGGCGGCGCCGTGATCACCCGCGCCGACAGCTTCGCGGACGCGCTGGCCGGCAGCGCCCTGGCCGCCAAGCTCCACGCCCCGCTCCTGCTCACCGACACCCACTCGCTGGACGGCCGGGTCGCCGCCGAGCTCAAGCGGGTCCTCAAACCCGGCGCCCAGGTCACGCTCCTCGGCGGCGCCGACGTCATGTCCCAGCGGGTCGCCGACCAGGTCGCCGGGCTCGGCTTCACCACCCGCCGCCTCGAAGGGCCGGACCGCTACGCCACCGCCACCGCGATCGCCGGCGCCATCAGCCCCAACCCGGCGCGGGTCCTGGTCGCCACCGGCAACAACTTCCCGGACGCGCTCGCCGCCGGGGCCGCGGCCGGCGCCGGCGACGCCGCGGGCAAGGACACTGTGGTGCTGCTCTCGAACGACCTGACGCTGCCCTCGTCGACCGCCGGGTATCTGAGCGCGCACAGCGCCGCGGGCGTGGACCTGGTCGGGATCGGCGACCAGGGCGTGGCCGCGCTGCGCACCGTGTTCCCGGCCGACCGCGTGCGCACGGCGGCGGGCGTGGACCGCTTCGCCACCGCCGCGGCGGTCGCGCGCACGTTCTTCAGCGGCGCCACCACCCCGCACAGCGTCGGCGTCGCAGTGGCCTACAACTGGCCCGACGCGCTGTCCGGCGGCGCGTTGCTCGGCGCCCACACCGCGCCGCTGCTGCTCGCCGACGGGGCGCAGCTGCCCGCGATCGAGGGCGACTACGTGGCCGACAACGCCGCGTCGGTCAACGAGGTGCTGGTGTTCGGCGACACCGGTGTGGTGCCGAACGCGGCGGCGTTCGCGGTCGGAGACCGGGCCGGGCTGCCGGGGCTGCGGGACTACTTCGTCAACCGGAAGGGGCCGGGGCTGCCGTAACACCTGGACACCGCTGGAGCAGAGGGGGACGGGTCCCGCCGGGGCGTAGTGCGGTCCGGCGGGACTCGGCGTGCCGGCCGGGGGCGTCGCCAGTGCTCGCCGGAGGCTGGTGGACCTGCTGAAGAGACCGGGTTGACCCTCTGGGAGTCGGGAGTCGGGAGTCAGGAGTCGAACCAGCGGCCGACCGCTATCCCCGCAGATCAAGCTGCTCCCACAGCGGGCGCTCCACCGGGGTGGGCGGGACGTCGGTCAGCAGACGTTCCGGGTGTCCGGCGGGCGGCCCTTGGGGGGCCGCGGCGTCAGCCTCCTGCCGAGCTATGACGGCAGCCAGGCGGCGCCGGGGGGTGCACAGGGCGATGCGTTCCGCGTGCAGGGCGCGGAGGGCGGCGCTGGGGATGGGGAAGAAGGCGGTGCCGTAGAGCCCCAGGGCGTAGACGGCGCGCAGGAAGAAGCGTCTGAGGGCTGCCTTGGTGCGTCCGCCAGAGCCGGACCTCACTCGGCGATCTTGGTGCGGGTGGTCCAGTAGAAGACCACGGCCGTGTCGCCGGGCAGCGGCGGGGTGTCGCGTTCGAAGTGTTCGTAGCCGCCGCGGTGGGCGATCTTGACCTTCTGGTCGTCGGCCGGCACGCGCAGGCGGCGGACGGTGGGGGGAAGGTCGGTGGGGCCGCCTTCCAGGACGGCCGGGATCGTGGCGGCGGGGGCGTCGTTCACCTCGGGCATGGCGGGCACTCCTTGAGGGCGGATCCGCAGGGATTGGGCCCGATGCTCGCGCGCCGGCCTTGGGCCGCGCTTAACCCGCGTTGTGGCCGTCTGACCGGCGCCGTGGCCGACCAGCGTGGATTAACAGGCATTAAGAGCGCCTACAGCGGCGCGACCATGCTCGATCCCAGCCACAGTCCCAGATCCAGATCCCAGATCCCAGATCCCGGTCCCAGATCCAGTCCCAGCCCTCTCACCGACGGCGTGGGCCGACTCGGAAGGACTCCCCTCATGAAGAGCGAGCACGGACGGCTGTTGACGATCGGTGTCGTGGCGGCGATCACGTGTTGGGCGGTGGCGGGGCCGGCGACGGGGTCCTCGGCGGCGCAGACGCCGAACCACCGCGGCTGCGTCACCGTCGACTTCATCGAGCCGACCCCGACGTTCTACAGCAACGTGCCGATGAACCCGCAGGACCCTTACGCCCTCGGGTTCCAGGGCGCGGCGTTCGACAAGATCTACGACGCCGCCGGGAACCAGATCGCGACCTCGGTGGTGGCCTCGGACAACCTCTTCCGGCGCGCTTCCGACGGCCACGTGTTCAAGCACGTCAACGAGACGATGAACTTCCCCGACGGGACGCTGGCCGGCGACATCGTCGCCGACACGACCGTCATCGCGGCCGGGAACTGGGTGCAGGGCCGGATCACCGGGCTCAGCGGCCGGTACGCGGGCCTGTCCGGGCCCTGGAGCTGGCGCCTGGACGCCGTCGCGCCGCCCTATCCGGCGCACGAGATCGGCGTCCTGTGCCGGCACTTCGACGATGACGGCGCCGGGTCCTGAGCCGCGCGCCCACCCCCACGCCCTTGAACCGCACTCCCGCCAACCGCACTCCCCCACACGAAGGAGACAGCCGATGCCCGACCGCGAGGTCCACCTGCTGTCCGCCGGGACCGAGCTGCCGGGCCCGGCGATCGACACCGCGGCGGTGGCCGCCCGTTTCGGCATGCCGGCCGTCTGGGAGCAGTGGGTCGAGGCGTTCGTCGGGACCCGGTCCCGGCATCTGGTGACCGACCTGGAGACCGGCGAGGCGCGGTACCGCCTGGAGGACATCGCGGCGCGCGCCGCCGAGCGCGCGCTGGACGCCGCGGGGCTGGCGGCAGCCGACGTGGACTTGATCGTCATGGCCACTTCCACTCCGGACCAGCTGATGCCCGCCACCGTGAGCATGGTCGCCCAACGGCTCGGCATCGACCAGGTCCCGGCCTACCAGCTGCAGTCCGGCTGCACCGGCGCGGTCCAGGCCCTGGAGGTCGCGCGCTCGCTGCTGGTGGCCGGCTCCGGCCGCACCGCGCTGGTGATCGGCGGCGACGTCTGCGCCAAGCACCTGGACCTGGAGATGAAGCTGGCCGAGCTGCCGCCGGCGCAGCAGGTCGGCGTCATGCTGTTCGGCGACGGCGCGGGCGCGGCGGTGCTCGGGGTCGAGCCCACGCCGTCCTCGGCGGTGCTGCGCGGGACGCTGGTCCGCCTGGTCGGGCTGGACCGGCCGCCGGGGCACACCGTGGAGTGGTTCGGCCTGGCCGACCGGCACGGCGACGGGCCGGCCGGCCACGAGGACTACGCCGCGATCCAGGAGCTGGTCCCGCCGATGGCGGCGGAGGTGTTCGGCGAGCTGCTGGACCGGCTCGGCTGGGACCACGACGAGGTCGACTACCTGCTGCCGCCGCAGCTGTCCGGCCGGATGACCGAGCAGATCGTCGCCGGGCTCGACGCCCCGGCGGCGCACGAGATCAGCTGCGTGGCCGAGACCGGCAACACCGGGAACGCGCTGCCCTTCTTCCAGCTGGAGAGCGTGCTGCCGCTGCTGGCCGAGGGCGACCGCGCCGTCGGGCTGTCGATCGAGTCCAGCAAATGGATCAAGGCCGGATTCGCTGTGGAGAGGCTCTGATGGAAGCGACGAACGCACCCGGCGCCGCGGTCTGCGCGACCGGCACCGCGACCGGCACCGCGACCCGCACGACGACCGGCGCCGCGGCCGGCACCGCGAGCAGCGCTGCGAACAGCCCGACTACGGGCGCTGCGACGGGCCCTGCGACCGGCACCGCCCCGACCGCGGCAGCACCCTCCCCGACATCCGCGCATCCCGCGTCGGCCGAACCCGCCCCCGGCGGCTACGAGCAGCTGCTGGCGCTCACCACCGAGGGCCTTCTCGTCGAGCGCTATCCCGAGGTCGAGCACCTGCTGTCCGGCCTGTCCGAGGCCGAGCTCCTGGCCGCCGGCCAGCTGCTGTCCCGCGTCGACGCGGACGCGGTGGCAGCCCGCCATCCGCAGGTGCCGACCGTCTCCCTGGCGGTCACCGGCCACGGCACGCTCGCCTCGCTGATCCCGGCGCTGGCCGGGCAGCTCGCCCGGCACGGCATGACGGCGCGCACCCGGCCGGCCGACTACGACAGCTACGTGTACGACCTCTCCGATCCCGGCAGCGCCCTCTACGCGGCGCGCGCCGACCTGACGCTGTGCGTGCTGGACCCGGAGGTGGTCTTCGACGAGGTGCCGGTGCCGTGGCAGGTCGCCGACGTCGAGCAGGTCTTCGCCCGCAAGCTGCGGCTGCTGGACACCCTCGCGGGCACCTTCACCGCGGTCGGGCGCGGCTCGCTGGTGTTCAACACCATCCCGCTGCCCCGCCGCTACGCCGCCCAGCTCGTGGACCACGCCTCCCGGGCCGCGCTCGGCGCGGTCTGGCGCGAGGCCAACGCCCGGCTGCTGCGGCTGGCCGAGACGTTCCCGGCGCTGGTCGTCCTGGACCTGGACCCGGTGCTCGCGGCCGGGGTCCCGGTCAGCGAGGCCCGCACCGACGCCTACGCCAAGGCGCACCTGTCGCCGCAGCTGCTGGCCGAATACGCGCGCCAGATCGGGCACCTGGCGCGCAACGTCGCCGGGCGCACGAAGAAGTGCCTCGCGGTGGACCTCGACAACACCCTGTGGGGCGGCATCCTCGGCGACGACGGCCTGGCCGGCATCGAGGTCGCCGAGACCTACCGGGGCGAGGCGTTCCGGGCGTTCCAGCGGGTGGTCAAGCAGCTCGGCTCGCAGGGCGTGCTGCTCGCCGCGCTGAGCAAGAACGACAGCGCGCCGGTGCGGGAGGTGTTCCGCGACCATCCGGCGATGACGCTGCGCGAGGACGACTTCGTGCGGATCAGCGCCAACTGGCAGCCCAAGCACGAGAACCTGGAGCGGCTGGCCGAGGCGCTGAACCTGGACGTCGGCAGCTTCGTGTTCGCCGACGACAGCGCCTACGAGTGCGGGCTCGTGCGGCGCGAGCTGCCGCGGGTCGGCGTCGTGCGGCTCGACGAGGAGCCCGCGTACCACATCGAGAAGCTGCTGCGCGACGGCTGGTTCGACAGCCTGCGGCTGACCGAGGAGGACCGGCTGCGTGCCGTGCGGTACGCCGACGAGCTGGAGCGCAAGGACTTCCTGGCGAGCTTCGACTCGATCACCGACTACCTGCGCGAGCTGGACATCCGGGTGCGGCTCGGCACCGTGGACGCCCTCGAGGTGCCCCGCGTGTCGCAGCTGACGCAGCGCACGAACCAGTTCAACATGACCACCCGCCGGCTCCAGCCCGCGGACGTGCAGTCCCTGGTCGACGATCCGGCCGCGCTGGTGCTGGCGATCCACTCCGGAGACCGGTTCGGCGAGAACGGCCTGGTCGGGGTGATCCTCGGCCGCTGGCGCGACGGCGAGCACGGCGAGCACGGCGAGCACAGCACCGCCGGCGGCGAGGTCCTGGATCTGGAGAACTTCCTGCTCAGCTGCCGCGTTTTCTCGCGCGGTATCGAAAAGGCCTGTTTGGCGGCGGTGCTCCGGCACGCCAAAGAGCGCGGTGCGGCGGCCGTCTACGGCAGCTACCGGCCGACGGCCAAGAACGGCACCGTCGAGGACTTCTATCCCCGGCACGGGTTCGTGCACTGCCCGGACGACGCTCCCCCGGAGCCCGGGACCGGGACGGCGGCCGGAACCGCGGCGTGCAAGTACTACCGGCACGACCTCGCGGAGATCATCGCCGTGCCCGACCACGTCCACCTGACCGCGAACCTGTGAGGGGCCGCACCGTGCTGACCATCGACGACCTGCTCGCAGTGCTGCGCGACCAGCTCGGCCTGCCCGTCACCGCCGAGCACGCCGACAAGGCGCTCGATGAGATCCCCGGCTGGGACTCGCTGCACCTGCTGTGGCTGATCACCACGCTGGAGACGCGGACCGGCCGGCAGATCGCGATGGCCGACTTCCTGGAGGCGTGCACGCTCGCCGAGATCCACGACGTGGCCACGCGCTGAGCGCCCCCGATCCGACGTCCACCCGATCCGACGTCCACCCCCCGCCCGCTGTGGGCTCCGCCGACCCGAGGACGGCCACCATGACGACAACCGGCACCGAGACCGGCACTGAGACCGGCACCGACGGATCCGTGACCGTGGCCGCGCTGCCCCGCCAGCGCCGCCACACCCTGCACTTCCTGGCCGGCGTGCGGCAGTTCGCACCGGTGTTCCTGGACACCGAGGTGGACATGACGGAGGTGCTGGCCCACCGGGACCGGGCGCGGGAGGACGGCGTCCGGTACTCGGTCGTCAGCTACGTCCTGTACGGCGCGGCCCGGGTGCTGGTCGCGCATCCGGAGGCGAACGCCGCGATCTCCGGCCGGCTGCGGCCCCGGATCGCCCGCTACCCGTCGGCGGCCGGGAAGGTGGCCTTCGACCGCACGGTCGACGGGCATCGCGTGGTGCTGACCGCCGTGCTGCCGGCCCTGGAGCGCGCCCCGCTGGAGCAGATCCAGCGCGGCCTGGAGCGGTACCGCGACGCCGAGCCGGCCGACGGCTTCCCCGGCGCGCTGGCCATGCACCGGCTCCCGGTCCCGCTGGGGCGGACGCTGCTGCGCGGCGCGCTGCGCTCGCTGCGCCGGCGCCCGGCCCTGATGGGCACCTTCGCGGTCAGCTCGCTGGGGCACCGGCCGGTGGACGGCTTCTACTCGGTCGGCGGCACCACGATCACCCTGGGCCTGGGCCGGATCGCGCCGCGCCCGGTCGTGGTCGGCGACCAGGTCGCCATCCGCCCCGCGATGCGGCTGAGCCTGGCCTTCGACCACCGGGTCGTGGACGGCGCGGAGGCGGCCGACGTGCTCGGCGACCTCAAGGACGCGCTCGAACACTTCGACACCTCGGCCGACGCCACCGCCGGCGCCCTCGCCGCCGGCAGCACGGACGGCAGCACGGACGCCGCCCGGCCCCCGGCCGCGAACGGCACGCCGCGTCCGAGCGCGAACGGCCGCCCGCCGAAACCCCTCACCCTCGTCCCTGATCAACGCGACGACCGGGACGAGCGCGACGACCGGAACCCGGAGGGATCGTGAACGACGTCAGCGAGCTGAAGCAGTTCGCCGTGGTGCACGCGCGCAGCCTGAACATCAAGCGCTACCAGGAAGTCCTCGACCGGATCGACAACGACCGGGAGGGCGCGCCCGGATCGTGGGCCCGGGTGTGGACCGAAGCCGGAGACGAGCTGGCCGAGGCCGGGCGCGCGCTCGACGCCTCGCGCCGCTACGCCCTGGCCCGGTTCCCCTACCCGGACGGCCCGGCCCGCGCGCAGGCCGGGAAGCTGTGCGTGGCGGCGTTCGACGCCTGGCGCCAGGAGCGGCCCGGCATCGAGCGGCTGGACGTGGAGCTGCCGGCCGGGCGGGTCGGCTGCTGGGCCACCGGGCTGTCGGCCGCCAAACCGCTGCCGCTGCTGCTGGTCATGGGCGGCGTGGTGACGCTCAAGGAGCAGCTGGGCCCGGCGCTGGTGCTGCTGCGGCGGCTGGGGGTGGCGGCGGTCGTCACCGAGATGCCGGGCGTCGGCGAGAACACCCTGCCGTACGACGCCGAGAGCTGGCGGCAGCTGTCCGCGGTGATCGACGCCGTCGCCGACCGCGCCGACGTCAGCCGCACCTACGCCTACACCTTCAGCTTCAGCGGCCACCTCGCGCTGCGCTGCGCCGCCGAGGACGCCCGGATCAAGTCGGTCATCACCTCCGGCGCGCCGGTGCGGGAGTTCTTCCTCGACCGGGAGTGGCTCGGCGGCGTCCCGCAGGTCACCCTGGACACCCTCTCCCACCTGGCCGGGGCCGGGCGAGCCGAGCTGGCCGAGCGGCTCAGTGCCCTGGCGCTGACGGACGAGCAGCTGGACCGGGTGCGAGTCCCGGTCAGCTACCTGGCCAGCCGCCGCGACGAGATCATCCCGGCCGGCGAGACGCGCCTGCTGCAGGCGCACGTGGCGGAGCTGAAGGTGCTGGAGAACGACGACGTCCACGCCTCGCCCAAGCACATCGCCGACTCGCTGCTGTGGCTGGTCCTGACAGTGCTGAAGCTGCGCGGACGGCCCGACCCGCGGCGGCTGCCCGTCGCGGCCCTGTGGCTGCTGCTGCGCGCCCGCCACCGGCTGACGAGGAGCCCGCGATGAGGTCCGCACCGGATACGACAGCGAACAGCCCGGCGAACAGCTCGAAGAGCAGCACCGCGAACGCCGCACCGACCTCCGCGGGGCGCACGCCGGGCGACGGCGTCACCCCCTACCTGACCGCCCGCCCGGACCCCACCGCACCGCTGCGCCTGTTCTGCTTCCACCACGCCGGCGGGAGCGGCTCGGTCTTCGCCGACTGGCAGAGCGTGCTGGCCCCGAACGTCTCGGTGCAGCCGGTCCAGCTGCCCGGACGGGAGCGGCGGGTCCGGGAACCGCGCATCACCGACATGGCGCGACTCACGGAAGAGCTGGACCGGGAGCTGGGTCCGCACATGGACGGACCGTGTGCCTTCTACGGGCACAGCATGGGCGGTCTGGTCGCGTGGCATCTGGTGCTCCACCGCCGCCGGACCGGGCAGCGGCTGCCGCGGGCGCTGCTGGTCGGCGCGTGCAATCCGCCGCACCGGCCGCCGCTGTCGGCGAGCACCAAGGGCATGACCCGCGACCAGCTCGTGGCGTGGATGCAGGAGATGGGCGGCATCTCCGAGCTGGTGCTGCGCTACCCGGAGTGGGTGGACGCGGCGGTGTCGCTGCTGCGCGACGACCTCGAGCTCTGCGACAGCCATCCGCACGCCGCTCAGCTCGCCGCGCCCCCCGCACCGCTGCCGGTCCCGCTCTACGGGTTCGTCGGCGCCGACGACCCGGGCGTCGGGCCCGACGCCATGGCCGACTGGCTCCGCTACACCGAGGCGCAGGGCGAGGTGTTCCCGATACCGGGCGGCCACTTGTTCTTCCGCGACTCCCCCGTGGAGTTCCTCAGCCGCCTGCGATCAGTGCTGACCCGGCTCGGCAGCGTCCCGGCCGGGCGGGAAGGGACAGGACCCCGATGAACGGCCGACCCGGTTCCGACGCCGCTGCGCGCCCCGTGGTCCAGCGCCGCCCGGCCCGCCCGGCCCGCCGCGACGCGGTCGCCGTGATCGGCGCCTCGTGCCGGCT
>JABFWL010000002.1 GCA_013362315.1 Catenulispora sp. | reverse complement strand
CGAACGGCCCGGCGGACAGCGCGTCGGCGTAGTCCTGGCCGGTGGCGAGGACCACGTGCGCCGGGTCGCCCAGGCCGCGCCGGGCGATGTCCAGCGCGGTGGCGTCGCGGTCGGGACCGGAGTAGCGGTTGACGGTGTAGCCCAGCGCCCGCAGCCGGTTCTCGACGTCCGCCGACACCGCCGCGGTCCCGCCCAGGATGTCCACCGTGCCGCTGGTGCCGAGCACCCGGCGGATCTCGGTCTCGGTCACCCCGGTGAGCGACGTCGGATCGGTCAGCAGCAGCGGGCCCTGCACCTTCGCCGCCAGTGGCACACCGGCCAGCGCGTCCGGGAACTTGTCGCCGCGCGCCAGCACCACGCCGTGCGCGGTCTTGAGCCGCCCGGTCGGGTCGCCGCCGGCGTTCGCCCACTGCGCCCGCGAGACGGCGACGCCGGTCTCGTAGCGGGTGTTCCCGGACAGCCGGGTGACGGTCGGGTTGCCGCCGGCGGGCGCGGGGGCCTGCGGCGTCGGCGGAGCCGGCTCAGTGGTCGGCGCAGGCGGCGGGGTCGGCACGTCGACCGGAGTCGGGTCGGTCGTCGGCGGCGCGGTGGTCGGCGGGGGCGTCGTCGGCGGCGGGGTGACCGGCGCCGGGACGCCGTTGCCCAGCAGCGTCACGTACATCGCGCCCACACCGGTGTCCGGGGTGACCTCGTAGGCCGGCGGCTGGTCTCCGGCGGCCGGTCCCAGCGCGGTCGGGGTGAACGTGACGCTGATCTTCACACTCTGCTCGGGGCCGAGCACCCGGCCCTCGTCGATCGGAACGACCGCCTGGAACTCGCCGTCCGGGGCCTTGGCCTTGGTGATGGTCAGCGGGACGTTGCCGGTGTTGGCCACGGTGAAGGACAGCTTCTTCGTGGTCCCGAGCGGGACGTCGCCGAAGTCCAGGGTCGACGGAGTAAGGCTGAGCACGCCTTGGCCGGTGACCGCGGTCCCGCTCAGCGGGATTCTCAGGATATGGGTGCCGCTGCCGTCACTCGAGGTGATGACGATCGAGTCCTGCGACGCCCCAGCGGTCGTCGGGTAGTAGGTGACCGTGGCGTCCAGGCCGTCGCCGGGCGCGAGCACCGTGTCGGCGGCCGGCAGGCCGGTCACCGAGTACGGCCCGCTGGCGGCCGGGCCGGCGGCCGAGACGACTTTCTCGTCCGTGGTCCCGGTGTTGACGATGCGGACCGGCAGCGTCGCGGCGATCCCGGTCGGCTGGTCGGTGTTGAAGGCCAGCGTCGCGGGGTTCGAGCCGAGGCCGTCCTGGGTGCCGGTGCCGGTGAGCGAGACTCCGATGGTGCCGTCGGCGGTCTGGACCCGCAGGATCCCGCTGGCCGTGCCGGGCGCCGTGGGATTGAAGGTCACCGGCAGCTGGAGAGTGTCGCCGGCTTCCAGCACGACCGGATTCGCCAGCACGCTGGTGTTGACGCCGAACACCGCCGACGAGGTGCTCGCCCCGGTGACCTGCACGTGGGTGGTGGCGGTCAGCGTCACCGTGGCCGTGCCCTGGGTGCCGACCGCCTGCTTCGGGAACGTGGTCTGCGGCGCGGTCAGCGGCGCGGTGGTCGGGCTGCCGAAGCCGATGACGTGGCCGTCCCGGGTGCCGACGTAGACGCGGCCGTTGTCGGTGGCCGGGACCGAGAACTTGGCGGCGGTGCCGATCGGCGCCGAGAACAGCAGCTGCATGCTGCCGTCGGGGTTCGGTATCGCGTTGTAGGCGCGCAGGTCGGCGTTCGTCCCGGCCGCGCCGGCCGGGGAGTGGGTGGCGACCACCCAGACCACGGCGCTGCCGGAGGTGGTGCCGTCGGAGGTGACGATCGGCGAGCCGCTGGTGTAGCCGAGGTTGTCGGTGGTGTGCCCGACCGGTGTCAGGGTCGGCGTCCCGGTGGCCGACAGGCCGTAGTGGAACGCGCGCATCTGGGCCTCGGCCCCGACTATGTACACATAGCCGCCGTCCCCGCCCCAGACCGCCGGGTGGCCCCACTGGCCGGCGAACGGCCCGACGACGCCCACCGCGTCGTCGGTGCCGCCGTCGCCCTGGGCGAAGCCGCCGAGGTGGTCGCGGTCGAGCACGAACACCCGGCCGTCCTTGCCCTGCTCGACCAGCAGCTTCTGGTCGGCGGGGTTCGCGAAGTACTGCTCGGGCAGGCCCATCGGGCCGCCGGAGCCCAGGTCGCGGTCGTTGATGTCGAGGTCGGCGTTGTTGGTCGGGCTGAAGTAGTCCGCGGCGCTGAGCTTGCCGTCCGTGCCGACCTGCAGCCGGACCACCGACTCGCCGAGGTTCTGCGGCGGCGCGACGCCGGCGCCGCCGTCGGGGTTGCTGTGCGGGCTCATCCCGTTGCCGCTGGCGAAGAAGATCCGGCCGTCGCCGTCGGACATCAGGCCGCTGCCGGACTGCCAGATGCCGGCGCCGGAGCTGACGCCGTCGGCCTCGTCGGTCCACATGGCGGTCTGGGCCGCCTTGGCGGTGTCCACGCCGACGACGAAGCCGCGATAGGGCAGGAAGTCGCAGTGCCCGCCGAAGGCGGCGTAGACCACGCCGTTCAGCAGCAGCAGGCCCGGGCGCTGCATCTGGTGGAAGGCGTCGAACTGGGTCGTCGGATCGTTGTCCGGCGAGCCCTTGATCTCCACCGGCCAGTTCGGCCGCTCCACGCCGGTCGCCGCGTCCAGCGCGTGCATGTACCAGTGGGCCGCGGTCTGAACGCCGCCGGAGTACGTCTTCGAGGTCAGATAGATGGTGCCGGTCGAGGCGTCGTAGACCGGGGTCGAGGTGACGCCGATCGAGGGCTGCAGGTCCGGGCAGCTGACCGTCGAGGACTGGAACGCCGGTCCCAGATCGTTCCGGTGCCAGGCGACGGCGCCGGTGACCGGGTCCAGTCCGTAGACCTCGTTCTCCTCGGTGGCCACCACGAGTGTGTGCCCGGCGACCAGCGGCTGGGCGTAGACCTGGCCGTTGACCGGGGTGGAGAAGATCTGCCCGAAACTGGACGAGGTGATGGCCGCCGGCCCCAGGGCCGGTTCTGAGGAGTCCCATCCGCTGCGCAGGTTGTCCACGGAGATCGTGGTCACGTCGGCGTGCGCGGTGACGGGCTGAGCGAGCGCGGAGATGACGGTGGCAGCCGTACCGAGCGCGGACAGCCGAATGTGACGCTTCGATGTCACTACGGTTACCCCCTCCAGGCGAAACCCGTGGATCGCCCAGGGTATTCGCAAATCTCCCCTCCGAATGCAGTTCGCCAGATTGTCACTGCCCGGACGGCTGGCTGTCAACGGGCATTAACCTGCGTTTTCAGGGCTCTGATCTGCTCGTGGACCGTCAGCATCGAGGTGATGGTACGCGACCACGGGTATTCCTCGGCACGCTTTCGGGCCGCGGTTCTGCGATCGGCCTCGGGCCAGGACATGATCTCCGTCACAGCGGCGGCGAACGCGGTTCCGTGCGCGGGCGCGGACCGGCCCGCGCCGGGGGCCAGGAGTTCGCCGGCGCCGCCGGTGTCGGCGGTGACGACCGGGGTTCCGCATGCCAGCGCCTCCAGGACGGACAGGCCGAAGGTCTCGGCCGGGCCGGGGGCCAGGACCACATCGGCGGCGGCGAGGCGGGTGGCGAGGGCGGCGCGGTCGGAGAGGTGGCCGTGGAAGGTGACCGGTAGGCCCGCGGCGGCGCGGCGGAGGTGGTCGCGGCGGCTGCCGGTGCCGTAGACGTCGAGGTGGACGGGGATGCTTGCGGCGATCAGGGCTTTGACGGTCCCGACTGCCGCGCCGGGGTTCTTCTCCACGGAAAGCCGGCCGCTGTAAACGAGGCGCCAGGGGCGTTCGGCGGAATCGGACCCAGAGCCGAAAGTGGAATCAATCTCTCCTTGCGGCCGGAACGTGTCCAGATCCACCCCGAGCGCAATCGCATGCAGCGCCGCCGAGGTCCCGTCGAACTCGCGGCCGGCGAAGGCCGAGGCGGCGACGACGGCGTCGAAGCCGTCCCCGAGTTCGCGGCTGCGCCGATGCAACGCCGGCCGCAGCACCCGGTTTCCGAGGCGCCAGGCGTGCGGGAACCGCGCCGCGGTCACCGCGTCCAGCCGCTCGTGCGATATCAGCACGCTGCCGACGCCGTGTTCCCGCGCCCACGGCCCGGCCGCGGCGAGCGTCGCCTTGTCCGAGACCTCGACCGTGTCCGGCGCCAGGTCCTCCAGCAGCTCGCGGACCGGCGCGAAACGCGGGATCACGCGGTAGCCGCCGCTGACCGGGACGCCCGGGAAGGTGATGACGAGCCCTGATGCGCTCTGCTCGCGGGAGTGGCGCTTGCCAGGGATCACCAGCACGCGTTCGTGCCCGGCGGCCACGTAGCCGCGGCCGAGCGCGTCCACGACGGTGCGCAGGCCGCCGGAGGTGGGGCTGTAGGCGTTCGCGAGTTGGACGATTCTCACCGGGACGCGACCGCCGTGCTGCTCATCAGCAGACCGGAGTAGGTGGCGGCCCGGTAGCCCGCGGCCAGCGCCGCGTCGATGACGGCGAGCGTGGTCCGGCGCAGGCCCGGGTGGTCCAGGTCGTCCGGGTGCAGGGCGACGCGGAACGAGCGGCCCGAGCGGATCATCGCGGTCGCGGACCTGCGCAGGAACGAGGCCCCGAAGGACTCGCCCCAGCCGCCGGGGCGGTGGGACAGGGCCGGGAGTGCGTGGCGGCGTTCGGTGATCAGGTCGTGGACGAACAAGTGCGAGGTCGTGTAGCGCAATCCCACGCGGCGCAGCGCCTTGTAAGAACCCGGAGATGCCAGCCAGCCCGGCGGGTGGAAACCGACCGGTTCGATGTCCAGGGCGGCGAGTTCGGACAGGCCCGCCGTCAGACGGCGCGTTGCTTCTTCCTCGTCGAGGGCGGCGAACTCGGCGGCGCCGCGGGCCAGGAGCCGCGCGGCGGTCCGGCGCCAGCGCGCGCCGTCCGGTCCGGCCCGGTGGGCCCAGCCGTGCAGCGCGAGCTCGTGGCCGCGATGCGCCGCCGCGTGCAGCTCGACGACCTGGTCAGGGTTCTGACTCAGCGGCGCGCCGCGCCACGGCCCGGGGATGACGAGCAGCGTGGCCGGGACGTCGCGGGCGTCGAGATCGGCCAGCCAGCGCGCGGTGGCGATGGCGGAGGCGGGCGCGATGTCGTGGATCGAGACGAGCAGGTTCGGTTTGGGATGCGGCATTCAGGCAGCCGTTTCCAGATCGGAGGAAGTGGCGCCGCCGGTTGCGGCGACGGCGCCGGTGGCGCGTCCGGCTGCGGCGTTGTTCTCGATGCTCGTCGTTATGACCGCATTCGCCATCAGCGCGCTGCTTGTCGTCGAAGCGTCCTTGACGACCGCCTCCAGATGCCGCATCAGCTCCTCCCCCACCGCGTCCCAGGTGCGGTTCTCCACCTCGGCGCGGGCGTTGAGGCCGTAGACGGCGCGCAGCTCGCGGTTGGCGCTCAGCCGCATCACGGCCGCCCGCAGCTCGTATATAGAGTCCGGGTCATACAGCACGCCGGTCCGTCCTGGCGTCACCAGGTCCAGCGGCCCGCCAGCGGCTGGCGCCACCACTGGCACGCCGCTGGCCATCGCTTCCTGGACCGACTGGCAGAAGGTCTCGTCGGCGCCGGTGTGTACGAACACGTCGAGGCTCGCATATACGCGCGACAGTTCCAGGCCGTCGAGGAAGCCGGTGAAGGTCGCCTCCGGCAGTGCCGCGCGCAACTTGCCCTCGGCGGGTCCGTCGCCCACGATGACGAGTTGGACGCCGGGCAGGCCGCTGAGTTCGGCGAGCAGGTCGACCCGCTTCTCCGGCGCGAGCCGGCCGACGTAGCCGACCAGTGTCTGACGGCCGGGCGCGAGCTGGTGCCGCAGCAGTTCGTCGCGGTAGCGCGGATGGAAGCGTTCGGCGTCGACTCCGCGGCGCCATAGGGCCAGGCGCGGGAAGTCGTGCTCCTGAAGCAGCCTCATCGTGGCGGTCGAGGGCGCCAGCGTCAGGTCGGCCTGAGCGTGCAGGCGCCGCAGCCAGGACCAGATCACCTTGTCCGTGCCGCGCAGGCCGTAGCGGCGGGCGAAGCCGGCCACGTCGGTCTGGAACACCGCGACGCAGGGGACGCCCAAGCGGCGGGCGGCCGCCGCCCCGGCCCAGCCGAGGCTGACCGGCGAGGCCAGGTAGACGACGTCCGGCTGGAACTCCCGCAGCCGCTTGACCAGCCGCGCCAGCGGCAGGCCGACGACGAAGGATCGGTAGCCCGGCAACGCGAACCCGCCGACCGCGGCCACCTCGTGGCCGGCGTACTGCTCGGGGCCGGGCTTGGCGGCGACCACGAGCGCCTGGTGGCCGTGTGCGGCGAACTGCTCCAGGACGCGGCAGACCGAGTTCGTGACCCCGTTCACCCGGGGGAGGAACGATTCGGTGATAACGGCTATACGCACACTGCCCAAGATGGGGCCGTCAGATGGAACGCGGATATTAATAACGAGATGACACGCATAACCGCAGGTGAAGGATCGGCGACGTGGTGGATGATCTACGCTAAGTGAGCGTTCGATCATCAGGAGTAGCGCAGTGCCGGGAACCGAAGGCGAGCCGATCGAGAGCGACCCGGACGGGGAGTGCGAGGTCCCGCCGCCGATCCGGGGCGAACGCTGGCGGGCGTGGGGGCCGCTGGCCGTGCTGCTGGTGGTGTTCGGGAGTATCGGGGCACTGGTGTTCGCGGGGCTGGTGGCGTTCTTCGGCGGCGCGCGGCACGCCCCGGACTACGCGCAGGGCAGCTGTGCTGCCGACGATCCGCACAAGGTGCTGGTGGAGGTGCCGCAGGGTGCGACCGGCAAGGACATTGGCGACGCGCTGTTCAACGCCGGGGTGGTGCGCTCGTCGCAGGCGTTCGTTGACGCCGCAGAGCGTAACCAGGCGGCGCGGGGCATCAGCACCGGGACCTACCGGGTGTGCCCGAAGCTCAGCGCCGCGGCGGCGATCACCGAGCTGTTGAAGACCTCGAACCTGTCGCCGGACTCGCTGGTCGAGGTCAGGCCGGGTGACTACAGCTGGGAGACGTTGCGCGCGCTGGCCAAGAAGCGCGGTTGGGACCGCGACGATCTGCAGCAGCTGGTGGACGGCAACGAGATCGGCCTGCCGCCGTGGTCCAAGAGCACTGACGGGCACTGGACGGTCGAGGGCATGCTGGAGCCCGGGCGCTACACCCTGACGAGCGCGGACACCCCGCAGAGCGTGCTCAGCGCGATGGTCAAGGCGCGGGTCGCCGAGCTGGCCAAGCTGGGTCTGGAGACCAAGGCCGCGGCCTTGAGGTGCGCGCCGACGCGGCGATGCACGCCGGAGGAGGCGCTGATCGTCGCCTCACTCGCCGAGGCCGAGGTGACCAGGCCCGATCCGGACGGCCGCGAGGTGTCGGAGGCGGTGACGAACCGGCTGGGGCGCGGCGACTTCGTCGGCGTGGACGCCTCGACCAAGTACTGGCTGAGCTTGCAGGCGGGCAAGCGGGTGACGGTGACGCGGCGCGAGGTCACCGACCCGACGGACCCGTACGCCACCGGCGGGCGCCAGGGGCTGCCGCCGACGCCGGTGAGCATCCCGTCGAAGCAGATGATCGCGGCGGTGCTGGCTCCGACGTCGGAGCACTACTACTACTGGTGCGCGGGAGGCAGCGGCACGCGATTCTTTAAGGAGAGTGAGAAGGCGGTGTTTGAGCGGACGTGCTTGCGTCCTTGAGCGCTGAGCGCTGAGCCGTGAGCCGTGAGCGGTGAAGCCGTGAGCCCTGAGCAGTGTCAGTGCCCGTCCTGCGCCATATCGGTGTTCAGCGGTATGAACAGGCACTCGAGTGGAGCAGTACCGACTCCGACGGTGCGATGGCCCGCGCCCGTCACGTCGGCGGCGAGCAGCAGGTCGCCTGGCGAGAACCGGCGGGCCTCACCGGTGGAGTCGGTGACCTCGATGGTGCCGCGCAACATGATCACCCACTGCACCGCCGGCGCCCTGTGCGGCGCACTGTCGAAGCCGCCGCTGCGCAGGTACGACACCGCCGCCGCTGAGGGCAGGGCACCGACGAGCATGGGCGGCACGCCAGAGGCGACGGCCCGCGAGTCGAGGGGGATCTCGGCGTCGGTGAAGCGGGAGCCGCCGTCGGGGGTCGGGTCGATGCGGGTGTATGCGGTCTCGGGGTTCGTGGCGAGGGCGCCGTAGTCTGCTGGCGGTCATCGTGTGCACGAGCCCGGCACCGGTGGGTCCTCCTTCGGCGGCGGTCGGAGAGGTGGCTGAGTTTCAGTCAAAGTCAAAAACAAGTCAAGAGCTTGATGAAAGGCCGGCGCCTTCAGCGGGAGCCTCAGTTCCCTCGGGGAACATGCGCCAGTCCCTAGGGGCGTCGTCTCAGGGCTCTGCGCCGCCGGTTTGTGAGGTGGCTGCGGCTTGTTCCCCTCGCTCACGTCGTCAGCCGCAAGCGGTACAGCACCGGCCCTGGGGTGTCAACTCTTCGCCGTGCGGTAAGTCTCTGACCTGCTGTTTCGTACAGGCGAAGAGTTGACACCCCAGGTCCGGCACTGTAGGACAGGCCCTGCCGACGTGACCGAGGGGAACAAACCGAAAATCCGGGCGAAGTGCGCCGGCTACGCAGGCCACGTCGCCTCGAGCAGCGCCTTCGGCGGCCGGATCGCGAGGTGGGAGCCGCGACGGCCGTCCGGAAGGCCGCCGACGACGCGATGACGATCGCGCCGCGAAGGCCACCTCGCCGATCGGCGGCCGGATCGCGAGGTCGGCGACACGCGAGCCTTCGACCTGCGCGACCGGCGGCCAAAGCGCGAAGCCCTGGCATGCCAAGCCTTCGACCTGCCCGACCGGCGGCCGAAGCGCGAAGCCGCGACGTCGCCCCCCGCCAACCCCCACACCGGTGGCCGCTTTTTCGGTTCGGTCCCCTCGGTCACGTCGGCAGGGCTCGTCCTACAGTGCCGGACCTGGGGTGTCAACTCTTCGCCTGTACGAA
>JABFWL010000030.1 GCA_013362315.1 Catenulispora sp. | reverse complement strand
GTTCGGGGTGCTGCCGTTTGACGCGCAGGTGGTCAAGGTTTTGGCTGATGTCGCGGCGCAGGCCGCTGTCGGGCTGGAGCTTGCCGGCCGGCGTGCGGATGCTGAGAAGCTGGCGCTGTTCGCCGATCGTGACCGGATCGGTCGTGATCTGCATGATCTGGCGATCCAGCGGCTGTTCGCGGCTGGGATGACGCTGCAGTCGGTGCTGAAGATCACTGAGAAGTCGGCGGTGCGTGACCGGGTGATCACGGCTGTGGCGGACTTGGACGACACGATCAGGGTGATCCGGTCGACGATCTTCGCGTTGTCTGAGCATGACGCCCCGGCGGAGGCCGCCGGGCTGCGGACGCTGGTGTTGCGGGTCTGTCAGGACGCCACCGCAGCGCTGGGCTTCGCCCCGGCGGTGCGGTTCACCGGTCCGGTCGACTTCGAGGTGCCCGAGCAGGCGGTGGATCATGTCCTGGCCGTGACTCGGGAAGCGCTGTCGAACACGGCGCGGCATGCCCGGGCGTCCAAGGTCGAGGTCGATCTGGCCACAGCGGAGGGCTTTTTGACGCTGCGGATCGCGGATGACGGTGTCGGTATCGCCCCCGGCGGCCGGCGCAGCGGTCTGGCGAACATCGCAGAGCGGGCCGCGGAGCTCAATGGCGAGGCGTCCGTCGAGCCGGGGGAGCGTGGCGGCACCGTCGTGCTGTGGAAGGTGCCGCTGGACGACTGAGCAGGGGCCCGATCCACTGCCTCTTGTGGATCGCCGTTACGGCCTACTGGCTCATCGCGCGGCGAAGTCGTAGATCGCCGGAAGCGCCTTGTTGCTGTAGTCGAACAGCGCCTGGTTCTCCCAGCCGTCGCCGGAGGTGATGTCGGTGGTGGACCAGCCGTTGCCGCTCACGGCGGTCCACGTGGGTTCCCAGTAGAAAGCGCCCAGGCCGAGGCCGTTCGGTACCGCCTGCACGATCGACAACACGTCGCGGAAGTTCGCCGCCTGACCACTGGAGCTGGCCGAGTAGCCGCTGTCCAGGGTGGTGTTGTCGGGCCGCACGGAGTTCGCGGTCGAGTCGCCGTTGGCCATCGTGAAGGGATAGGCCGTCTCAGCGACCATGACTTGCTTGCCGTACTTGGCGGCCAGCCCGTTCAGGTCGGTCTGCAGCACGTCCAGCCGGCCGTGCCAGTAGTCGTAGTACGACAGGCCGATGACTTCGAAGGGCACTCCGTAGTTGACGGCGTCGGTGTACCACGTCTCCAGGGTCGCCAGATTGTCCGACGACGCCAGGTGCAGCACTATCCTCGCCGAGGGAGCGGCCGCCTTGACGCCGGCGACACCCTGCTTGAGCAGCGCGGCCAGGTTCGACCAGTTCGACGTCGAGCCGAGCGACCAGAGCATCCCGCCGTTGATCTCGTTGCCGACCTGCACCATGGCCGGCGACGTACCCTGAGCCACCAGGTCGCCGACTACCGTCCTGGAGTAGTTGTAGACCTGGGACTCCAGCGTCGTCAGCGAGGTCGAGGACCAGGCGGAAGGAATCGTCTGCGTGCCGGGATCCGCCCACGTGTCTGAATAGTGCAGGTCCAACAGGATCGGCAGGCCGTAGCTCGAGGCTTCCCTTGCCGAGGTGAGCAGCGCCGCCTCGTTGCCGAAGCCGTCGGCGGGATTCACCCACACTCGCAGCCGCACGTAGTCCATCCCGGCGTTCCTGAGGATCTCCAACGCCGGCTGCTTCACCCCGGCCGAGGTGTAGTAGACGCCACCGTCGGCCTCGCTGCGGTAGAGGCTCGACACGTCGCCGCCGCGGATCGTGATCGGTGCCGAACCGGCGGTGAAGGTGACGTCGTCGTAGTTGGTCCACGCTCCAGCGGCGCCGGCGGTGTGGAAGTCGATGTAGCAGCTGCTGCTCGACACGTACGTGTACGCCACGATGTGCAGCCAGTTGCCGTCCGTATCGACCGGTACGTACGTCTTCGGTGTGGAGGCTCCGCAGTTGGACATCGTGATCCAGTTCGCACCCCCGGTGTCGTTCGAGCGCACCCACACTCCGAACGTGTAGTACCCCGGCGTGATGCCCGTGATCCCCTGGTAGGTGTCGACGGTGTAAGCACTGGAGCAGTAGTGCGCCAGCCGGTAGGAGCCGCTACGCCCGCCGTATTCGGTGTAGGAGCACGCCGTCGAACCGCTCTCCGACCACCCGGACGGCGTGCCGGTGCCGGTGCCGCCCGCCTCGAAGCCCGCATTGGCCACGGTCGGCGTGGTGGTCGCGGTCGCGGGCAGGGCCGTAACAGTCAGGGATATCAGTGCCATGGCGGCGAACGCGGCCAGCACTCGGAAAGGACGACGCACTGCGGCTCCTCGATGAAAGGGCGTCCACCGGTCACATCCGCGTGAACGCTCCCAACGATGCTGATAAGACGCACGCTGTCAAGATGCCTGCCTAGACCGAATAAGTCGATCATGTAGCGGTTCGCGTTGTACGTACGTCTCTTCCTCGAGTTCTGCGATCGCCGAGGCGAAGGCGAAGAAGAACTGAGCGCCCTATGGGAAAAAGGGAGCGCCCGACGGCCGGCTGTCGTGGCGACCCTCAACGGGGACTACACCTACCGGACGACGATCGCGTCGATGCGCGGCGCCTTCATGTTCCCGATCAGCGCGGCGACCAGGAAGGAGACGGGGATCGCCGGCGGCGATCCGATCACAGTGCGCCTGGCGCTGGACGTGGCGCCGCGGACGGTCGAGGTGCCCGAAGACCTGGCTGCCGTGTTGGCTGCGACGCCGGCGGCGCGGGACTTCTTCGAAGGGTTGTCGTACACGAACAGGAAGTGGCACGTCGAGCAGGTGACCGGTGCGAAGACGCCTGAGACGCGGACACGACGGATCGAGAAGTCGGTGGCCCTGCTGGCGGCCGGGACGGCGCGATGACTCAGGAGCCCCACCGCACGCAGGGCGAGCTTGCCAGGCGTCGGCGACCGTCTCGGCCCGGATTCGGTCGCAGACCTCTTCTACGGCGTCATCGCCGGCGTGCCGGACCCCCGATCGCTCGGCGACTACCTCGGTCTGCTGGTCGACGACGCCGAGATCCTGGCGGTCACCGACTGGCTCGGCACCCTGCGGTGAACGACGCCGCAAAGGCACCCTCGAGGTCGGCAAACAAGCCGACCTGGTCGTCCTGAACCACCGCAGCCGCCACAGCCGGGTCACTCATACAGCGCATCTCGTCGCGCGGCTGCTCCGGTCGCGTGCTCGACTGGTAGCCGCCCTACCACCTCCCGATTGGAGCACTGATGGCCATCGTCGCGATCTTCGAAGCGCCGGGGATGACCCAGGAGGACTACGAGCGGATCACCGACAAGCTGACCGGCGGCAACGGCACGGTCAAGAGCCCGTCGGACTGGCCGGTCGCAGGCCTGCGTTCGCATGTGGCCGCGCCGACCTCCGACGGCTGGTTCGTCGCGGACGTCTGGGAGTCCGAGGACGCGTTCCGGCAATTCGGCGACACTCTCATGCCGATCCTGCAGGAGGCCGGGTTCGCGAACCTGCAGCCGAGGATCTACCAGGCCCACAACGTGGTGGTCGGGTAGAGCGGGCGAGCTGAGCACGCTTCGGGCAGTGGTGTCCCGCCCAGGCCGGCCGTAAGCGGTGACGCCGGCGCCTTATGACCCGCTGCTCAGCTCGGTGAGGAATCCGGTGGTCTCGGCGGCGGAGAGCGCGTCCAGGCACAGCTGGTCCATGACCCTCGTGTAGGCGTCGAGGTCGTCGGCTTTGTCCAGGTAGGTGGCGCTGGTGAGCTGTTCGAGGTAGACGATGTCGGGTAGCGCCGCCTCGGGGAAACGCAGGATGGTGAAGGGGCCGGAACCCGGATCGACCGTCGTGTGGCTGTGCCCGAGCGGCACCACTTGGATGGTGACGTGCGGCAGTCGGGACAGTTCCCGCAGGTGCTCGAGCTGTTCGTGCATCTTGTCAGCGGGACCGGCCGGCGGGTGGCGTAGCGCGGCCTCATCGATGACGGCCCAGATTTTCGGGGGTCGGGGGCGATCCAGGAGGGTGGCGCGGGTCATGCGCAAGGTCACCCGGCGTTCGATGGCCGTGCGATCGGCGTTCGGATTGCCCATCTGTATGACGGCCCGGGCGTAGCCTTCCGTCTGAAGCAGGCCGGGGACCAGGCGGGTGTCGTAGCAGCGGATGAGGGACGCCGCGTCCTCCAGGCCGAGATACGCCTCGAACCAGGCGGGGACGACATCGGCGTAGCTGTGCCACCAGCTTTGCGCGTTCGCCTGCTCCATGAGCGCCATGAGGAGATCGCGTTCGCTCTGATCTCGTACGCCGTATAGGGCGAGCAGGTCGGCGACATCGCGTGGTTTGAAGCTGAGCCGCCCCAGCTCCATGCGGCTGATCTTCGAGTCCGAGCCGCGGATCGTATAGCCGGCCGTGGCCCTGGAGATGCCTGCTGCCTTGCGCAGGCGACGCAATTCGGCCCCCAACAAGATCCGCGGGACGGTCGGGGTGCCGCCCGGCGGCTGGGGAACGGTCCGTATGCTGCCAGCCGAATCACCGGCCTGTGCCCGATTCACCAGCGCATCCCCTGCTGTTCAGTCGGCATCGGCCTGTCCTCCCCGCCACGAGCTCTCTGCGGATGCGGCAAGCGCCAACGCCGTCAGTGCACGACGACCGTAAGCATACCCTCGGTTCTCCACCGGTTACCGGTCGTATCGATGAATTGGTCGGCATCTCGAGCTGTCGTCCCCTGAGCCGCTGTCTCAATCGGCCACGGCCCACGGCCCACGGCCCACGGCGCGACTAGGGGTCTATGTTTGGTGTATCAGCGCTCATAGATAGGAAGAAGTAGTGACGATGACCGATGATTCCGAGAGCCCCCCGCCGCCGAACGTGCCCGGGATCGACACCACCGTTCCGCACTCGGCCCGCATCTGGAACTACTGGCTGGGAGGCAAAGACCACTACGTGGTCGATCGCGAGGCCGGCGACCAGTTCGCCGTCATCTACCCGGGCATCTTCGACCTGGCCCGGCTCTCCCGCTACTTCCTCGGCCGCGTCGTCCGCTACCTCGCCGGTGAGGCCGGCATCCGCCAGTTCCTGGACATCGGTACCGGCCTGCCCACAGCTGACAACACCCACGAGGTCGCCCAGCGGGTCAACCCCGAGGCGCGCATCGTCTACGTCGACAACGATCCCCTCATCCTGGCGCACGCCAACGCGCTGCTCGTCGGCGATCCGAGGGGCGCCACGGCTTATATCGAAGCCGATCTCCTCGATCCCGAAACGATCATCGGTGAGGTTCGGAACACCCTCGATCTGAACGAACCGGTCGCGCTGATCCTGATGCAGGTTCTGGGCCACGTGCCCAACACCGGCGGTGACGAGCAGGCGCGGTCGATCGTCAGAACGCTGATGGAGGCGTTGCCGGCGGGCAGCTATCTGGCGCTGAACGAGAGCACCAACACCAACGAGCTGAATGCGAAGGCGACCGCGCTCTACAACGAGAGTGGAGCGACCCCCTACTACTTGCGCGACCCCGAACAGATCGTCGGCTTGTTCGAGGGCTTGGAACTGGTGGAACCCGGCATCGTGCCCATCCAGCAATGGCGGCCCGATCCCAACCCGTTCGGAGATCCGCCTGAGGTCGGAGTGTGGGGAGGAATCGGGCGCAAGCTCTGACGCTTCAGATGGTGATGAGGAGCTTGCCCGTGGTGTGCAGGTTGGCGAAGTCAGCGCACGCCTGCGGGCCCTGCTCGAGGCGGTAGCGGCGCCCGATCGTGGCGCGTAGTTCTCCGCGCATGGCGGCTTCGCCGACCTCGCGCATGCCGCCGAGTTCGGCGTCCATGTCCAGGACCACGTGCAGGTCGACGTCGTCGCGGCCGATCGACTCCAGCGTCGGCGCCGGGAACGTGATGGTGAGCAGGCGGCCTGCCGGCCGTAGCGCTGCGGCGAGGCCGGACAGACCGTCGCCGGGCAGGACGGCGTTGATGGCCACGTCGATGCCTGCGGGGTAGCCCGGCTCCCGATATTCGATGATCTCCGCTGCGCCCAGGTGGCGCAGTGTGTCGGCGTCGGCGTCGGTCGCTGTGGCGATCACGTGGGTCTTCGCGGCGGCGAGCAGCGGGATCAAGGCGGTGCCGACTCCGCCGGTCGCTCCGACGACCAGCACGCGTTCGCCCGGCTGGATGTTCGCGGTCTGCACGACCGCCCGCGCGGTCAGACCCGCGGTGGCCAGCGCCGCCGCGTCCTCGACCGGCAATCCGGCCGGGCGGTGCGCCACCAGAGGAGTGTCCGCCTCGACGACGGCATACTCGGCCAGGGAGCCGGTGCTCACCGACGGGCGCTTGCCGGCCATCGCGCGCAGCACCCGGGGGATGGCCAGGCCGAACACCTCATCGCCGATCCGGTAGGCGGTGACACCGGCGCCGATTTCGGTGACGGTTCCGGCGAAGTCGTTGCCGGGGATGTGCGGGAAGTCCAGGTGCACGGCGTCGCCGAACCGGCCGCTGGGCAAAACGATGTCGGCGGGATTGATCGCCGCCGCGGCGATTCTCACCTGGATCTGCCCGGGTCCAGGTCGCGGCACCGGCACTTCGGCCACCGTGTACTGCTCAGGTGGTCCATAGGCGGTGGCGACGACGGCTTTCATCGATCCTTGGTTGCTCAAAGCCCCTCCATAAACGGACCACGCGGTCATGTTCTGCCTGGAAGGGACCGTAGCGATAAACGGACCGAGCGGTCAACTTGTTAGGCTGCGGCCGTGACCACATCCCGCCCGCTGCGCGCCGACGCCGTCCGCAACCGCGCCCTGCTGCTGGCGGCGGCCGCCGACGAGTTCGCCGAGCACGGCCTGGACGCCTCGGTCGCCGACATCGCCCGCCGCGCCGGCATCGGCAAGGGCACCGTGTTCCGCCATTTCCCCACCAAGGACGACCTGATCGCCGCCATCGTCCTGGACCGCATCGAAGCCCTCGGCGCCATCGGCGAGCGCCTGCTGCACTCCGAGGACGCCGGCGCCGCGCTGCTGGAGTTCCTCGCCGCCGCCGGGGATCAGCGCCGACAGCGCGATCTGTCATTCCTGCAGGAAGCCGGCGACGCACTCCCCGAGGTGGTCCAAGCCCGCACGAGGATGTTCCAGACGATCAACGCGTTGGTCGACCGGGCCCGTGAACACGGTGCGATCCGGCGCGACATCACCGGCACCGACGTCATCCTGCTGATGTGCGCACCGAACTACGTGACCAGCTACGTCCCGGGCGCCTCACCGGATCTGTGGCAGCGATACCTCGCGATCATCTTCGACGGCTTGCGCCCCGAAGGTGCCCACACCCTGCCCCAACCCCCGCCGGACGCACTCTGACGAGCAGGCCGCGACATCCTGCAAGTGAGGAATGAGCGAGCAGAACGACGGGCGACCGGCGGTCGCCGGGGCCCGCGGCTCGACGGCTACGCCCGCCGGCTCAGTGTTCGAGCACCCTGAGCCGGCAGGCGCCGCCGCGCTCACGGCCGAATCAGTACGCGGGGAACGGACCCCAGTTCTTGATCGCGAACGCACCGCCGGCGCGGACGATCTCCAGCGCCGTCTGTCCGCTGAAGTGAGCGGGCAGGACCAGCGCCGTGTTGTCCGCGGCCCAGCCGAGCAGTTCCCGGCGGGTGGTGCCTTCCTGCGGTACCACCATGAGCAGGGCCTGTCGAAGCAACTGCTCACCAGCGACGAAATCTTCGTGGCCGAGTTCCTCGACACCTGAGCAGTAAGGCTAGACGTCGCAGGTCGGCTATCCGCGCGGCGGCTGTATGCCGTGGCGGTGCGAACGGCTATTGTGGGCGGCGACCGTTGTTACTGAGCAGTAGCTCACTGTGTCCGACCAGGAGAACCATGCACCCGTTCCGTGAAGCGGTGGAGGCCCGGGATACCGCGGCGATCGAGGATATGTTGGCCGACGACGTCGTTTTCACCAGCCCCGTCGCGTTCAAGCCCTACCCCGGCAAGGCGATCACCGCCGCGATCCTGCGTGCTGTGCTGCGGGTGTTCGAGGACTTCCGCTACGTCCGCGAGATCGCCGGCGCGGACGGGCGCGACCACGCGCTCGTCTTCACCGCCACCGTGCACGGCAAGCAGGTCAACGGCTGCGACTTCCTCCACTTCGACGAGAACGGCAAGATCGACGACTTCATGGTCATGGTCCGGCCGCTGTCCGGCGCCCAGGCGCTCGCTGCGGCGATGGGCGCCGAGTTCGAGCGGATCAGCGCGGAAGCGCTCGCATAGGCGGGACCTGCGTCCTGCTCTCAGCAGACCGTCCCGTTCGCGGGCGGGGTGCCCGTGACGAGGTAGTTGTCGATGTCGGTGTCGATGCAGCTGTTGCCGCGTTCGTAGGCGGTGTGGCCGTGGGCGTGGAACGTCAGCAGGACGCCGTGGGCGAAGGTCCGGGCGGCGTCGACTCCCCACTGGTACGGCGTCCAGGGGTCGCCGGTGGTCGACACCACGAGGATCGGGGGCGAGCCGGCCGCGGTCAGCGGCAGGGGGAGGATGGTCGGCGGGTTCCATCCCGTGCAGGGCAGGCCCCACTCCGCTATCAGCGCGCCGACGTGCGGGCCGGCGGCCTGTGCGGCGGACCGCATCGACGCGTAGCCGGTCTGCGTCGTCGGCCATACGTGGTCGGTGCACCACATGCCCTCGCCCTGATACACGGTCGGGTCGTGGGTCCCGTTCGGGCTCCGGCCACTCCATCCGTCCTGGAAGGTGAGCAGCCCGGTCCCGTCGCCGGCAGCGGCCTGTGCGAGTGCCGAATCGACATACGGCCAGAGGTTGTCCGGGTCTTGCGCTGCTGCCACCAACGCTGCGGCGAGGCCCCTGGGGCCGACAGTCCGCGTGCTGCCGGGCACTGGCAGCGGGGAGGTGCGAAGCTTGGCCGCCAGGCTGTCGATCAGAGCGCTGTTGCCCTTGACGCTCTCGTAGTACTGCACTTCTTTCTCAGCCGCGGCCGCTTGCGCGGTGACTGCCTGCGACCCGGTCAGGTCAGTGCTGAACATGCCGTCCATGACGAGCGCGCGCAGGTGGGTCGGGAAGAGCTGGGCATACCAGGCGCCTGCGAAAGTGCCGTAGGACGTGCCGAAGTAGCTGATCTTCGCCTCGCCCAGGGCCGAGCGGAGCACGTCGGTGTCGAAGGCGCCCGCGATGGTGCCCATCCGCGAGGCGAGGCCGGGCGCCGAGTTCGCCCGGCACGCGGCGGCGTAGGTCCGGCCGGCCCGCACCAAGGTGGCCGCGTCGGTCGATGCCGGATCCAGGTCGTAATACGCGTCGAGCCCGGCGTCATCCTGGCAGTGCAGGGCCGGGTCCGAGCCCGCGATGCCGCGGGTGTCCCAGGCCACGACGTCGAAGTCGGCCACCAGAGTGGGGGAGAGCGCGTAAGGGAGGTAGTTCTGTAGGAACCCGACCCCCGAGGCTGCCGGACCGCCCGGGTTCACGAGCAGCGTGCCGGCCCGATGCGCCGGGTCGCCCGCCGGAGCCTTGATGACGGGCAGATGGAAGACCGGGCCGGTCGGGTTCGCATAGTCCTGCGGCACGGTGAGGGTGGTGCACTGGAACGTGCCGCATGGCTGCCACGTCAGGGTCTGGTGACCGAAGCCGGCCAGGCGGTCGGCGCTCTGCGCGCGGGCCGCCGAGGCGGCTGGGACCGCGGCGAGCACGAGTCCGGTGGCCGCCCCGAGCGCGGCGAGCATGGATCTCAGTCGTGACACGACATCTCCCCGTTTTTAGGTCTGCAGGTCTGCAGCTGCAGACTTGAAGGTCTGTTGGAATCAGCAGTCTGTTTCCACATAGACGATTCGGCAGGCCGGATGCGTTGCGGTGTACGGAGTTGTGCGGAGAACTGGTGTCGTCTCGCAGCCCGAAGAGACTATGAAGCCTGACTTACAGTTGTGAGGAGGGCAACGGGGCGTGATGAAAAACGACAAGGCTCCAGGGCGAACCGTGACGGTCCGTTTCTGGACGGGCGAGATTCCCGCTTACTCGTACTATGTGGCGAAGCCGACAAAGAGGCTGTTCGAGCGGGCGAGCAGTCTGTACGTGCGCAGATGCCCGGAGCTGCCGCCGCTGCCACCGGTGGGCTCGACCGCCGAGCTCGGCAGCCTGGCCCGGACGTTGGCGGCGGCATTTCTCTAGGTCACTGGCCGGCGGCCGAGGAGCCCAATGCGGCGGCGTGGCTTGAACAGCGGGCCCGGCTGGACCGACTGGACTCCTATGCCGGCCAGTCCTGGAGAATGCCGAACATGGACTTCTTCTGCTATCACCGCGACCGCCGGGGATCGCTGGCACTGCGCAGTGAACTGCTGGAACAGCATTGGACATACACGGACAAGTTCGCGAAGCGGATGATCGCGCGCGGACCGGTGTTCGAGGAAGGCGAGGCGGACGGGGAAGAGGAGCAGCTGCTCGGCAGCGTGCACATCGTGACGTTCGACGAAGTCGCCCAGGCCTGGGCCTTCGCCTGTGAGGAGCCCGGCTACCAGGCCGGCGCGTATCGGGACGTGATGCTGCGGCGCTGGCGGAACGACCTCGGGCGGACCATGTGGGAGTTCGAGGGCGGGCGTCCGGACCGGGACGGGTACGTTGTCCTGGGCCTGGGCGCACCGGAACCGGTGACCGAACCGGCGGTGCCCGAGGGCCTGCCGGGATTGATCGCGTACGGCCCGCTGCTCTCCGACGACGGCGAGACCTGGCTCGGAACGGCGGCGCTGCTCCGCGCCCCGAGCCGGGACGCGGCGCGCGCGGTGCTGGATCCCGAGCGCTACGCGGAGATCGAGGTGCACAGCTGGGAGTTCGGAGGAAGGCGGTAGCGCCTGCGGTCAGCGTGCTTCGGCGCCGGGCGTCACCAGACCGGACTCGTAGGCGGCGACCACCGCCTGAGTCCGGTCCCGCAGCCCGAGCTTCGTCAGGATCCTGCTGACGTGGGACTTCACGGTCTCGTCGGTGACGACGAGCTCGGCGGCGATCTCCGGATTCGACAGCCCGCGCGCGACGAGCAGCAGCACCTCGGTCTCGCGCGGCGTGAGGGCGGCCAGCCGGGGAGCGGGTGAGCGGGGGGCGGCGGTTTTGTCGAAGCCACTGGCGGCGCCGATTCCGACTCCCCTTGCCGGTCCTGGCGCCGCTCCCGCCGTCCGCTCCGGCCCCGGTTCGCGTCCGGCGGCCGGGCGCATGCGGGCGAACTCGTCGATCAGCCGCCGGGTGACGCCCGGTGCCAGCAACGCCTCCCCGGCGGCGACCACCCGGACCGCCTCGAACAGCCGCTCGGCGGTGGCGTCCTTGAGCAGGAAGCCGCTGGCCCCGGCCGACAACGCGTCGTAGACGTACTGGTCGAGGTCGAAGGTCGTGAGAATCAGGATCCTGGGACGACCGTCGGCCCGCCCGGCCGCCTCCTCGACGACCCGCCGCGTCGCCTCGATCCCATCGATCCCCGGCATCCGCACATCCATCAGCACCACGTCCGGCTCCACCTCCCGGCACAGCCGCACCGTCTCCTCCCCATCCGCCGCAGTGCCGACGACGACAAAATCCGCCTGCGTGGCCAGCAACGCGGCAAACCCGGTCCGCACGACGAGGTGGTCATCCGCGATCACGATGCGAATCGGCGGAACATCAGAGGCATCAGCTTCCTGCGGCGCGACAGTCACAGCCGACTCCCGTCCGTCGGCAAGGCGGCCACGTGCGTGGAGATCGCGCCTGGCGTTGCCGGCAGCGGCGCCAGCGGAGGGTCAGTGGTCTGATTCGTGACGACTGCGGCAACAGCGGCCGGATGCTGAGCCGGGTCGGCCGGCAGCCAGGCTTCCACCAGGAATCCGCCGGAGGGGGAGCGGCCCGCTTCCAAACGGCCGCCGACGGAGGCTGCTCGTTCGCGCATACCGGACAAGCCGTGGCCGGGTGTAGCGGTGGCCGCGCTGGCCGGTGAGGAGTCGATGCCCGTGCCGGAGTCCATGATGCGCAGCCGCAGGGTGTCGGGGCTGAAGCGGAGCTCGACATCGACCGGGGCACCGTGGGCGTGGCGGCGGGCGTTGGTCAGGGCCTCCTGGGTGATGCGGTAGGCGGCGAGCTCGACACCGGGGTCGAGCGGGGCCGGGGTGCCGGAGACGATCAGGCGGGTGGCGGTGGCCGAGGTGCGGCGGGCGTCGTCGACCAGGGTCAGCAGCTGATGCAGGCCGGGCAGCGGGTGCCGGTCGGCGGGCTGGTCCGGCGGCCCGACGTCCTCCTTCAGGACGCCGAGCAGCCGGCGCATCTCGGTGAGGCCGGCGCGGGCGGTGTCGCCGATGGCCAGCAGGCGCTCGGCGCCCTGGGCGGGCATGCCGGGGGTGGCCAGGCGCGCGGTCTCAGCCTGGACCGCGATCATCGAGATGTGGTGCGCCACCACGTCGTGGAGCTCGCGGGCGATCCGGGCGCGTTCGCCGCGGGCCGTGTGCTCGACCAGCGAGCGGGCCACCGCCTCCCGGGCGGCGTGGTGGATCCGGGCCTGGGTGCGGGCGCGGGCGGCGCTGCCGGCGAACGCGGCGGCGGGGGCGGCCGCGCTCAGAAGGACGCCCAGCACCTGCGAGTCCGAACCCTTCGCGGTGGCAAGCGCGATGATCAGGTACGGCACCGCCAGCGCGAGGGGGACAAGACCAGACAACCGGCGGCTGGTCAGCGGGTCCGCCGGCGCCGGCACCGGCGGCATGGCCCATCCCAGCCGGTACATCGCCAGTACCGCCGCCGCCGCGGCCGCGCCCGGCAGCGCTCCGGTGGTGGCGGCGGCCAGCACGGCGGCCGCGGTGATCGCGGTCGCGGCGCCGAGCGAGCCGAGGAAGCCCAGGGGCACGGTCGCGCACAACGCCAGGAACAGCGCGGTCGCGGCTCGACCGGATCCGCCGGCGTCGGCGCCGAGCCGCGACATCGTCCGGATCAGCGCTTCTCCGGAGGCTGCGATGGCGAGGAGGGCGACCGCGAGCGCCGGGACGTGCGGTGTCTCGACCAGCCTGCGACGCCACAGCGGCCAGGTAACAGGCCCTTCGGGCTCCGCAATGGGCAGCGACCGGCCAAGCGCGCGGTCCGGAAGCCGGACTCGCAGCCGATCTCGGACAGCCGTGCGGGTGTGGAGCATGAGTTCATTCTCGGTGGGATGGTGGCGGGAACGCTTCCCCCGTATCGGGGACCAGTCTCCCCCACAAGGGGGACGTGCAGGATTGCTCCGGCGAGGGACGATTCCAGCACCTGCCCGAACCTAGCCTTCAGGACCATGACCTCCATGAACCCGACGTCGCCGGCGTCCCCGGCGTCTTCACCGCCGCCCTCGGCCGCGATAGCGGTCCAGGGCCTGCGCAAGCGCTACGGCGCGACCGCGGCCCTCGACGGTATGACCTTCACCGTCGCTCCCGGCACGGTGACGGGCTTCGTCGGCCCCAACGGCGCCGGCAAGTCCACCACCATGCGCGTCATCCTGGGGCTGGACACCCCGGACGAGGGCCGGGCGCTGATCGGCGGCGTGCCGTACGCCCGGCTGCGGCGCCCGCTCAGCCACGTCGGCGCGCTGCTGGACGCCGCCGCGCTCCAGCCCGCCCGCAGCGCCCGCAACCACCTGCTGTGGCTCGCGCACTCGCAGGGGCTGGGCGCCAAGCGGGTGGACGAGGTGGTCGAGCACTCCGGCCTCGGCGCGGCGATCGGCCGCAAGGCCGGCGGCTACTCGCTGGGCATGCGGCAGCGGCTCGGGATCGCCGCGGCGATGCTCGGCGACCCGCCGGTGCTGCTGCTCGACGAGCCGTTCAACGGCCTGGACCCGGAGGGCATCGTCTGGATCCGCGGGTATCTGAAGACGCTGGCCGCCGAGGGCCGCGCGGTCCTGGTCTCCAGCCACCTGATGGGCGAGCTCGAGGGCTGCGCCGACCACCTCGTGGTGGTCGGGCGGGGCCGGGTGATCGCCGACACCCCGGTGGCCGAGCTGATCGCGCGGTCCTCCGGCGGCCGGGTGGTGCTGCGGACCCCGGCCCGGGCCGAAGCCGCCACCGCGCTGGCCGCGCTCGGCGGCACCGTTGCCGTGACCGGCCCCGACACGCTGACCGTCGACGGGCTCGGCACCGAGGAGGTGGTGCGCGCGCTGAACGCCGGTGCCGTGCCGTTCTCCGAGATCTCCGCGCATCGGGCCACGTTGGAGGAGGCGTATATGGACCTGACCCGCGACGCGGTCGAGTTCCGCGCCGCGCGGCCCGCGTCGGACATCGCCTCGCCGTCCGGGGAGGTGGCGTGATGCCCGCGACCCGGGACGGCTTCGGCCAGTTGCTGCACGCCGAGTGGACCAAGCTGCGCACGGTCCGCGGCTGGACGATCGGCCTGCTGGTGGCGGTGTTCCTGACCATCGGCATCGGACTGCTCGGTCCGGCCGGCAGCCAGAGCTCCTGCAGCCACGCGGACGGCAGCTCCGGCAGCTGCACGGCGCAGTCCCCGCCGAAGCGCGCGGACGGGCTGGAGGTGACCGACGAGAAGACGTTCGTGCACCGCACCCTGTCCGGGGACGGCAGCATCACCGCCCGGCTGACCGCGCTGTCCGGCGTGTACCCGGCGGGCGGCGGCAGCCCCGACGGCGACCAGGGCCTGGTCCCCGGCCTGCTGCCCTGGTCCAAGGCCGGGGTCCTGGTCAAGGACGGCACCGCCGCCGGTTCCGCCTACGCCGCGGTTCTGGCCACCGGCACGCACGGCGTGCGCATGCAGTACGACTACACCGGCGACCTCGCGGGCCTGCCCGGCACGGTCGGCGCCGCGGCCCCGCGCTGGCTGCGGCTGACCCGCGAGGGCGACGTTCTCACTGGCTACGACTCGGCCGACGGCAGCACCTGGGCTCGGATCGGCAGTACGCGGCTGAGCGGTCTGCCGCGTGATCTGGAGGTCGGCGTCTTCGCCACTTCGCCCGACTACGCCGTGATCAAGAACTCCTTCGGCGGTTCCTCGGTGAACACCGGCCCGTCGCTGGCCACCGGGACCTTCGACCGGGTGACGGTCAGCGGTCAGAGCCCTGGTGCGTGGACGGTGCCCGCAGAGGGGCCGGGTGCTCCCGGTGGTCCCGGTGGTCCCGCCAACGCCCCCGGCCCCAGGTCCGGCCCGGGCAACGGCACCGGCCCCGGCTCCGACAAGCCCGGCTCCCATCCCGGCGCCGTCGCCACCGGCGCCGACGCCTTCATCGTCACCGGCAGCGGCGACATCGCCCCCGCCAGCGCCGGCGTGGGCTCCGGCAAGACGGTCGAGAGCGCGCTGGCCGGTACCTTCGCCGGGCTGATCGCTGTGATCGTCGTCGCGGCCCTGACCATGACCTCCGAGTACCGCCGGGGCCTGATCCGCACCTCGCTGGCCGCCAGCCCGCGCCGCGGGCGGCTGCTCGCGGCCAAGGCCGTGGTCCTGGGCGGCACCGCCTTCGTCGTCGGCCTGATCGCCGCGGCGGCCGCGGTACCGGCGGTGACCGCCGTCGAGCACAGCAAGGGCATGTACGTCTTCCACGCCTCCACCCAGGACGAGATCCGCATGGTGGTCGGTACCGCGGCCCTGCTGGCCGTGGCCGCGGTGCTGGCGCTCGGCGTGGCGACCATCGTCCGGCGCGGCGCGGCGGCGGTGGCGGCGGTCATCGTGGTGATCGTCGTCCCCTACGTCCTGGCCACCGCCTCGGTCCTGCCCGCCGGCGCCGCCGAATGGCTGACCCGGGTCACGCCCGCGGCGGCGTTCGCGGTGCAGCAGACCAGCAAGCCATGGGCTCAGGTCGTCGCCGTCTACACCCCGAGCAACGGCTACTACCCGCTGTCGCCCTGGCTGGGGCTGGCGGTCCTCGCCCTGTACGCGGCCGGGGCTTACGCCCTCGCTCACCGGCTCCTGAAGCGGAGGGACGCATGACCGCCTCCGCGACCGCCGACCGGACCAGGGCCCAAGGCCCGAGCAGCCGAAGCCCGGCGCTGACCACCTTCACCGACGCGCTGCACGCCGAGTGGACCAAGCTGCGCACCGTCGCCGGCACCGCGTGGCTGTTGGCCGCAGCCGTGGTCCTGACCGTGGGCCTGAGCGCCGCGTCGGCGGCCGAGGTCACCTGCGACGGACCGCACTGCGGCGAGGACCCGGGCAAGGTCGGCCTGCTCGGGGTGCTGCTCGGACAGGCGGTCGTGGCGGTGCTCGCGGTCCTGGCTGTGGGGGAGGAGTACGGCAGCGGCATGATCCGCGTGACGTTCGCCGCGATGCCGCGCCGGGAGGCGGTGCTGGCGGCCAAGGCGCTGGTGGTGGCGGTGCTGACCGGCGCCGCCGGGGTGCTGGCGGTGGCCGGGTCGGCCGTGGTGGCGCTGGCGCTGATGCCCGGCCGCGGCTTCACGCCCGCGAACGGCTACGGCCCGGCCACCAGTACCGCCGGCGCCTCGCACCTGATCACCGCCGCCACCACCCGCGCCGCCTTCGGATCAGTGCTCTACCTCATCCTGGTGGCGCTCCTCGCCGTCGGCGTCACAGCCCTGCTCCGCGATTCGGCGTCGGCGGTCGGAGCGGTCCTCGGACTGCTGTATCTGTTCCCGATCGTGGCTCTGGTGATCTCGAACCCGGACTGGCACCGGCACGCCGAACAGCTCGCGCCGATGCAGGCCGGCCTGTCGATCCAGAACACGATCGACCTGGCCCACCAGCCGCTGTCCCCCTGGCAGGGGATCGGCGTGCTGGCCGCCTGGGCGTTCGGGGCGCTGGCGGTCGGCGGAATCGTGATGCGGGCGCGGGACGCTTGAGACGGTCGGCGGTCACTCGGCGGCCATGACGAGCAGTCTTCCGCACGCCTCCGACACCGGCCACGGAATTTGATATTGACTGAGATCATGACCGCAAACCCCGAATACGCCCCCAGCTCTCAAGACTACGTTCGCGACACCGTCGAGCTCTACGAGTCCTCCGGCGGCAAGCAGGGCAACACCATGATGGGCAAGCCGATCATCATCCTGACCACGGTCGGCAACAAGTCCGGCAAGCTTCGCAAGACCCCGCTCATGCGGGTGGAGCACAACGGCAGGTACGCCGTTGTCGCCTCCTTGGGCGGCGATCCGAAGAACCCGGTCTGGTACTACAACGTCGTAGCCAACCCCGAGGTCGAGCTGCAGGATGGCGCCACGAAGAAGACCTACATCGCGCACGAGGCTACCGGCGAGGAGAAAGAGGAGTGGTGGGCCCGCGCCGTGGAAGCGTGGCCGGACTACGCCAACTACCAGACCAAGACCGACCGCGTCATCCCGCTGTTCGTCCTGGAGCCGCGCTGAGCCGGGCCTGACAGGGCGCCGGCCGGCGCCGGCCGGCGCCGGTCAGCGCCGATAGCCGCCGATCGGCGCTGACCGGCCGGGCGCATCGCGCCAGGTAGGCTGGCCGGGTGGAAACGCTGCACGACAACCAGATCGACAACCCAGCGGACGCGGACGCGATAGCGCCCGACGCCACCACCCGCTCAGCCGACTTCGGGCTGCACCCCCGGCACGGCCTCATACGCACCTTCCACCCCCGGCGCGGCCGCGCCAGCGCCACCCAAGCCGACGCCCTGACCAGGCTCTGGCCGGCGTACGGCTACACCATCGCCGACCCGCACCACAGCTACCACACGCCCGAAGTCGCCCCCGACGGCCCGTTCGACCCTGAGCGCCTGTTCGGCCGCCGCGCGCCGCTGGTGCTGGAGATCGGCTGCGGCATGGGGGAGGCCACCGCGGAGATGGCCGCCGCCGATCCGGACCGCGACTACCTCGGCGTCGACGTCCACACCCCGGGTCTGGGCAACCTCATCGCGCTGGCCGAGGCGCGCGGGCTGACCAACGTCCGGGTGGCCCGCGGCGACGTCCTGTTCCTGCTGCGGGACGGCATCGAGCCCGACTCGCTGTCCGCTGTGCACGTCTTCTTCCCCGACCCGTGGCCCAAGGCCAAGCACCACAAGCGCCGCATGATCCAGCCGGACACCGTCGCGCTGATCCGTGAGCGGCTGGCGCCCGGCGGCGTCCTGCACTGCGCCACCGACTGGGCCGAGTACGCCGAGCAGATGCTCGAGGTGCTGGACGCCGATCCGGGTCTGCGCAATCGCCACGGCTGCGGCTACGCCGCCCGCGAGGCGGTCGGCCGGCCGGTCACCGGCTACGAGCGCCGCGGTGTCCGCGACGGCCGTCCCATCGCCGACCTGGTGTTCGAGAAGACCGGCGGCGCAGATCGCCCGTGAGGTGGATCAGCTTCCGGATTCCCCTTCCGGTCCGTGTTCGCGCCGCTACATCGAGTGTGTGCAGATCGCTTCCCGGAGCCGGGTAGACGCCGAGATAGCCCGCCTGGCCGGATTGATGCTGGCCCGCACGGACGAGCTGACCGACCTGGTGCTGCCACCTCCCAGGCCATGCGCCTGGCCCGGATCGCGATGCGCGGCGCCCAGGAGCGCCGCACCGTCGTGGTCTTCGGCCGCGATCCGCTGTCGGCCGCGGCGGCCAGCGCGCCGGACATCATGCCGCAGGTCGCGGACAGCGTCCTGAGAGGCCTGGACGGCTTGCCCGAAGACGACCGGACCCTGCTGCTGACCACGTTCGGCGCCTGGCTGGACGGCGACGGCTCGGCGGCCGAGGCGGCGAAACAGCTGTTCGTGCACCCGAACACCGTCCGCTACCGCCTGCGCCGCCTGGAAGAGCGGACGGGGCGCTCCCCGTCGAACCCGCGCTCGGTGGCCGAGCTGAGCCTGGCGTACGAGATCGACTGTGCGGTGGCCGCGAGCGCCGGTGCCGGCCTCGCCGGATGGTTGGGCGCTTAGCTCTACTCAGCTCCTCCTATCCGGCTCTCCTATCCGGCTACTGTCACGCCCCATGGAGACCACCGAACGCCCACTGCCGGAACTAGTCACCGTCGCTCAGCGCCAGGCCGCCGCCACCGGATTCGCCTGGAGCTGCATCCCCGAGGTCGGCAGGCTGCTGATGCTGGCGGCCGCCGCGAAGCCGGCCGGAGTCATCGCCGAGAGCGGCACCGGCGTCGGGGTCGGCGCCGCCTGGCTGCATGCGGGCCTCGGCGAGCACGCCAGCCTGGTCACCGTCGAGCAGGAACCGGATCGCGCGGCCCGCGCCGCGGCCCTGTTCGCCGCAGACCCCCGCGTCGAGGTCCTGGTCGGCGACTGGCGTCTGCTGGAGGCGCACGCCCCGTTCGACGTCTTCTTCTGCGACGGCGGCGGCAAGCGCGAGGACCCCGAGCGGGTCGTCGACCTGCTGGCCCCCGGCGGCCTGCTCCTGCTCGACGACTTCACGCCGTCGAACCACTGGCCGCCGCGACACAACGGGGAGATCGACGAGCTGCGCCTGTTCTACCTCTCGCATCCCAAGCTGTGCGCCACCGAGGTCATGACCACGCCGACCAGCTCGGCGATCATCGCCACCCGGCTTTCGGCGGCCCCGAACCGGTGACGGACAGCCTTCCAGTGACTACCGTGATGTCACATGGGGCATCAGGGGTCTGAGGAGTCGTGACGATGCTCAACACGGTGATCGGCGCTCTGTCGGCGGCTATCAAGGCCCACGGCATCGAGGTGCTCACGATGGCGCGGGAGCAGCGGACGCAGGCTCCGGCCCGATTGGGGCAGCGGCTTCTGGAGGCGCTGCTGCGACGGGACGCGGATCGGGCAGTGCGGCAGGCGGTCACCGATGTCGCTGAGCATCCCCGGGATCCGGACGTGCTGGGCAGTCTGCGGTGGCAGGTGAAGAAGGCGATCGCCGCCGATCCCGCGTTGGCCGACGAGGTGCGGGAACTGCTGCGGGAGCACGCAGCGGTGCCGACCGCGCCTGACTCTTGGCGGCCCGCGGTTGAGCCCACGCCGTCGGTTGAGCGCACAGTGCCGGTCGAGCGTAAGGCGCCGGTCGAGCGCGCGCCGTCCGTCGAACGCACGCCATCCGTCGAGCGCAAGGTTCCGGTCGATCGCACACCACCGGTCGTTGCCCACCGAAGCCGTCCTCCGTCCCGAAGCGATGACCCGCGGTGGTGTTCCCAGTGCGGTCGGCATGGTCATATAGCCAGCCGCGACGGTTCGCTGCGGGAGTGCTCCAACGGCCATATGTGGCTCACAGACTGACCGCACTGGCGGTACTGGACCGCACTGACCGCCCTGGCCGTCCGGCCGGCCGGTGACGGGAGGCTGCGGGCGGCCGGCGCGGGCACTGCCGGACCGCCCGCTCCCGTCACCCCTCCAGGAACGCCATCAGTTCACGGTTGAACTCGGCGGCGCGGGTGACGATCAATCCGTGCGGCGCGCCCTGCAGCCGCACCAGCCGGCAGTCCGAGACCGCCTCGGCGATCCGGGCGCCGGTGGCCTCCACGGGCAGCACCGCGTCGGCCTCGCCGTGCACGACCAGGGTCGGCACGGTGATGGCCCGCAGGTCGTCGCGGAAGTCGGTGGTCGCGGCCGTCCCCAGGGTCTGCATCACGCCGCGGTGGCTGGCCGCGGCCGCCAGCATGACCATCCGGGTGTGCAGCGGCCGGGCCGCGGGGGTGCCGGCGACGTGGAAGAACTTGGTGACGAACCGGTGCAGGAAGCTGACCCGGTCGTCGGTGAGGCAGCGCTGGTATTCCCGCAGCTTGCCGTCCTCCAGGAAGCCCTCGGGGTGGGCGTCGGTGCGGCGTAAGTACGGTCCGGCCGCTGAGACCAGCACCAGGCGCGACACCCGCTGGTTGCCGTACCGGCTCAGGTAGCGGACCGCCGAGCAAGCCCCGGAGGAGAAGCCGACCAGCGTGACCTCGTGCAGGTCCAGGTGCCCCAGCAGCATGTGCAGGTCCGCGGCCAGGGTGTCGGGGTCGTAGCCGCCGCGCGGCTTCGCCGAGGCCCCGAAGCCCCGCTGGTCGAAGGCCACCACGCGGTAGCCGCCGGCCGCCAGCTCCGGGGTCTGGAACTCCCACTGGCCCAGCGACAGCGGCCAGCCGTGGATGAGCACGACCGGCCGCCCGGAGCCCTGCTCCTCGTAGTGGATGTCGACGGGAAGGTGGTTCTCCTTGTCGACCGTCACCCGCGCCATGTCCGCACCCTTTTCCGGAACCCTGCGGGGCGGGTACTTCCCGCCCACACTTGAAGATGGTCGCGGAAAGTGGCCTCCGGGTCACTGTTCTGATGCACACGGCTTGCGGCCCGTGGTTGTGGCCGGGGATAACAGCGCGGGGCGCGAAACGGCGCGGGAACGGCGCGCCCGGGGGTGCGCGGCGGCGCGCCGGGCCGTAGCCTGCGGTCTATGGGTTCTGCCGAAGCGCACGTCGAAGCCGCTGGCCGCAGCGTGCGGATCTCCTCGCCGGACAAGCTCTTGTTCCCAGAGGCCGGGATCTCGAAGCTCGATCTCGCCACCTACTACGCGGACCTGTCCGAGGCGGTGATCCGCGGGCTGCGGGACCGGCCGGTCGCCCTGAACCGGTTCCCGGACGGCCTCGGCGGCGGCAAGTCGTTCTTCACCAAGGCCGCGCCGAAGGGCCTGCCGGACTGGGCGTCCACCGCCCGCGTCACCTTCCCCAGCGGCCGCACCGGCGACGAGGTCTGCATCACCGAACCCGCGACCGCGGTGTGGACGGTCCAGATGGGCGCCCTGGAACTGCACCCCTGGCCGGTGCGCAAAGCCGACACCGACCATCCCGACGAGCTGCGCATCGACCTGGATCCGCAGCCCGGCACCGACTTCGCCGAGGCCGTGCAGGTCGCGCACGAGGCCAAGGCGCTGTTCGACGAGCTCGGCATCCGGCCGTATCTGAAGACCTCCGGCGGCCGCGGCCTGCACCTGCTGATCCGCATCGCCCCGCGCTGGACCTTCGTCGAGGCCCGGCGCGCGGTCATCGCCCTGGCCCGGGAACTGGAGCGGCGCCGCCCGGACCTGGTCACCACCTCCTGGTGGAAGGAGGAACGCGGCGAGCGGATCTTCATCGACTTCAACCAGATGGCCCGGGACCGCATGACCGTCGCCGCGTACTCGACGCGCGCCCGGCCCGAAGCCACGGTGTCGATGCCGGTGCTCTGGTCCGATCTCGGCGACGTGGAGCCTGGCGATTTCACCGTGAAGACGGTTCCGGCGCTCGTAGCTGAAAACGGGGACGCGAACGCCGACATAGACGAGGTCGCGCACAACCTGGACGCGCTGCTGGAGATGGCAGACCGCGACGAGAAGGAGCACGGTCTGGGCGACCTGCCCTATCCGCCGGACTTCCCGAAGATGCCCGGCGAGCCAAAGCGGGTCCAGCCCTCCAAGGCCCGCCGCGACGACGAGGAAGGGAGCGCGGAGTAATGGACCTCCCGGTCATGCCTCCGGTGGAGCCGATGCTGGCCAAGTCCGCCGCCAAGGTCCCGGTCGGCGACTACCTGTACGAACCCAAGTGGGACGGCTACCGCTGCATCGTCTTCCGCGACGGCGACGAGGTGGTGCTCGGCAGCCGGGGCGGCAAGGACCTGGACCGCTACTTCCCCGAGCTCGTCGAGTCGCTGAAGGAGGCACTGCCGGAGCGCTGCGTCGTCGACGGCGAGATCGTCGTGGTGCAGAACGGCCGCCTGGAGTTCGACCGGCTCAGCGACCGCATCCATCCGGCCGCCTCCCGCGTGCAGCTGCTCGCCGAGCAGACCCCGGCCTCGTTCATCGGCTTCGACCTGCTGGCCCTGGGTGATCGCGACCTGACCGCCGAGCCGTTCGCCGAGCGCCGCGCGGCGCTGCTGGCGGCGCTGCGGCCGCACCCGAAGGTGCACGCCACCCGCGCCACCGACGACGACACGCAGGCCGGCACCTGGTTCGAGCAGTTCGAGGGCGCGGGCCTGGACGGCGTGGTCGCCAAGCCCGCGCAGGGCCCTTACACGCCCGGCGAACGCACGATGGTCAAGGTGAAGCACGAGCGCACGGCCGACGTGGTAGTGGCCGGCTATCGGCTGCACAAGAGCGGTCCGGTCGTCGGCTCGCTGATGCTCGGCTTGTACGGGAAGGACGGCGTCCTGAACTACGTCGGCGGCTCCAGCGCCTTCACCATGGCCCGCCGCAAGGAGCTGATCGACGAGCTCAAGCCGTACCTGCTGCCCGAGGGCGAGGCGCACCCCTGGCTCGACGCCGCCGAAGGCGACGAGACCCACCGCCGCCCCGGCACCCTGCACCGCTGGAACGCCGGCAAGGACCTGTCGTTCGTGCCGCTGCGCCCCGAGCTGGTCTGCGAGGTGCATTATGACCAGCTGCAGGGCGACCGGTTCCGGCACAACGGGCGGTTCGTGCGCTGGCGCCAGGACCGGGAGCCGGAGTCGTGCCGGTACGAGCAGCTGGATGTGCCCGCCGACTACGACTTCGAGGACGTGATCGGTTAGCGGTGCGCGGCGGAGCTCACCGGCTCGGATCGGGTCGGCTCAGGTCGGCTGAGTGCGGCTTGAGCCGGCTGCGGTGCGGCTCGGGTCGGAAGGGCGGCTCGAGCCGGCTGGAGGCTGAACCCTCGCCGGCTCAGCAATAAGGCGGCTGGTTCGTCAGCGAGGTGGCCACCCGCATCCAGACTCCGAACTGACGGAACAGATCCGGCGGGGTCGCCGTGGCCTGAACGGTACGGCTGTCGACCTGCGTCACGCCGGGGATCCCGAGCAGGGTCTCGGCGACGGTGGAGGACTGCCAGCGCACCGTCAGGACCGCCGTCTCGCCGGACGGCTCGATGCGGCGCGGCTCCGCGAGCGCCGAGGCGACCGTGTCGCCGATGGCGGCTCGCGCCTCGGCGTCGGGACGCAGGTCGGCGGCGAAGCGGCTGCGGACGTACTTCACCGGGACGGTCGCGATCTCCGCGTCCCAGGCGGCGGCCTCCGCGCAGGCCGCGTCGTCGCCGGTGAGGACGACCAGCGGCACGCCCAGCGCGGCGGCGCAGGCGTGCACCAGGCCGATCTCGCCGGCCGCCGTGCCGTCCAGCCACATGTCCTCGATCTCGTGGCCCATGAAGCTGTGGCTGAGCACGCCGTGCGCACCGGCGCGCGCGTGGTAGCCGACGCAGACGGCGGCGTCGAAGTCGGCGGTGAGCCCTTCGACCATGCCCATGTTCTTCGGCTTGCCGCGGATCAGGCGCGCCTTCGGGTCCAGCAGCTCGGCGGTGAGGTTGCGCATCGGGCCGTGGGCGTCGTTGACGACCACCTCGGTGGCGCCGGCCCGCAGCGCGCCGCGGACGGCGGCGTTGACGTCCTCGGTCATCGCCCGCCGTCCGCGTTCGTAGTCCCGGCCCCCGGGCTGGACGTCGTCGGCGTCGACGAGCCCGGTGACCCCCTCCATGTCCGCGCTGATGTAGATCCGCATACGGACGTTTCTAGCACGTCCGCGGTGCGCTACTTCTGAGCGAGCTTGTCGGCGACGAGGTGGCCGCCGGCAGCGTAGTCCTCGGTGGTGACCTCCTGGAACCAGACGTGGACGGTCTCGGCCGGGGCCTTGTAGACGTCCACCATGGCGTCGGTTATCCGGGCGACCAGTTCGCGCTTCTGCTCGACGGTCTTGGGCATCTGCTGGATGGTGATGTTCGGCATGGATCAAGTTCACCGCGGATCGCGGGCCGGAACCAGACGAGCTCCGGACTGGCTGCCATCACGATTCGTGATCGCAGGCCTGCATCAGGAGGCTGAAGTAGGGAGTGGGCGCCGAGCGGCGGACCACGAGGTGGGTCATCAGGCTCAGGCCCGGCGGTTCGAACGGCAGGAACGCGACGCGGCGGTTGTTGATCTGCGCGGCGTGGGCGGCGTAGACGACGGTGTAGCTGGTGCCGTCGGCTCCGACCGCGGCGAGGGTGTCGGCCAGCCGGGTGTAGGGCTGCGAGGAAGTCGGTTCGTGGTTGGCGGCGTGGAAGGCGCCGACGACCAGGTCCACCAGGGCCGGGTTGTTCCGGCGAGTGGTCAGGCGCAGGCCGAGCGGAGCCAGGTCGGCGTAGGCGGCGTACTCGGCTTGGGCGATCGGGTGGCGCGCCGGGACGGCGGCTACCAGCTCGTCCCGCCACAGCGGCACCACGCGCAGGCCGCGGCCCTCGTCGGGCACGGTGCCGCGGACGAAGGCGGCGTCCAGGGAGCCGTCGGCGACCCGGTCGAGGCGCTCGGAGGTGGGGCCGATGGTGACCAGTTCCACGTCGAGGTCGGGGGCCACGCGGAGCAGTTCGTCCAGGACTTGTTCCAGGCGTTCTCCCAGGCCGGAGCTGGTGCCGATGCGCAGCGGCCCGTTTCTAGCTCCGGAAGCGGCACGCACCGCGGAGCGGGCCCGCGCCACGGCGGCGAGCACGTCCCGCGCCTGCGGGAGCAGCGCCTGACCGGCCGGGGTGAGGCGGACGTGGCGCGGAGAGCGGTCGAACAGCTCGGCGCCGAGCTCCCGCTCCAGCCGCCGCAGCTGCTGGCTCACCGCCGGCTGGCCGATGTGCAGCCGCTCGGCGGCGCGGCCGAAGTGCAGCTCCTCAGCGACGGCGACGAAGTACTCCAGCTGGCGCAGTTCCATGACGATCAAGGTATAGGCGCCGGCGGAGGACTTTTCTCCCCAGCGCCGATGAATTCGGCCGGGCCGAGTCGTCCTAACGCCTGAAGCCCCGACAGAAAGGACGATGATCATGAGCTACGCCGAAGTCAACGGCCTGAACATGTACTACGAGGAACATGGCGACGCCGCGGTCACCGCGGAGCGGCCGGCGCTGGTGCTGCTGCACGGCGGGCTCGGCGGCGGGGACATGTTCGCACCGGTGGTGCCGGCGCTGGCGGCGAACCGGCGGGTGATCACGGTGGATCTGCAGGCGCACTCGCACACGGCGGACGTGGATCGGCCGATCCGGCTGGAGACCAGCGCCGACGACGTGGCGGCGCTGATCCGGCAGCTGGGGGTGGGACCGGCGGACGTCGTGGGCTACTCCTTCGGCGGCGGAGTGGCGTTGCGCTGCGCGATCCAGCACCCGGAGGCGGTGCGCAAGCTGGTCGTGGTCTCGTTCCCGTTCCGGCGGGACGGCTTTTACGAGGGCGTCCTCAAGCAGCAGGAGCAGCTGTCGCCGGAAGCCGCGCCGTTCATGAAGGAGACGCCGATGTGGGAGCTGTATGAGCGCACGGCGCCCCGTCCGGAGGACTTCGGCACGCTGCTCGGCAAGATGGGCGACCTGCTGAGGATCCCGTTCGACTACTCCGAAGAGATCCGGGAGCTCAAGGTCCCCGCCGAGCTCGTCTTCGCTGACGCCGACACCTACAGCATGCGGCACATCAGCGACTTCTGGACGCTGCTCGGCGGCGGCCGGCAGGACGCGGGGTGGGACGGCGCCGGCCGGCCGGGCGCCCACCGGCTGGCGATCCTGCCCGACACCACCCACTACACCATCTTCGTGTCACCGGCACTGGTTAGGGTGGTCGACGAGTTCCTGGACGCCTGAGCCATTCCAGGGTTTGGCTCGGATGAGCGGGGCCAACAGTGGCAGGCTTCGAGCCGCGCGGTCTGAGGGGGTCCGCGCGGCTCGTGCTGTGTGACCGCTCTACGACAGTGGCGGTCTCAGCGGCGGCGGCGGCGGTCGGGCGCGCGGGGCTGGGTCAGCCTGGCCGCTGCCAGTATGCAGCGCGCCCGCGTGGAGCGCGCTACACCCGGCAGGCTCAATCTCAGGCTCAGCGCGAAACGCCGAGCTTCACATCAGAATCCTGGATCACGCCGCCATCCATGCTCGGCGGCAGCAACGTGCTCATGCTGGGCGCCGCCCCGGCCTTCAGCGGCGCGATCCCTGCCGCGCTGCCCCGCCAGGCCGACACGTCGGTCCCGCTGGGGGCCTTCGATGCCACGTAGCTGGCGTAGATCCCGAACCACTGGACGTCGGTGTACGGAGACCAGCCGTGCTGCTTCTCGCGGCCGTAGGTGAACGTCGCGTCGGCCGGAGGGTTGGTCTGTGCGGTGAGGTTCTTCTGCAGCAGCTCCACAGCGTCGTTGAGGAAGTACGTGTCCATGTCGCCGACGTACATGTGGATCTCGCCCCGGAGCTTCGGGCCCAGGGCCGGCCACTCGGCGGCGAGCTTGGCGTCCAGGTCCTTCGGCTTCCACTGGTTCGCGACCGTGTGGTCGATGTCGCCGGTGCGCTTGTTCCAGACCAGTGCCGGGTAGCCGTCGGGACCTTGCGGGCCGTAGACCGCCTCCCAGATGGCCCAGGCGCCGCCGGAGCGGTCGTGGTCGCCGAGGGCCAGTTCCCACAGGTTCTCCTGGGCCATGTTGTAGGTGGTGTCGCCGGCAGCGGTGCGGCTGTCGGGGCGTTGCGTGGGCGTGTCCCACTGGCGGTAGGTGTTGTAGGCGTTGGCGTCGTCGTAGACGTCGACTATCTGGTGGCGGTGAAAGTCCACCGGGTCGGGGTAGCCGGCGAAGGTGCCGCCGAAGACGTCGGGGTTGAAGACCAGGGCGGCCAGGGCTTCCCAGCCGCCGGTGGAGCCGCCGGAAGTGACGCGTGCCCAGGGCGCGGCGATGGTCCGGAACTGCTGGTCGAGGGCGGGGATCAGCTCCTGGGTGGTGGCGCTGCCGTAGGGGCCGGTGTTGGGGGAGTCGACGATGTAGGAGGAGTCGTAGAAGGGGTTCTCCTCGCGGACCTCGATGCTGATGAACTTCGGTGAGTCGGGCGCGAGCCAGAACTTGGAGAAGGCGTTGCTGCCGTCCTCCTTGAAGCCGTGCGGCGCCTTCTCGGTGAAGTGCGCGAAGTGGTACTCCACCGGGTAGCGGACGTTAGCGTTCGCCGGGTCGTCGTAGCCCTGGGGCAGCAGGACGTTGGCGCCGATGTACATCGGGCGGCCCCAGAAGGCGCTGAGCCGGGGGCTCAGGATCTTGATGCGCTTGACGTGCTGGCTGTCGGTGGGGTTGCCCTGCTGGCAGGTGCCGCCGGTGGGAATCGGGTCCGTCGGTGTGATGACGTGGTCCAGGTTCAGCTTTATCGGCTGATCTTCGTCGCCGGTGATGGTGATCCACTGCGGGGTGCTGTACATGTTCTGCGGGGAGTTGAACATGTCCTGGCCGTCGCCGCAGGGCATGTGCAGTTTGACCGTGGAGCCGTCGCCGCGGTGGAAGGTGTCGTAGACGTTGAAGAAGGCCTGTACGTAGTACCGTCCCGGCGGCAGCTGGTTCAGCGATTCACGCGGGTAGCCGTAGGTCTGCGGGCTCTCGTCCAGGGTGACGGTGTGGCCGGGGCGCAGGTGGTCGACGTTGCGGCCCCAGTAGGGGACGCCGTTGACGATGTCGATCTGGTCGCGGGGATCGGAGCTCGCGTCGGTGCTCACGATCACGAAGGCGCGGCCGTCCGCCGCGTTCGCGCGGGTGGTGGCGGGAAAGGATATGTCGAACTTCAGATCGTGCCGGGGCTTGGCGGCGGCGACGCTCGCGCCGATCAGCGCCAGCACCACGGCGAGTAGCACGGTCGTCCGTCTTTGACGACGCATCAAGGCACCTCCGGGCGCGGACGGGGAGTGGGACGCAGCCACTTCTACCCGGACGCCAGCCGTAAGAATCCTTATATCGGGTGGACGGCGGCCGGCTATTTCGGGAACTGATCCGACCGGAGGTGTTCACCGAGCGGTGCCGCCATGTTCAGAATCGTATTGATACGGTCGCTTGCTGTCACCGCCGGTCGGTGACACAGCCACCGAAAGCATGCGGGCGGCCCCCCCAGCCGCCCGTGCTGCGCCGTGCCATCCCTCGCCACGCCGCCGGGCACCCCGGCCCGGCGGAGTCCTCCCGAAGGGAAGCCCCGTGTCAGTATCCAGGAAGCCCTCGATCCGGCGGACGGCGACGCCGATCACCGACGTCTGGGGCACCGGTACGGTCGAGAGCGTCGCGGTCACGAACCCCGGCAGCCAGACCGGGCCCCGGAACGCCCCGATCGCCGG
>JABFWL010000353.1 GCA_013362315.1 Catenulispora sp. | reverse complement strand
TGTCGGTGCCGATCGTGCTCGGGCACCGGCTGGACTACATGCAGTTCGACGCGGCGCACCTGCCGGAGCGGTTCGGGCTGTTCATCATCATCGCGCTCGGCGAGACGCTGGTCGGCATCGGGCAGGGCGGGACGCACAAGGCGCTGGACGGGACGGAGGCCACGACGCTGTGCGTCGCGTTCCTTTTGTCCTGCGGGCTGTGGTGGACCTATTTCCAGTACGGCGCCTCCGCGGCCGAGCACGCCCTGCGGACCGCGAAAATCCCGGCGGTCCTGGTGCGGTCCTCGTTCTCCTACGGCCATCTGGCGTTCGTGCTCGGCATCATCCTGGCCGCCGCCGGAATGGCACAGGCGGCCGCCGAGCCGAAGGAGCATCTGCACGGCGTGCACGCGCTGCTGCTCGGCAGCGGAGTCGCGTTGTACATAGCGACGTTCTGCTACACCCGCATCGTCATGTTCGGCGGGGCTTCCTACACCCGCGTCGTCGGTGCGCTGCTGGCCGTCGTCATCACAGTCTTTTCACCGGGTCTGCCCGCCCTGGCCCCGCTGGCGATGCTGGCTGCGCTGGTCATCGCGTTGAACTGCTTCGAGCTGTACTGGGTGAACAGTGGGCGGCCGCTGCTGCTGATCAATGTCGGGCAGGGTGCCGCCGGTCGCTGACCGGGGACGGATCTAGACTGATGACCATGGCCGAGCCTGCGAATCCCGACGTCGTCATCATCGGCGGCGGACTGGTCGGGCTGGCTACGGCGTGGCGCACGGCGCGGCGCGGGTTGTCGGTGACGCTGTGCGATCCGGCGCCCGGCGCCCACGCCTCGTTCGCCGCCGCCGGCATGCTGACGCCGGTCACCGAACTGCACTACGGCGAGGAACCGCTGCTGGAGCTGAACCTGGCCTCGGCACGGCGGTATCCGGAGTTCGTCACGGAGCTGCGCGAGGCCTCCGGCGGCGCCGACCCCGGCTACCGCGAGTGCGGCACGCTGGCCGTGGCCTTCGATCCCGACGACCGCGCCGTGCTGCTCGAACTGCACGCGTTCCAGCGTTCTTTGGACCTCGAGGCCGAGTGGCTCACCGGCAGTGAAGCGCGCAAGCTCGAACCGATGCTGGCGCCGGGAATCCGCGGCGGGCTGCTGGTCGAGGGCGACCACCAGGTGGACAACCGGATGCTGCTGGCCGCGCTGTTCGCGGCGCTGGCGCGCGAGCCGAGGCTGGCGATCGTCCGGACGAAGGTCGCGGAGCTGACCGTCGCCGGCGGCCGCGCGACCGGGGTCGTGCTCGACGACGGCGGGCGGATCGCCGCCGGGCAGGTCGTGCTGTCCGCCGGATGCTGGTCCGGGCAGGTGCGCGGGATCCCGCCGGAGGCGCTGCCGCCGGTGCGGCCGGTCAAGGGCCAGATCCTGCGGCTGGCCGTGCCGGACGTCTACAAGCCGTTGCTGACGCATACGGTGCGGGGCGTCGTTCGTAGCAACCACGCGTATCTCGTGCCGCGCGCGCACGGCGAACTCGTCCTCGGCGCCACCACCGAGGAGCAGGACTACGACACCACTGTCACCGCCGGCGGCGTATACGAGTTGCTGCGGGACGCCCGCGCGCTGGTTCCGGGGATCACCGAGCTGCCGCTGGTCGAGACGCGCGCCGCGCTGCGCCCCGGCTCGCCGGACAACGCTCCCTTGATCGGTCCGACCGCGGTGCCGGGGCTGCTCGTCGCCACCGGCCACTATCGGCACGGGGTGCTGCTGACGCCGGCCACCGCCGACGCGATGGCCGAGATCCTGGCCACCGGCGAGGTGCCCGACGCGGTGAAACCGTTCGATCCCCGGCGTTTTCGGAAATGAGCACCATGCATCTCTATGTGAACGGCGAGTCCTCGCAGGCTGAGGAGGGCTCGACGGTGGCGGACCTGGTCGCCTCGCTGGTCGGGGAGGCGCGCGACGGCAACCGCGGCGGCATCGCGGTGGCCGTCAACGAGGCCGTGGTGCCGCGCACCGCCTGGGACGCCACACCCCTCGCGCCCGGGGACCGGGTCGAGGTTCTGACCGCCGTGCAGGGAGGCTGAGTACCGATGACCACTGATGCCGGCACTACATTCGGCGGTACCACTGCCGCCGACACCTTCGAGCTCGCGGGCGAGACGTTCTCCTCCCGCCTGATCATGGGCACCGGCGGCGCGCCGTCCCTGGACCTGCTGGAGCAAGCGCTGCTGGCCTCCGGCACCGAGCTGACCACCGTGGCGCTGCGCCGCATCTCGGCGGCGACCAGCGGCTCGATCCTGGACGTGCTGAAGGACAACGGGATCAGGGTGCTGCCGAACACCGCCGGCTGCTTCACCGCCGGCGAGGCG
>JABFWL010000202.1 GCA_013362315.1 Catenulispora sp. | reverse complement strand
AGGGGACCGAACCGCCCACCCCACGAACCGCAGGCGCCCCACCTAGCAGCCACCCCCCGATGGACTCGCGCCAGTTCCCCGAGGGAATCGAGGCCCGCCGGCGGCACTGGCCCTTCACCATGGGTTTGACCTTGCTGTTGACCTTGCTGTTGACCTTGCTGTAGACCACCGCGCCTTATGAAAGATCGGCTCCACACCAACCACGCAGAACGCATGCATATGCCCAGCCTCACGTTCAGCGAAGAACCCGACAATGTCGCCGAGGAAGCTCTCCCCATCCCGGTGGATGTGCCGGTCCCGCGCCACCTGCTCCCCCGCCCACGTCAGATAGTCGCCGAGCCAGAACAGCACCTCGGCGGGACCCGTGATCACGGCAGTCGCGCCGTGCTCGGTGAAGTGCGCCGGGTGGCGGGCGGAGCGGCGATAGACGTCGTCGGAGCGCTCGGGGGGCCTCGGGGCCGGCGCGGTCACGGTCAGGGGTGCTGAGCCGTGGCGCATCGCCTGCCGTAGAGCGGGCCACTCCGAGGGCCGCAGGCCGGTGTCCTCGCGCGCCACGAGCAACGACAGCGCTTGAGTGTCGTGATATCCCGAGGTCATCGGCTGGGCGTCGGGCGGCACCGGCACGTGGAGCGCACTATGCGGGCTCGTGGCAGCCACCCGGAACAGCGCTCCGAGCCGCAACAGATCGGCGCGGCTTGCCCGGAGGTAAGCCACCTGACGGTCCGGAGGGTAGACGCAGGTGTTGCGAAGCATCTGGCCGGTGCTCAGAATCCGACCGAGCCCCGAGCGATGCACAGCGATCGGGTGGCATGTCACCCGCAGCCGCATCCGGTCCCCGTCCCCCATGCGCTCTAGTACAGCATCCTCAGCAACGCAGCGGCTCGGCGCACCAAGCGCCGAGCCGCTGCTGCATCAGATCCGGAGCTCAGATCATGATCTCGTCTTCGCTCCGCGCCGTCTTAGGCACCATGAACGCCAGCGCCCACGTCACCACCAGGATCCCGGCGGCCAGCCAGTAGATGAGCTGCGCGGCGGGGAACGGCGATCCGCCGCTCTCCACCCGGTTGAAGAACAGGGTGGTGAACAGCGCCGCGGCGATCGCGCTGCCGAGCTGGTTGAAGGAGCTGATCACGCCGTTGGCCGAGCCGAGCTCGTGGTCGTCCACGGCGGCCAGGACCAGGCCGAAGAAGGGGGCGAACACCAGGCCCATGCCGATGCCGCAGACCAGGAGCGCCGGCGCCAGGTTCCAGCTGGTGATGCCGCTCTGCCAGAGCTGGTGGCGCTGCCCGTCGGCGTCGGTGATCAGCGTGAAGCTGCTGCCGTGGTAGTGCTCGATGATCAGGGCGCTCAGGGCCATGCCGGCGGCCAGGGTCAGCAGGCCGGCGTGCAGCACGCGGCGCGGCGCCCGCTTGACGAAGGCCTGGCCGGCGCCCATCGCCACGATGGTGCCCAGCGACCACCAGGCGCCGGTGAGGCCGGCGCGCAGCGGGGACCAGCCCAGCGACACCTGCAGCAGCAGCGGGCTGGCGGCGAAGGCCGCGGCGCAGGCCCCGAAGAACAGGAAAATGGTCATGGTACCGGTGGTAAAAGCCCGCTTACGGAACAAGCTGGTCTCCAGGAACGGGTCCAGGTTCCGCATGTGGCGGGCGCGGGCGTAGAAGGCGAAGACCGCCATCACGACAGCGGAGCCGGCCATCATCAGGAAGGTCCAGGATGCCCAGTGGCTCTCGCGGCCCTGGATGATCGGGTACACCAGCAGCCCGACCGCGGCCGAGCACAGGATCAGGCCGACGACGTCCAGCTTCGGGCGGTCGTCGGCGCGGTGGTGCACCGTCGGCAGCACCTTGGTCGCGTAGTAGAGCGCGAAGATCCCGGCCGGGATGTTGATCACGAAGACCCAGCGCCAGGAGGAGTAGGTGATCAGCGCGCCGCCGAGCACCGGGCCGAGGGCCGCGGACAGGCCCATGAAGGGCCCGAAGATCGCGAACGCCTTCTGGCTGTTCTCCCGGCCGAACTTCTCCCGGATCATGCCGATGCCCTGCGGGATCATCATCGCCGAGGCGGCGCCCTGCAGCAGGCGCGCCCCGATCAGCTCGGCGGGGTTCTGCGCGGCGGCGCAGACCGCGGACATCAGCGTGAAGCCGGCCAGCCCGAACACGAACATCCGGCGCCGTCCGACGATGTCGCCCAGGCGGCCGCCGGCGATCAGCAGCACCGAGAAGGACAGCACGTAACCGGTGCTGATCCACTGGTACTCGGTGTTGGACGCGCCGAGGCCGGTCCGGATCGACGGCGCGGCGACGTTCATCACCGTGGCGTCGAGCAGGTCCATCATCGACGCTCCGAGCACGGTGAACATCACCGCCCAGGCGCCCTTCGGCACGGTCACGCCGGTACCGGGCTTGGCGGCCTTGCCGCCCTTGGCCTTCTTCGCGGACTTGCCGCCCTCGGCCGGCCGGTCCTCGGCAAGCACCGGGACCTCGGTTTCCGGTACCACGTCGGACACCGCGGCCCCCAGGCCGTCGGCCCCACTCCTCGTCTCGCTCATCGCCACTCCCCTCCGCGCCGATCGTCAAGGCGGCATGACTGCGATGCACACGCTATATCCCGTGCGCCGATAGTCAAGCTATATCGCGAATTCCGCCGAGCCCTGATGACCTCAGATTGACCCTGTCCCCCCTTTCTACCGGCCGCCACTGACAATTTCGGTCGGTCCTGGGACAGCGAACGGCCGGGCCCGGCCCCTTCGAAAAGAAGGAAGTCGGACCCGGCCGTCGAGAGCGCCGGAAGGGCTCACGCCCCCATCGCGTGCACCCCGCCGTCGACGTGGACGACCTCGCCGGTGGTCCGCGGGAACCAGTCCGACAGCAGCGCCACGACGCCGCGCGCGGCCGGCTCGGCGTCGTACAGGTCCCAGCCGATCGGCGCCCGCTCGCCCCACACCCCGTCGAAGGCGTCGAAGCCCGGGATCGACTTGGCGGCCATGGTCTTGATCGGGCCGGCCGCGATCAGGTTGCTGCGGATCCCGCGCGGGCCCAGGTCCCGGGCCAGGTAGCGGGAGGTGGACTCCAGGGCCGCCTTCGCCACGCCCATCCAGTCGTAGCCGGGCCAGGCCAGCTGCGCGTCGAAGTCCAGGCCGACGACCGAGCCGCCGGTCTGCGGGAACAGCGGCAGCAGCGCCATCGTCACCGACTTCAGCGAGTACGCCGAGACGTGGACCGCGGTGGCCACCGACTCCCACGGGGTGTTCAGGAAGTTGCCGCCGAGCGCGTCCTGCGGGCCGAACGCGACGCTGTGCACGATGCCGTCGACCTGGTCCAGGTGCTGCTTCACGCTGTCCGCCAGCGAGGCCAGGTGCTCGGCGTTGGTGACGTCGAGCTCGATCACCGGCGCGCCGCCGCTCGGCAGCTTCTTGGCGATCCGCTCGGTCAGCGACGGCCGCGGGAAGGCGGTCAGCACCACCTGCGCGCCCTCCTGCTGCGCCAGCCGCGCGGCGTGGAAGGCGATCGAGGCCTCGGTGAGCACACCGGTGACGACGATGCGCTTGCCTTCGAGGATTCCCATGCTCAGTGCCCCATTCCGAGTCCGCCGTCAACCGGGATGACGGCACCAGTGATGTACGCGGCCTCCTCGGAGGCCAGGAAGCGGACGACGCCGGCGATCTCGTCGGTGGACGCGTAGCGGTTCAGCGGCACCTGCTTGAGGATCTCGGCCTTGCGGTCCTCGGAGAGGACCGCGGTCATATCGGTCTCGACGAACCCCGGCGCCACCACGTTGCAGGTGATGCCGCGCGAGCCGATCTCGCGCGCCACCGAGCGCGCGAAGCCCACCAGCCCGGCCTTGCTGGCCGCGTAGTTCGCCTGCCCGGCCGAGCCGGACAGCCCGACGACGGAGGAGATCAGGATGATGCGGCCGCGCTTGAGCCGCAGCATGCCCTTGCTGGCGCGCTTGGCGACCCGGAAGGATCCGACCAGGTTGGTGCCGAGCACCGCCTCGAAGTCCTCGTCGCTCATCCGCAGCAGCAGCGTGTCGCGGGTGATGCCGGCGTTGGCCACCAGCACCTCGACCGGGCCGTGCTGCGCCTCCACCTCGCCGAACGCGCGGTCGACGTCCTCGGCGGAGGTCACGTCGCACTTGACGCCGAACAGGCCCTCGGGCACTTCACCGGAGCGGTACGTGACCGCGACCTTGTCGCCCTGCGCGGCGAAGCCCTTCGCGATGGCCAGGCCAATTCCCCGGTTTCCCCCCGTGACCAGTACGGACCGGCTCAATTCGACACCTCTGTTCTTCTCCCGCGGCCCCCGGGCCGCCTGACGTCTGAGCCGACGTTATCGGGCTACCGGGCGGTAGCCGCAACCACGGTCGGCATAGATCGTCAGGCCTCGGTTTTGTAGGGGTTCCACAACCGGCACAAGACGGGTCGCTCCGGCTAGGTTTGCAGCATGACCGTAGACGAGTCCTTCACCGCGCTGCCCCTGGCCGAGTTGGCCGAGGCGGCGCTGACCCGGGCCCGGGACCTCGGCGCCGAGCACGCCGACCTCCGGGTCGAGAGTGTCCGCTCCCAGGTGATCAACCTGCGCGACGGCCATGTCGACGGCGTCGTGGACGCCTCCGACAGCGGCTTGAGCGTACGCGTGGTCCACGACGGAACCTGGGGTTTCGCCGCCGGCGTGGTGCTCACGCCGCAGGCCGCCGCGCGGCTGGCCGAGCAGGCCGTCGAGGTGGCCCGGGTGTCCAAGCCGGTGAACGCCGAACCGGTGGTGCTGGCGCCGGAGCCGGTGCACGGCGAGCAGGTGTGGGTCTCCCGCTTCGGCGTCAACCCCTTCGACGTCCCCGACACCGAGAAGATCGCCCACTTCCAGGCCTGGTCCGAGCGGCTGCTGCGGCACGAGGGCGTGGCCCATGTGGACGCCGACTTCCAGGCCGTGCAGGAGTGCAAGTACTTCGCCGACCTGGCCGGCAACCGCCTGACCCAGCAGCGGATCCGGACCGAGGGCGGCCTGACCGCGGTCACCGTGGACGAGCAGACCGGCGCCTTCGAGACCATGCGCACCCTGGCGCCGCCGGTCGGCCGGGGCTGGGAGTTCTTCACGAGCAATGACTTCTTCGACTGGGACGCCGAGCTCGACGCACTGCCGGCGCTGCTGCGCGCCAAGCTCGCCGCGCCGTCGGTCGAGCCCGGCGAGTACGACCTCGTCATCCACCCCTCGAACCTGTGGCTCACCATCCACGAGTCCATCGGCCACGCCACCGAGCTGGACCGCGCGCTCGGCTACGAGGCCGCCTACGCCGGCACCTCCTTCGCCACGCTCGACAAACTCGGCACCCTGAAATACGGCTCGCCGGTGATGAACGTCACCGGCGACCGCGTGGTCGAGCACGGCCTGGGCACCGTCGGGTACGACGACGAGGGCGTGCAGACCCAGCGCTGGGACATCGTCAAGGACGGCGTCCTGGTCGGCTACCAGCTCGACCGGCGCATCGCGCAGCTGGAGGGCCTGAACGGCGGCCGCTCCAACGGCTGCGCCTTCGCCGACTCGGCCTCGCACGTCCCGATCCAGCGCATGGCCAACGTCTCCCTGCAGCCCGCCGCGGACGGCCCCTCGACCGAGGAGCTGATCTCGCGGGTCCGGCGCGGCCTGTACATCGTCGGCGACAAGTCCTGGTCGATCGACATGCAGCGCTACAACTTCCAGTTCACCGGGCAGCGCGCCTTCCTGATCGAGGACGGCGAGCTCAAGGGCCAGGTGAAGGACTTCGCCTACCAGGCCACGACCACCGACTTCTGGGGCGCCATGGAGGCCGTCGGCGGTCCGCAGACCTACGTCCTGGGCGGCTCCTTCCAGTGCGGGAAGGGCCAGCCGGGGCAGGTGGCGCCGGTGAGCCACGGCGCGCCGTCCGCGTTGTTCCGCGGCATCCGCATCCTCAACACGGTCCAGGAGGCCGGCCAGTGAGCCAGAACTCTTCGCAGGCGACCCCCCAGCAGCTCGTCGAGAAGGCGCTGGAGCTCTCCCGCGCCGACGGCGCGGTGGTCATCGTGGACGCCGCGACCGACGCCAACCTGCGCTGGGCCAACAACACCCTGACCACCAACGGCGTCTCGGCGAGCCAGACGGTCACCGTGATCTCGGTGAAGAACGGCACCGTCGGCGCCGCCAAGTCCCAGACACAGACACAGACACAGACCCAGCCCAAGGCCGGGGCCGGGGTGGTGGGCCGCTCCGGGGTCGGCCTGGACACCATCGAGGACCTGGTCCGGGCCAGCGAGCGGGCGGCGGAGGACGCCGGCCCGGCCGACGACGCCGCCGAGCTCGTCCCCGGCCGGGTGGCGGCGGACTGGGACGCGGCGCCGGAGGAGACCGGCATCTCGGTGTTCGGCGCCTTCGCCCCGGCGCTCGGCGAGGCCATCGAGGCCGCGCGGGCCGACGGCAGCCTGCTGTTCGGCTACGCCGAGCACACCCTGAGCACCCAGTACCTGGGCTCCTCGACCGGCCTGCGGCTGCGCCACGTGCAGCCGACCGGCTCGGTGCAGCTGAACGCCAAGTCCGGCGACCGGTCGCGCTCGGCATGGGCCGGCGTGCCGACCGCGGACTTCGCCGACGTCGACATCGTCGCCGTGGGCCGGGACCTGGCCCGCCGCCTGGACTGGGCCAAGCGCCGGATCGACCTGCCGGCCGGGCGCTACCCGACGATCCTGCCCCCGACCGCCGTCGCCGATCTGCTGATCTACGCGTACTGGTCCTCGTCGCTGCGGGACGCCAAGGACGGCCGGTCGGTGTTCAGCAAGACCGGCGGCGGCGTGAAGTTCGGGGAGAGCGTGTCCGGGTCCTCCCCGGTCAAGGTGACGCTGCGCAGCGACCCGGCCGCGCCGGGGCTGGAGTGCACGCCGTACGTCGACGCCTACTCCTCGGACGCGTTCATGTCGGTCTTCGACAACGGCCTGGAACTCGGCCCGACCGACTGGATCCGGGACGGGGTGCTGACCTCGCTGGCCGCCACCCGGCGGACCGCGGCCCAGACCGGCGCCCCGCTGACCCCGCCGGTGGACAACCTGATCCTGGAGGGCGCGCCCGGCGGCGCCGGGCCGTCGCTGGCCGACATGGTCGCGGCCACCGACGACGGCCTGCTGCTGACCTGCCTGTGGTACATCCGCGAGGTGGACCCGCAGACGCTGCTGCTGACCGGCCTGACCCGGGACGGCGTCTACAAGGTGGAGGGCGGCGAGGTGGTCGGCGAGGTGAACAACTTCCGCTTCAACGAGTCGCCGGTGGCGCTGCTGTCCCGGATCGCCGAGGCCGGGCAGACCGTGCGCACCTACTCCCGCGAGTGGGGCGACAACTTCAACCGGACCGCGATGCCGGCGCTGCGGATCCCGGACTTCAACATGTCCTCGGTGAGCCAGGCGTCGTAAGGCTGAAGCCATAGCAGGACCCCGCCGGGTGCCGGCCGGCGGGGTCCTGTCTCTTGCCGGAGGCCCGGGCGTAGCCTGGGAGTATGCGCATCGGGCGGGATAAGGAATCCCAACATGAGGTCGTCTACGGCATCACCGACGCACCCACGCCGCTGAGCCAGGACATCCGCTCGCGCGAGTCGAAGTACCTGATGGCGATGGGGATCAGGATCGCGGCGTTCCTCCTCATCGTGATCCTGCCGATCGCCTGGCCGTGGAAGCTCGGGCTGGCGGCGCTGGCGCTGGCGCTGCCGTACATCGCGGTGGTGTACGCCAACGGCGGCCGCGAGCCGGAGCGCGGGGCCGACTCGTGGTACCAGGACGAGGCGCGGCGGGCCCTGACCGCGGGCACGGGACGGGCTGACGGGCCGAGTGCGTCCGGCGGAGCCGACGGCGACACTCCCGCCGAGCCGCTGGTCGGCCGGATCGTGACGGATGCCCAGGACGACCACGACGACCACGACGACCACTGAGCCGGGCCGCCATGTCCGAATCCGGCCAGGCCTGGGGCCCGTCCTCTGATTTCCTTGCCTCATGACTTCACAGCACGACTTGGCCGTCCGCTTCCGCGACCTCCATATCCCCGGCACCCCGCTCGCCCTGGCCAACGCCTGGGACGCCGCCAGCGCCCGCGTCGTGGCCGCCACCGGCGCCCCGGCCGTGGCCACCACCAGCGCCGGGGTGGCGTGGGGGCTCGGCGCCGCCGACGGCGACAAGCTGGACCGGGAATCGGCGATCGAGCTGGTCCGCCGCGTCGCCCGGGCCGTGGAGGTGCCGGTGAGCGCGGACATCGAGAGCGGCTTCGCCGCCGAGCCGGACGGCGTGGCCGACACCGTCGCGGCCGTCATCGCCGCCGGCGCGGTCGGGATCAACATCGAGGACGGCATCCGGGAGCCCGCCGAGCACGCCGAGCGGATCGCCGCCGCCCGCCGGGCCGCCGAGGCCGCCGGCATCCCGCTGTTCATCAACGCCCGCACCGACGTGTTCCTGTTCGGCCTGGGGGCGCCCGAGACCCGGTTGACCGAGACCCTGGCACGGGCCGAGCGGTACCTGGAGGCCGGCGCGAGCGGGATCTTCGTGCCGGGCCTCGCGCAGCCGGAGACGATCGCGGCGCTCGCGAAGGACATCCCGGCGCCGCTGAACATCCTGGTCGGGCCGGGCGCGCCGACGGTCGGCGAGCTCGCGGCGCTGGGCGTGGCCCGGGTCAGCCTGGGGTCGGCGGTCGCCGAGGCGGCCTACGGGCTGGTGCGCCGGGCCGCCGAGGAACTGGCCGCCCACGGCACATACACCTCGGTGGCCGAGGCCCTGAACTATGGCGAGCTGAACAACCTCATGAGTTTTTGAGGTTCGGCCCGGATCCGGGGTTCTCAGGCGTCGTCTGAGGACCCCGGCCGGAACGGCTCGACCCCGATCAGGAACCCTCGCAAGTCGAGGAAGTCCGCCAGGTGCTGCCGATGCTCCTCGCAGGCCAGCCAGACTTTCCGCCGCTCCGGCGCGTGCAGTTTCGGGTTGTTCCAGACGACGCTCCACGCGGCGGCCTGCCGACAGCCCTTGGCCGAGCAGATGGCGGTGCCGGAAGCGTCGTTCGAGGTCACTCCGCCACTGTAGAACACGGCATTACGCACCGCGTCGGCAGCCGTCAGGGGACGGTTTCCGGAAGGGTTTCGGGACAAAGACGCGGCGTCGAACGGCCACGGGGGGAGCCGCTCGACGCCGCAGGTGGCGCCCCGACGGGGGTTCAGGGCGCAGGTAAGAAGTATGACATGCGAACAGCCGGGAGGGGAATGGGGGCCTTACTTTTCCTCGGTCGGCGCGGTTATGCGAACCGCATGCGCGCTGGCGATCAGCAGACGGTGTTCAGTCGGCCGATCAGCTCCGCCGATGAGCCGCCGATGAGCCGCCGATCAGCCGCCGATCAGCCGCCGATCGCAGACATCGGACGGTCCGGCTGGACGAAGTCCGGCTCGCCGATCCCGGCCGCGCGCTTCTTGCCGAGCATCGCGGTCCGCCAGCGCTCGGCCAGCGCGACGTCGTCCGCTCCGGAGCGCAGCGCGGCCCGCAGATCCGACTCCTCGCGGGCGAACAGGCAGGTCCGGATCTGGCCGTCGGCGGTCAGCCGCACCCGGTCGCACGCGCCGCAGAACGGCCGCGTCACACTGGCGATCACCCCGACCCGGCCCGGGCCGCCGTCCACCAGCCAGGTCTCGGCCGGGGCCGCCCCGCGCACCTGCTCGCCCTCCGGGGTGAGGGTGAACTCGGCGGCCAGCAAGGTGAGGATCTCGTCGGCGGTGACCATCTCCGAGCGGTCCCAGCCGTGCTGGGCGTCCAGCGGCATCTGCTCGATGAACCGCAGCTCGTAGCCCCGTTCCAGGCACCAGCGCAGCAGGTCCGGCGCCTCGGCGTCGTTGACGCCGCGCATGAGGACGCTGTTCACCTTGACCGGAGCCAGGCCCGCCTCAGCCGCCGCCGCCAGCCCGGCGACGACGTCGGCGAACCGGTCGCGCCGGGTGAGCGTGCGGAACACCGCCTCGTCGAGGGTGTCCAGGGAGACGTTCACCCGGTCCAGCCCGGCCGCCTTGAGCGGGCCGGCCAGGCGGGTCAGCCCGACGGCGTTCGTGGTCAGCGAGATGCGCGGCCGGGGCCGCAGTGCCGCGACCCGCGCCACCAGGTCGACCACACCGGGCCGGACCAGCGGCTCACCGCCGGTGAAGCGCACCTCGGCGATCCCGAGCCGGGTCACCGCGACGTCCACCAGGCGCACGATCTCGTCGTCGGTCAGCAGCTCGTCCTTGGGCAGCCACGGCAGGCCCTCGGCCGGCATGCAGTAGGTACAGCGCAGGTTGCAGCGGTCGGTGAGAGACACCCGCAGATCCGTCGCCGTCCTGCCGAACGTGTCGACCAGCATCCAGACCCACTTTCGCCGCGGCGGACGAGCGCCGCTTCCTCGTTCCGATCCTTCTCCAGATCACCAGCTTCTCAGAAACCCCTGCTTGTTCCCGCCGAACGTCTTGTCTTTCGAGCAACAGGAGCCCCCATGGCGGTGATCGTGATCCAACCGAGACTTCGGGAACGGCAACCACGGACCGGCTCCACACGTCTTCTGGGTCATGGAAGAGCGCGATCACGGCCCCGATCACGGCCCGGCGCCGGCTCCCGAGCCGGTCCCCGAGCCGACCCCCGAGGACATCGGGCGGGCCGCGGCCGAGGCGGCGGCGTTGGCCGACGGACCGGACGGCTACGGCGCTGACGGGTACAGCGCGGACAGGCACAGCACCCCTGGCGCCCCGGCGCCGTCCCGCGGACCCCGGCGCTGGCTGGTCACGGCCGGCGTGGCTGTGGCGGCCCTGGCGCTGGCCGGGACGGCGACGGCGATCGCCACCGGTGGATCCCACAAGGGCCGCGACACCACGGAGAACGCCGCGGCGGCGAAGACCGCCGTCACCTCCTCCAGCTCGGACGCGCAGACCTCGGGCAGCTCCGCCGACACTTCGACCACCGGATCGACGACCCAGAGCTCATCCTCGTCGTCCTCGTCCTCGTCGAGCTCGCCGACTCCGAACAAGTCCGCGACGACCTCGACCCCCTCCAAGCCCTCCACTTCCAAGTCCTCCTCCCCCGCGCCGCCGGCCGGCACCGACGAGGAGGGCGGCGACTGCGAGAACACCTCCCACTCCACGCAGCAGGACGAGGCCTCGAAGTTCAGCGGCATGAACAAGGGCGCGCAGCACGCGTTCCTGGCCGCGCAGGCCGCCGCCAAGGCGGACGGCGTTTCGTCGTTCCTGCTCAACTCCGGATACCGCTCGGCGGCCTATCAGGAGCGGATCTTCGAGTGCTGGGTCAAGCAGCTCGGCTCCGCGCAGGCCGCGCGCAAGTACGCGCTGCCGCCGAACGAGTCGGCGCACGTGCAGGGCTACGCGATGGACATCGCGCCGCCGGCGGCGGCCAGCTGGCTGGAGAACACCAAGGGCGAGTTCGGGCTCTGCCGGCGGTACGCGGACGAGAGCTGGCACTTCGAGTACCAGTCCAGCTACAAGACCAAGGGCTGCCCGGCGCTGCTGCCGCACCCCTAAGCACTACCGGCAGTGCCGCGGCATCCACATCCTGGCCGATCAGCGCTCCATGCGCTGGTCCGCCAGGATGTCGCGGATCGAGGCCAGCAGCTCCTTCTCGCTCTCCCCCGGCTCCTCGTGCACCACGACGCCGCGCGCCCTGCGGCGCTCGTTGTAGCTGTTGATCGGAGCCACGATGAGGAAGTAGATGGCGAGGCCGACGCACACGAAGTTGATGATCGCGGTGATCAGGTTGCCGTAGATGATGTCCGAGCTGTTCACGGTCCACTTCAGGTGGCTGTAGTCCTGGTCGCCGAAGATCGCCGTGATCAGGGGCATGATGATGTCCTTGACCAGCGAGTTGACGACCGCGCCGAAGGCGGTGCCGATGACGACGGCGACCGCGAGGTCGACCACGTTGCCGCGCATCATGAACTTCTTGAAGCCGGAGAACAAAACCGTGAACCTTCCAGGAGGGTGGCGGCGCGCCATCCATCCTGGCGCCGCCTTGTCGCCTGGCAGGCTAGTCGGCGCGCACCCCGCGAACCGGGCGTTCCTCGCGTGTCGGAGGTTATCTCACCCGACTGGGTCGAGATCTCCCGAACCGGCTAAGGTGCCGCTACTGCGCCGCAGCAGTCTGATACAGAGCCTGGACGGCGTTGCCGAAGTAGGCGCTGTAGGAGACGTCGGGAGTGTCGCCGCCCTGCTGGTAGCCGCCGATCACGCCGATGACGGTGCCCTTCGCGCCGCCGGCGTCGACATCGGTCAGGAACGGCGCCCCGGAGGTGCCGTCGGGATAGCCGCGGCAGTCCCACTCGGTCTGCGTCGCGCTGTACTTCACGGCCGGGGCGACGCACGTGATCGGGGTGTCGGAGCCCAGCGGATAGGCCGGGACGGTCACCGGCATGCCGAACCCGCGGTTGAAGCCGATCTGGTCGGCGCCGGTGACCGACTCCAGCGACGCGCCCGAACCCGACGGCGCCACCTGGAGGAAGGCCACGTCCTCGGCCTCGTTGTGGCTGCCGCGCCAGCCGTCGGAGACCACGATCCTGGTCACGGTCCAGGTGCCGTAGGGGGTCTGGCCGTCGTGGTAGCCGGGGGCGAACGCGACGTTCTGCTTCGGGCCGTCGCTGTAGACGCAGTGCCCGGCGGTGATCACCAGGTTGCCGGCCGTGCTGTGCACGACCGAGGCGCTGCAGAAGTGGTTCGCGACGCCTGAACCGGCCAGGAACAGCACCCCGACCGCCGGGGTGCCGCCGAAGGGCCTGCCTGCCGGCGGACCGGTCTGCGGTGCCGAGGAGTCGACGGTGGAGACCGGCCCGGCGCCCGCCCCGGCCGGGCCGCTACTGGCCGGGTTCGCCGCCGGGTGCGCGACGGACGGCACCGGAGTGGCGCTGTCCGGGGCCTTGGTGTCGGCGCTGGCCGACGTGGTCGCGACGGAGGGGGACTCCACGGCTGCTTCAGAGGTGGACGACGTGGCGGCGGAGGACGCCGTTCCGGCCGTCGACCCGCTGACGGACGACGTCGCCGGTCCGGCCGGGGTTGAGCCGTCGGCGGTCAGTGCCCGGGCCGACGAATGGGACGTGCTCAGCGCGGTGCCGAGCATCCCGGTGATCACCAGCAGCCCGGCGACGCCGGCGGCGAGAGCGGTCCGGCGCGCCCGGACACGCTTGCGCTCCCGCAGGCGCTGCCGTCTGCGGGCCACCCGCGACCGGCCTGCGGGTTCCACCATCGGCGCCACACTCCGTTCCAGCAAAATCAGCCGTTCCGAACACGATCAGCCGTTCCCAAGACGATCAGCCGTCCAAACACGATCAGCGTTTCCCCACACGTTCGGCCGCTCCCACCACGATCGGCCGTGCCGGACCCTCCGGCCTGCGGTTCGCCACCCTACTGAAGGACAGATCAACGCACCGTCAAAGATCCACCGCTGTTCAGAGCAGATCACTGCTGTTCAGAGCAGCACGCTTTCTCCTCGGCTGCCGAGTCCCGGAACCGGTGGATCCAGGAAACCCCGGGGACCTGATCCCGTCCTGAAGGACTGGGCCGAACGGCGGCGGCCCGCCGACCGGCGGGGGTCGGCGGGCCGCGTATTGGGGGCTGGGTCCGGACTGAGCCGGACTGAGCCGAATTCAGCCGAGCGAGCCGGCCGCGGCCAGCGCGGGCACGAACCGGGCGGCGTCGATGGTGCCCCAGCCGCTGGCCAGGTCGTATCCGGGGCCGGCGTTCGCGCCGGTGACGCCGTCGTCGGAGATGGTGCCGCTGGTCACGTCCTGGATACCGGTCAGGTGCGGGAAGTGCGGCAGCGTGGACAGGTGGCCCAGCCGGTACAGCGCCTGGTTGATGTTCCCCAGCCGGTGCCCGGCGGCCTGGTCGGCCAGGGCGACGGTGGCGGCCATCAGCGGGCAGGACTCGCTGGTGCCCTCGACCAGGTGCCAGCCGACGCGGGCCGGGTTGAAGCTGAAGTACATCCAGGCCGCCGACCGGATGCCGTTCGCCCCGCCGCCGGAGATCGAGATGTCCGGGTAGCCGCGGTGGTTCCCCACCACGTCCTTGACCCCGGCCTGGAACGGCGGCCGCTTGAACACGCCGGACACGCCGCCGCCGGAGACGATGCCGCAGCCGTCCAGCACGGTCCGGTCGCAGTCGTGGGCCACGACGTCGGCGGCGGTGCGGTGCCCGGCGTCGTCGATCGCCGGGAAGGTGCCGCCGACCGAGGTGATCAGCGGGTCCGAGGACGGCCAGTCGGCCACCGGGAAGCCGTAGGGGTCGCCGTTCAGGTCCACGTCCGCGGTCCCGTGGTCGCCGGAGCTGGTGAGGACCGTCGTGCCGTGGCGCTGCGCGGCCTGGAAGGCGTAGCGCAGGTTCAGCAGCGAGGAGAAGTCGCCCTGGGCGAACCCGGGGAAGTTGTTCTCGGTGCTGGCGAAGCTCTGCGAGACGACGTCGGCCTGATTCGCGTCGATCAGTGCCTTCTCGCCGTCCATCATCTCTGGGAAGCCCTGCACCCCCTGGGTCTCGGAGACCGGCGTCTCCAACAGGATGATCTTCGCGCCGGGCGCCATGGCGTGCGCGTACTCCACGTCCAGCGTGCTCTCGCCGGCCCAGCCCTGGCGGTCCGCGCTGTTGTCGTAGGGCGGGATCGGGGCGGTCTGCCGGATGTCGACGGTCAGCGGCGGCAGGCCGAACTGGGCGTCGAACACGTCCAGATCGTGCTGGATGGTCGGCGACCCGAAGGAGTCGACGATCACGATGGTGCGGCCCCGGCCGTCGATCCCGGCCTGGTACAGCGGGTTGTAGTCGTAAGCGCTGCGGTACTGTGCCGGGTCGTAGCAGATGATGCCGATCTGTGAGACGCACTGCGACGTCGGCAGCGGGGTGGGAAGCAGCGCCACGTCGTGCGCGCCGGCGAAGTCCGGGACCGGCCGGACGGTGCCGGCCTTCGGGGCGCCACCAGTCCAGGTGGGGTCCGGCTGGGTCAACCCGGCCGCGCCGGTGAGCGCGGCGACGGCGGCCAAAGCGGTGAGCGCGACCGCGGCGCGGGTGGCTCGGGTGCGGGTGCTCATGCGACTCCCTTGTCTGGTGAGACCGGTCAAGGAGACCACGGGATAATCAGGACACTGAGCACACCATAGGAAAGCAGGCCCGGGCGCAATGGCCGCCGGGCCTGCTTAGGGAAAGCCACTAATCCAATACTGCGACGCGAAGCGTCTCCTTAACGGGCGGCGGTGGGAGACGGGTGGGAATCACCAGACACGGATCAGCGGATCGGCGACGAACGTCGGCGACGTCGCGTCCGCGGGCACCTCCTTCAGCGGCTCGTCGATCTCCGCGACCGTCGGCCCCACCTGCGCGGCGATCGCGTCCAGCGCCTCCAGGTCGAACCCGTACACCCGGGCCGCGTTCTTGCTGAGGATCGCTTCGATCTCCGCGTGCGCAAGCCCGGCGAAGGCGTTGCGCAAGGCCTCCCGCGAGTACGGGAACGTCCCCTCGTCGTGCGGATAGTCGCTGCCCCACATCAGCTTCTCCACGCCGATGGTGTGGCGCAGCGGCACCTCCGAGGGCCGCATGAAGGACGCACCGAGGTAGAAGTTCTGCTTCCAGTATTCGCTCGGCGCCTTGCCGACCGCCTCGGCGATCCCGGCGCCGAACCGGCTCTCGGCGGTGACCGCGTCCGAGTTCTGCATCGCCGAGGTCATCCGCCGGACCAGGGCGCGGTGATAGTAGTCGAGCATGTCCAGCACGCCGGGCACCCAGCCGGAACCCTGCTCGGTGAGCACGAACTTCAGGCCGGGGTGCCGTTTGAACGCGCCGCCGTAGATCAGGTGCCAGAGCGCGCGGTGCGCGAACCAGGTGATCTCGACCATGAAGACCGCGCGGCCCGCCGGCTCCTGACCGATCTCCGGCGAGGCGGAGCCCGCGTGATGGTTGATCGGCATGTCGAGTTCTTCGCAGACCGCCCAGAGCGGTTCGTAGACGTCGGAGTAGAGCTGCGGGACCGACGTCCCGGGCGGCGTCCCGGGCAGGAGCACGCCACCGAACAAGCCGTTCTCCCGAGCCCAGCGCACCTCGGCGACCGCGTCGTCCATGTCGCCGAGCAGCACCTGGCAGGTCCCGGCGCGGCGGCCGGGCGCCTGCGAGCAGAAATCAGCCATCCAGCGGTTGTGCGCCCGCAGGCCGGCCCAGCGCAGTTCGTATTCGGCGGCGGTCGGCTGCTGCGCGCCGAGCGACATGCTGGGGTAGAAGGGCGGGATCGTGTTGGGGAAGAGGACTTCGGCGACGATCCCGTCCCGTTCCAGGTCGGCGAGGCGGCGGGCGGAGTCCCAGTTGCGGGTGGCGTCGCCGTGGAGCAGGTCCTCATAGGGATTCACATACGTCGCGGCCCACGCGTCGAACTCGTCGTGGTACTTGGACTCCAGGTACGGCCGGTAGTCCAGCAGATCGGCGCCGGCGTGGCCGTCGGCGGAGATGACGGTGTACCGGGAGTCGGCACCGGCTTGCGCGCTCATCAGGACACCTCCGGTCCGACACCCTCGGTGCGGTGCCCACCCAGCGTGGCGCCGTAGCCGATGACCGGGAAGTCGTGGCCGGTGAGCCAGTGCCTGCCGACCTCCCGGGCCGCGGCCCAGCCGGCCGCCTCGTCGCCGGTCTGCCCGAGGTCGCCGGGCCGCAGGTTGATGCGCTCGGCGACCGGGCGCAGCGCCTCGACGTCGAACCCGTACACCTCGGCGGCGGCCAGGCCGATCATCCGCCGGGTCTCCTCGACCGGGATGTCGTGGAAGGTGGTCTTCAGCCACTTGCGGGTGTTCGGCCAGGTGCCCTCCGGATGCGGGAAGTCGTTCCCCCAGAGCATGTTGTCGACCCCGATCTCGTAGCGGTGCGCGAGCTCGCGCCGCTTGGTGTTGGAGGCGCCGATGAAGCAGTTGCGGTCGAAGTACTCGCTCGGCGGCCGCTTGACCTCCTGGAACGGTGAGAGCTTGGCGGTCGCGTGGGCGCCGAGGAACAGCCGGTCCATGAACCACAGCAGGTTCGGAGCCCACCAGCAGCCGGCCTCGGTGACGCCGAACCTCAACCCGGGGAAGCGCTCGAAGACGCCGGACCAGATCAGGAACCAGATCGGGCGGGCCGGCCACCAGGTGACCTCGGAGACGAAGATGCCCAGGTGGTCGCCGTACTCGTCGCGGGGCGCCACGCCGGAGTGGGTGGCCACCGGCATCTGGAGCTCCTGGCACACCGCCCAGACCGGGTCGTAGCGGCGGTCGTGATAGGGCGCCTTGTCCTCCCACATCGCCGGGATCATCACGGCGCCGAGGCCGGATTCCTTGGCGCGCCGGATCTCGGCGACCGCTGCGTCCACGTCGCCGGTGATCGGCACCAGCGCCACGCCGCGCCGGCGCTCGGGAGAGCGCGCGCACAGCTCGGCCAGCCAGCGGTTGTGGGCGCGGGCGCCGACCAGGGCCAGTTCCTGGTCCAGACCGCCGGAGAAGGTCAGGCCGACGCCGAACGGCGCGGCGGTGGTGGACTCCACGGCGTCCGCGTCGGGGAAGATCACCTCGGCGGTGACGCCGTCGGCGTCCATCTCCTTGTCCCGCTGCGCCGAGTCCCAGCCGCCCCGCAGCCCTTCCTCGTGTTCCTCGAACCAGTGCCGGGCGAACTCGGGATTGCGCACGCCGAGCTTGGTCGCGGCCTCGATGCGGGCGGCTTGCTCGGCGAGGAAGTCGTCGAAGGCGGGGTGGTATTCGCTCTCGATGTAGGTGCGGTACTCCTCGGTCGGGAGTCCGGCGTGGCAGTCGGAGGAGATGACGAGATACGGGCTGTTGTCGAGTTCTGGCATGGGCTTTCTGACTCCCCTGCAGTCAGTAGGTCAGTCGGTCAGTCGAGAATGAACTTCTCCAGGTACTCGGGATTGGCGCGCTCCAGCATCGAGTGGGACCGGCGCCGGATCAGGTCGTCGGAGCCGCCGCCGCGAGGCAGGATCCAGAAGGCACCGGTCCGAATGCCCTCCAGAGCGTGGGCGGCGACCTCCTCCGGCTCGGTCATCTGCGCTTGCCTACCGGCCGCCTTCATGGCCTTCTCCCAGCCCTCGAGAGTGGGATAAGGCGTCTGGCGGGGTCTGGTCTTCGCATAGCGGTCGGGACGGTTGCGGTAGGACTCCCACAAGCCGGTGCGGACCATGTGCGGTCCGGGGAACAGCACCGAGGCGCCGATCTTGGCGTCGGCCTGCCTCAACTGCGCGTACAACGCCTCGGTCATCGTGACGATCGCGGACTTGGTGACGGCGTAGACGCTGGCCGTGGGCAGCGGGGCGATACCACCGTCCGGGGAACTGGTGTTGACCACGTGTCCGGGCGTGTCCTGCGCGAGCATGCGCGGGACGAAGGCCTGGATTCCGTGGAAGACGCCCCAGATGTTGACCGCGAACGCCCACTGCCAGTCGGTGCGCTCGTGCTGCCACATCGGACCCTCGGCGCCGGAGCCGACGCCGGCGTTGTTGCAAAGCACGTCGACGCTGGGGAAGGCGGCGAAGGCCCGATCGGCGAGCGCCGCGACGGAGTCGGGCAGCGAGACGTCGGTGACGTGGCCGACGGCCGCCGCCCCGGAGGCGGCCTGCTCTTGTACCGCCTTGACCGCGCCGTCCAGCGCCGGTTCCTCGACGTCCGCGAGGACGACGTTCATGCCCTCGGCCGCGAACAGTTTCGCCATAGCCAGCCCGATGCCGCTGGCCGCGCCGGTCACGACCGCGGTCTTGCCCGGCAGCTCAGTCAGCATCCGGCGCCTCCACGGAATCGTGGATCTGGGCGGGGTCGTCGTACCGCTGATGGACGTAGGGCAGGATCGCCTGCGGGTCCAGCCTGGCCACCACCTCCCCACGCTGATCCGAGGTCTTCTCGCCGAAGGTGATCTCGACCAGCCGGCGCACCGGCAGGTCGGCGACCGGGTCGAAGGCTGATTCGCGCAGTGTCACCTCACCCTCGACCACGTGGAGCAGCCTGGTCTTCTCCGTGCGGAGGCAGCGCACCAGCAGCGGGTCGGCGTCGAAGCCGTGGCCGTCGACGGCGGGCAGGAACTTCAGGTACCAGTCGGTCTTGACGTAGGGCGCCGGAGCTTCGAGCCGCGCCCCGATCCGCCCGGTGATCTCAACGAAGGTGGCACCGTGCCGGGTCACCCCGGCGGTGATCCGGTCGCCGTCGCGCTCGACAGTGACGTCCGCCAGCTTCTTCGGCTCACCGAAGACCTCGCGTCCGCCGATCAGCGAGCGCTCGGTGGTCATCGGCATCACGAGGCTGTACCAGCCCTCTTCGTCGCCGTGGGCACAGGCCACCGAGATCGCGGCGGCTCCGAGCGGCATACCGAAGATGTCCACGTTGTTGATCGTGGCTCGGACGTACGGATCGGCGCTGGGCTTCAAGGGCGGCGGGAGGACCTGGGCCAGGGCGTCCGGGTCGGTCTCCCAGACCGCGTGCACACCGGTGGACCACAGTTCGGGCAGCTTCGCGGCCGACTCCCGGGCCCGGGCGACCGCTTCGAGGTCGCGCGGGCCGTAGCGGACCTTGGGCATATCTGACTCCTCGTCATAAGCCTTCTGTAACACTGTTACACCCGGGCACGCGAAGGGTAAAGGCCCGCTGTCGGCGAGAGGATGGGCACCGTGACCCAGGAAGCTGTGAAGCCTGTCCGGCCGGTCCGGCCCGCCCGACCTGTCCGGTCCCCGGCGGTGTCCCGCCGCGCCGTCCTCGACGCCGCCACCCGCCTCGTCGAGGAGCAGGGCGTGGCCGGCCTGTCGATGCGCAAGCTGGCCGCCGAGCTGGGGGTGGCGGTCACCTCGATCTACTGGCACGTCGGCAACCGCGAGGCGCTGCTGGACGAGCTGGTGCAGGAGATGGTGCACGGCCTGGAGACCCTGGCGGCCGCCGGCTCCGGCCCGGTGGCGCGGGTGCTGTCCCTGGCGACCGGGCTGCGCCGGGTCCTGCGCGGCCATCCGCACCTGATCGGGCTGGTCAACGAGCGCGGGCTGACCCCGGCGATGTTCCTGCCCTCCCAGCGTGCGCTCGCCGCCGAGGTGGCCGCCGCCGGGCTCGGCGGGACCCGGGCCGCCGAGGCGGTGCGGGCGGTGCAGTACCACGTGATCGGGTTCGTCCTCGTCGAGAGGCACACCGACCGCTCCCCGGAGCAGCACCCCACCGCCGAGGAGCTGTGGCTGGCCGAACCGGCGGCGGACACGGTGCTGGCCGGGGCGTTCGCCACGCCTGTGGACTCCGACCGGCTGTTCACGGTGTCGACCGAAGCCTTGGTGCGATCGCTGCTGGAAGGTCCATTTCCCGCGTTCGAGCTGACGTGACGGCCTCGATCGCATAACGTGCTGCCGTGTCTACTCCGCACCACGAGTACCCGAGGGGGCCGCGCCTGTCCCTGCGCGAGTTCCGCCCCGACGATCTGCTGGCCTGGCAGCGGATAGCCGGCGACCCGCGCGTCGCGGCCCACACGCCGTGGCCGGCGCTGGCCACCCCGGACACCGCCGGCGCCTGGCTCGCCGAGACCGCGCGCATGGCTCAGGCCACGCCGCGCCGCAGCTTCTATCTGGGCCTGGAGTACGGCGACCTGATCGGCGCCGCCGGCGGCGACCTGATCGGCACCGCCACGCTGGACATCCTCAGCTTCCCGCACCGTCAAGGCGAGATCGGCGTCTACCTGCGCCCCGACCGCTGGGCCGAGGGCCTGGGCACCGAGGCCGCGCGCCTGTTGCTCGAACTCGCATTCAGCCGCTTGGAGCTGCACCGCGTCCAGGCCACCTTCGACCCCCGCAACCTCCCGGGCCTGCGCGTCGCCGAGCACATCAAGATGCGCCCCGAGGGCATCCTCCTGGACCGCTATCTGATCGCCGGCCAGTGGCAGGACCGCGCGATGTACGCGATCACCCTGCCCGAGTGGCGCGGCCTGGGCCGCGGGCAGCACGTCACCTTCGAAGGCACCGCCGAGGAGCCGCTGATCGGCAGCCCGCGCTCCGAGGAGCAGCCGCCGGCCGACGGGCCGCCGAGCGGCGCCGAGCCGCAGAGCGCGCCGGCCTCGCCGAACCCGCAGCCCTCGCCGAACCCGCCAAACCCGCAGACCCCGCCGAACCCGCCGGCCGGCGACGAGCCGCAGCCCGGCGAGGAACCGGACCCGGAGAGCACCGAACCGGTGACGGCGCCGGAGGAGCCCCTCGTCGGCGGGAGGTTCGCCGGCGACCCGGCGGCCGGGGAGCCCACCGAACGCCAGGTGCTGACGGCGCAGATCGTGACCCGCCAGATCGAGGTGGTGGAGATCCTGCCGCGGGAGCCGTAGCCGCCGCCCCAGATGGCGCAACGTCCGACTACCCGAAGATCGCATCGGGTAGGGCGAGGCCGGGGGCACCCTACGAGAGCAGGAGAACCGTCCCATGGCCGTCTGCGAGGTCTGCGGCAACGACTACTACATGTCCTTCGACGTCGTCGCCGCCGGAGTCAAGCACACGTTCGACTCCTTCGAATGCGCGATCCATCGCATGGCACCGACCTGCGAACACTGCCGCTGCCGCATCGTCGGCCACGGCGTGGAGTCCGACGGCAAGTTCTACTGCTGTGCGCACTGCGCCAGCGCCTCCGGGGCGGACGGGCTCGTCGACCACATCGACAAGGCGCCGCATCCGGGACACCAGAATCTGATCGGGGCCGCGGGCTCCTGATGCCGGCTCGCGGCGTGGTGGGGGTCGTCGACGTCCCGCCGACGGCCCCTTCACTCGGCTACTTCACCCGTCACTTCGCCGTGCCGAAGTCCTCAGACGTCATGATGTCCGACTCCTGCGCCCACTCGGCCCAGCCCGCCAACGCCTCATTGATGCGGATCCCCGCCTCGATCGCTATGCGCATGGCCCGCGTCTGCGCGCTCGTCCCCCAGTCACCGCGGTCCTTGGTGGCCGCGTAGCCGCGTAGCGCCGCGGCGGTTTCGGCGAAGAACACCTGCTCCTTCGCCAAGTGGGCTTTCAGGTCCTCCGGCTCCATGAGCCAGAAGAAGTACGCGCGGAACAGCGTCTCCATCCGGAAGGTGTGGTCGACCTCCACCTCGGCCAGCCAGCGGCGGACCTCGGCCAGCCCCTCCTCGGTGATCCGGTACGCCTTGCGGCGGCGCGGACCGGTGCTCTCGACCTCGATGAGGCCGGCCGATTCCAGCCGCGCCAGCTCCGAGTAGATCTGCGGATGCTGCGCGGGCCAGACTGAACCAAGCGCCTCGGAGAAGCGGCGAGCGAGGTCATAGCCGCTGGCCGGACCTTCGGCAAGCAGGCCGAGCAGTCCATGGCGCAGCGACATCTGCGGCTTCCTCCTGGCGGCGACGGGTCCGGAGCGGTCTCGCCCTCATCTTGACACAGCTCCGCTTGACACGGGCGACCCAACATGTAGACCATGACATGTAAGAACAGACATGTTGAGACAACAGTATCGACCGTATGGGGAGGCTTCGCGATGGCTGATACGCGTGCCGTACTGCTCACCGGTGCCGGCGGCGGAGTGGGTCAGGCCACTGCCAAGGCGCTGACGGACGAGGGGTTCCGGGTTTACGCCGGAGTGCGCAGTGGGGGCGGGAATCTCGCACAGATTCCCGGTGTCCGAACCGTCCAGCTCGACGTCACCGAGCCCGACAGCGTGGCCTCCGCCGTAACTGCGGTACTGCGCGACGGCTGCTCGGCGCTGCACGGCATCGTCAACAACGCGGGAGTCATCGTGCAGGGGCCGCTGGAGCTGGTGACGCCGGAGGAACTGCGATACCAGTTCGACGTCACCGTGTTCGGCGCGGCCGCCGTCACCCAGGCGTTCCTGCCGCTGCTGCGCGCCGGGCACGGCCGCCTGGTCAACATCACCGCCGCCACGGCCCGGGTCGCCGGGCCGTTCTTCGGCCCGGTCTCGGCCAGCAAGGCGGCGCTGCAGTCGCTGTCCGACGCCCAGCGGCTGGAGCTGGCGCACTGGGGGCTGCCGGTGATCGTGATCGAGCCGGGTCTGCTGGATACCGCCATCTTCGACAAGTCCGCGGCCGCCACGGCGAAGTCCCTCGCAGCGCTGACGCCGGAGCGCAGAGCGCTCTACGAGGCGCAGTCGGCCGCGGTCAGCGCCTCGCTCGCCAAGTCCAAGGCGTCTTCTCCCGGGATCGTCGCCGAAGCTGTACTCAAGGCTCTGACCGCCCGCAAGCCGAAGCCCCGCTACACCGTCGGCCCCGACACCCGGCTGCTCGGGCTGCTGGCCCGGCTGCCCCTGCGGACTCGCGATCGGCTCGTGGCCGGGGTCACGGGGCTGAGCAAGATCCCTGCTGCCCAATGAGTGCAATAGGCGCAATGAGTGCGATCGGCAGCCAAGCCGCCGACCCGCGCACGATCGTGCTCGTCGGCGGCACCTCCGGACTCGGCCGGGCCGCCGCCTGCCAGCTAGGCGCCGCCGGCCATCGGCTGATCGTGGTCGGGCGGGACCAGCGCCGGGGAGCCGGTGTGGTGGAGGAGATCGGCGCCCGGGCACCGGCCACGGCTCCGCGGCCGGTCTTCCTGGCCGGCGACGTCGCCACGCGGGCCGGGATCGAAGCGGTGGCCGCCCGGATCAAGGAGGAGACCGATGCTGTCGACACGCTCGTGAACAACGCCGGCGTCATGCTGCCCCGCCGGATGCTGAACGACGAGGGGATGGAGATGAACTTCGCCGTGCACCACCTGGCACCGTTCACCATGACCGCGCTGCTGCTGCCGCTGCTCGCGCGGGGAGCCGGCCGCGTCGTCAACACCAACTCCGAGGGGCACCGCGCGCCGCTGTTCGGGGGCGGCGACGTGCGTCTCGACTTCGACGACCTGCAAGCGGCCCACGGCTACAGTCCCTACCTGGCCTACAGCCGGTCGAAGCTCGCGAACCTGCTGTTCTCGCTCGAACTGCACCGCCGCCGGCCGGGCCTGGAGGTCGTGGCGGTGCATCCGGGCATGGTCCGCACGCGGCTGGTCCGCTCGATGCACGCCCCCGGGTTCTGGCTGCTCAGCACCGCGACCCGCTGGATGCTGTCGTCCCCGGCCAAGGGCGGCGCGCCGCTCGCCGAGCTGGCGACAGCACCGGCGATCCGCAACGGCGCGTACTACGACCGCCACCGTCCCACCTCGCCGTCCCCGCACGCGACCGACGGAGCCGGCGCGGCGCGGCTGTGGCAGACGACTGAGACACTGCGCGGCCCGTTCCCGACCGGGTAGATCACCCGCCGCGCACTGCGCACCGTTGCGCCTCCCCGCCCCTACACCTCCCCCGCCGCCTTCCCCAGCCGTCGAGCCGCCTGCGCCAAGCGCCCCGGCGCCACCGCCGCGTATCCGAGCACCAGTCCCGGCGGTCCCGGCGCGAAGCGCAGCGGCCCGAGCGGCTGCACCCGCACGCCGCGGGCCTGCGCCGCCGCCGCGAGCGCGGTCTCCTCGCTGCCCGGCGGGAGGTCGATCAGCACGTGCAGACCCGCCGCCACGCCGCGCACCCGCCACTGCGGCAGCTCCTGGGCCAGCGCGCCGAGCAGGGCGTCGCGGCGCTGGCGGTAGCGGCGGCGGACGGTGCGCAGGTGGCGGTCGTAGGCGCCCTGGGCGATCAGGTGGGACATGACCAGGTGGTCCAGGACCGAGCCGCCGAGGTCGCTGTCCCCACGCAGGTCCCGCATGCGCGCTCCCAGGTCCGGCGGGGCCACGGCCCAGCCGAGGCGCAGCGCGGGCGCCAGGGACTTGCTGGCCGTGCCCAGGTACAGCACCCGGTCCGGGGCCATGCCCTGCAGGCAGCCGACCGGTTCGCGGTCGTAGCGGAACTCGGCGTCGTAGTCGTCTTCGAGGATGGTGCCGTCCACCGCGCGCGCCCAGGCGATGAGCTCGGCGCGGCGGGACGGCGCCAGGACCACGCCGGTCGGGTACTGGTGCGCGGGGCCGGCGAAGACCACGGTGGCGTCGGTACGGCGCAGCTCGGAGACCACCAGGCCCGCGTCGTCGACCGGCACGCCGATGAGCTTCATGCCCGAGGCCGCCAACAGGCCGCGCGGCCGGTCCGCAGAGGGGTCCTCCACGGCGAGCACTCGGTGCCCGCGCTCATAGAGCGCCTGCAGGCCAAGGGCGAGACCGTGCGCGGAGCCGTTGATCGCCACCACGCGGTCGGGCGTGGCGTCCGCCGCCCGCACCCGGCGCAGATAGCTGGCGATCTCCTTACGGAAGCGCAGGACGCCGCCGGGGTCGCCGTAGCCGAGGTCGGCGTGCGGCAGGTTGCTGAGCACCCGGCGGAGCGCCGCGACCCAGGCGGCTCGGGGGAAGGCGGCGAGGTCCGGCCGGCCCGGGGTCAGGTCGAACTCCGGCTCCGAGTCGGCCGGCTCCGCCGGCGTCGCAGCACTGTGCTCCACTGTGTGGCCGCTCGCCACCCAGGTCCCGGCTCCGGCCCGGCTGAGCAGGTAACCCTCGGCCACCAACTGCTGGTACGCCTCCACGACGATCCCGCGCGACAGCCGCAGCTCCGCGGCCAGCTGCCGGCTCGGTGGGAGCACGGTGCCGCCGGTGATCCGGCCCGCGCGGATGCCGTCGCGCAGGCCGGTGACCAGCTGCTCGACCAGGCGGCCCGCCGCCCGGTCCACCGCCACCAGGATCTCGGCCATGGATTGGTCCTCTGTTCACGATGTTGATTGGCCCTTACTCGCGGACCAATCCGAGCTTAGCCTCGCTGCATGTCGCCGACCTCCAGCACCGCCGTACAACCGTTGCCGACGCCGATCGCGACGCCGATCGCGACGCCGATCGCGACCCCGGCGGCGACGTTAAGCACAGCGCCGGCCGCCGCGAACCCCACACCGTCTCCGGCCTCCTCCCCAGGCCCGTGTACTGCCCGCTATGTCGTCGAAGGCGCATTAGGTATGTCAGTCCTCGGAGCCTCCACCGCGGTCAGCGCCCGCCTGACGCACTATCCGGTGCTCGGCGGCCAGGCCCTGCGCTACGCCTTGGCCGCCGCCGTCTTCGCCGTCATCGTGCGCCGCCGCAGCCCGCCCGGCGGCCGGCCCCGCCTCCGCCCGAGCGGCCGCGACTGGCTGTTGCTGACGCTGCTGTCCGTGACCGGGCTGATCTTGTTCAACATCTTCGTCCTGGCGGCGCTTCGCCACACCGACGCGGCCACGCTCGGCAGCGTCGTCGCTTGTTCTCCCCTGGTCCTCGCCATCGCCGGCCCGCTGGTCACCGGCTCCGGCCCGGGCCCGAAGCGCGGCCCGGCCCTGGGCGCCGCCGGCCTGGTCGTCGCGGGCAGCGCCGTGGTGCAGGGCTTCGGCCACGGCAGCGCGATCGGCGTCGTCTTCGCCGTCCTGGTGCTGGTCAACGAGTCGCTGTTCTCGCTCCTCGCGGTGCCGCTGCTGCCGAGATTCGGAGAGCTGCGAGTCTCGGCCTACGTCACCGCCATCGCGGTCCCGGTCCTGCTGATCGCGGCCTTCGCCACCGACGGCACCGCCATGCTCCGCGTCCCGACTCTCGGCGAGGCCGCGGCACTGCTCTACCTCTCGCTGCTCCTGACCGTCGGCGCCTTCCTCCTCTGGTACCGCGCGCTCGGCGGCCTCGGCCCGCAACGCGCCGGCCTGCTGATCGGCACCGTGCCGGTCTCGGCCTGCGCGGCCAGCGCCATCCTCGGCGTCGGCACGCCGGGCGTCGCGCAGCTGGCCGGCGTGGCGGTGGTGGTGCTCGGCATCGTCACCGGCCTGGCCCGCACCTGAAGCCGCGCACCGGAAACCCCGGCCTGACGCAAGGGCCGCCGCGGCGGTCGGGTAACGTCGGCGCGTGTACCGTTTCGTCTTCTCGTGGCGCTGGATCCGCCTGCATGTCCTGATCTGGCTGATCCTCATCCCGGCCTTCATCAGCCTGGGGATGTGGCAGCGCGGCCGCTACCACGAGCGCAAGGCGGAGAACGCGGTGATCAAGACCGCGATGGACGCGGCGCCGGTACCGATCGAGGGGGTCGACGCGGTCGGGGCCGCGGTGCCGAAGACGAACCGCTGGAAGCAGGTCACCCTGTCCGGCGTCTATGACCCCGGGCACCAGTTCCTGGCCCGCAACCACCAGGTCAACGGCAACCCCGGCTTCTGGGTCGTCACCCCGCTGACCTTGTCCGACGGCACCTCGGTGCTGGTGAACCGGGGCTGGATCCCGACGGTCAGCACCGACCAGCAGCAGTCCCCGGACATCCCGGCGCCGCCCGCCGGCAAGGTCGCGATCACCGGCCGGCTCCAGCAGTCCGAGACCAAGGGCAACACCGGCATCCGGGACGTCACCTCCGGGCTGCCGACCGGGCAGATCAGCCTGGTCAACACCGAGTCCCTGGCCGCCAAGACCGGTCTGGCGCTACGCGGCGGCTATGCCGAGGTCATCACCTCGCAGCCGGCGGATTCGGGGAAGATAACGCCGATCGACAAGCCGTCCCTGGACGAGGGGCCGTACCTGTCGTACTGGTTCCAGTGGTGGCTGTTCTGCGTGATCGCGATCGGCGGCTGGGTGACGATCATCCGGCGCGAGGCGCAGCACCGGGTGCGGGAGGCGGCGGAGGCCGCCGAGGAGGCCGAGGAGGCCGCCGAGGACGACCGCGATCACACCGCTCCGGCCGCCCCGGCTAGCGCGCCAGCGCCCTGAGCACGTCGGCCAGCTCCTGCGTCGGCTCGAACCGGATCCCGTCCGGGCCGCGCCGCGACCCCTGCCGGTACAGCACCCCGTCCCGCCACCAGAACAGCTGGTCGCTGACCGGCCCCGGGCCGGTCTCGTACTGCCGCCGGGCCAGCCGCAGCAGCCCCTCGGCGGCGGCCACCGCCTCCGGCCCGCGCACCGGGTGCGCCGCGAACAGGCCCCGGTTCGGTATCACCACCAGCGCGCCGTTGCTGTCGACGGGCACGTAGTCCGGCAGCCAGAACGCGTGCGTCGGCACGTAGCCGGCGCCGCCGCGCACCACCGTGATCGCGACTCCGTCGGCCTCCAGCCGCCGGGTCTCCAGCAGGCCCTCGCGCCGCACGTTCTCCCGCGCGGTCCGGTACGCCTCGCGCGCCGTCACCTTCCAGCGGGCCAGGTCGCCGTAGGCCACCGGCCCCTCCTCCGGCCGGTACCAGCGCACGCCGGCGCCCAGCGGGTCGCGCAGCGCCGAGGGCGGCACCAGCTCCAGCACCTCCACCAGGCCGTCGGCGCAGAACCGGTGCTCGATCCCGGCCAGCGCCGCGGAGTCGGCGTCCTCGCCGCCGAACAGCCGGGCGCGGATCCGCCCGCGCACCGAGGCCCACTCCGAGTCGTGGTCGCCGGTGGCCGACACCGAGGAGGCGTAGAAACCGGCGGGGTCGACCCGGGCCAGCACCAGCTCCTCGACCAGCTCCGGCCAGTCCGCCTTCTCGGCGACCTCCATCCGCCGCTTGAGCGCGGCCAGCGGCCAGCGGCCGCGGTGCGGGCCGTAGACCTCGATCAGCCCCTCCTCCACGATCGACCAGGCGCAGCCGCGGCGCCGCAGTTCCACATCGAGCAGGCCCACCATCGCCACCGCGACCGGGTCCCCCTCCGGCCAGCTCCTACGCGCCTCGGCGGCGTGGCGTCCGTTCGTTCCCACCTGCGGTTCCCCCCAAGAAGAGAGTCGTCGTACCGGCTTGCAGAGCAGCCCTCGGCTACCCCCGATCGCACCCCGCACTCAACATTCTGACGAAAGCCACGCCCATTGGGTTGCCGAACCATGCCGATCTAGTCCCCACCTAATCCTTTCGGCGTATAAGCGCCGCGTCTACCCGGCGCGGCAAGCACCGGGACCAGACAGACAAGCCCCGGGCATGCCCGGCGCGAGGCACTGGATGAG